>CAZCBN010000024.1:0-34578 GCA_964496975.1 uncultured Phycisphaeraceae bacterium
GCTCATCGGCGACGGCGCCGCCCTGACGGCCGGGCCCGGCGAGCCGGCGCCCGACCAAGCGGCCGCGGGACCGGGCGTCGAGGCGGACGCGCCGGCCCGCTTTGCGGTCGACACGCTCGCGTCGCTGCAGGAAGACCGCTGGCGGGTGGCGCTCCTGCGGCTTTGGGAGGCGGACGAGGCGCTCTCCCTCGCGGTGCGCGAGCGGCTTGCCGGCGCGGCGTACTTCCCGACGGGCGTTTCGGGCGGCGGGCCCGGCACGGCGGCGCCGCTGTGGTGCGCCGATGACGCGTCGGCGGCGGAGTTGCTCGCGGCGATGGTGGATCCGCGGGCGAGCGCGGCGTCGCGGGCGTCGCGGGCCCGCGCGTGGCTCGCGGGGCAGCCGGTGTTGCTGACCTGGCCCATCGACGACGGGCCGGTGGCGGTGGGGGAGCGGAGGCCTGTGCTGGGCGTGCTCGCGCCGTTCGCGGGTGGGCTTGTGTCGGCGACGCTGCCGGACGGCACGCGGGCGGCGGAGCCGTTTGCGGTCGAGCGGGGGCTTTCGGTGGCGGCGGGGCTGCGCGTGCCGCTCGGGCCCGCGGTGGTGCCGGCGGATGGGGCCGCGTCGGGGAGGACCGGCGCGGATGGTGCGGGCGTGCTGCCGGTGACGCTGGCGTTCGGCGTGGCGACGGTGCGGGCGGAGGCGCGGGGGGCGGCGCTGGCGGTCGTGCCGCCCGGCGCGGACCTTGGCCCGTTTCGTTCGGCGTGGACGATGAGCGACTTTGTGGCCGACCCGCAGCGGACGGCGGCGCGGGCGGGTCTGCCGCCGCCGGCGTCCTGGACGCGGGCGCGGCTCTTTGCGGCGCCGGGGTCGCGCGGGGAGCCGCTGCAGTTTTCGTTGTACGTGGAGTGTGCGGCGGGCGGGGCGGCCGCCGCGGCGGCGGCCGTGGTGCCGGGGGGCGAGGCCGACTCGGTGCGGGTGATTCTGGACGACGGGGCGGGCGGCGGGCCGCGGGTGGTGACGGTGTCTCGCGACGGCCCGGTGCCGGAGCGGGTCGTCCGCTCGGCTGAGGCGGAGCGTTGGGCGTTTGTCATGGCGCTGCCGTCTGGCGTGGACGCGGGGGTGGGGGCGGGGAGCGGCCAGGTGCGCCTGGCGCTGGACCGGACGGACGCGTGCGGGCGGCGGACGAGTTGGCCCCACCGCGTGCTGCCGTGGCAGGGAACGCCGGGGGGCGCGGCGCTGTCGACGGCGGCGTGGCCTGATCCGAGCCGGCCGCGGTAGACGGGTTCGCGTGCGGGGGCCGGGCCGGCGGGGGTGGGGGCGTGCGTGGGGGGCGGGGCGCGACCGGCGGCGAGCGGTTCGCTACGCTGCCGCCATGCTGACGATCGACTATGCCAACTGCCTGTCCATGCGCGTCGGTTCGCACGGGATCGACGCGTCCCACCTGGCCCCGGGATCGACGCTCACGAAGCGTGCGGCCGAGCTGACGGCGAGCCTGGAGCGCACGCGCGGCACCGGGTGGGAGCGTTGGCGGCCCCTCGCCGACCCGGCGGGCCCCCGGGCGGGGTACGTCGCGTCGGTGCGGGCGATTGCCCAGAAGCACGCGGGGCGGTGGGACAACCTGGTGGTGCTGGGCATCGGCGGGTCGGCGCTGGGGAACATCGCGCTGCAGAGCGCGTTGAACCCCGCGACCCACAACCTGCTGGACGCGGGGCGGCGGCGCGGGCCCCGGCTCTTTGTGCTGGACAACGTGGACCCCGCGGCCTTCAACGCGGTGATGGCGCTGTGCCCGCCGGAGCGGACGCTGTTCAACGTGATCTCCAAGTCGGGCGAGACGGCGGAGACGGCGGCGCAGTTCATGATCGTGCGCGACATGCTGGCCAAGCGGCTCGGGGCGGCGGCGAAGGAGCACATCGTCGCGGTGACAGACGAATCGCGCGGCACGATGCGGCAGATCTGCGACAAGGCGGGGTACGACACGCTGCCGGTGCCCGACGGCGTGGGGGGCCGGTTCAGCGTGCTGAGCCCGGTGGGCCTGTTCTCGGCGGCGATGTGCGGCATCAACATCGAGGCGATGCTGGACGGGGCGCACGCGATGGACGCGCGGTGCCGCCGGCCCGAGCTGGACAAAAACCCCGCGGCGATGCTGGCGACGCTGCTGGTGCATCTGGGCACGGGGTGCTACGCCGACGGCGGGGTCGCGAAGCCGATGCACGTGATGATGCCGTACTGCAACGGGCTCTACCTGCTGGCGGACTGGTTCCGGCAGCTCTGGGCCGAGAGCCTCGGCAAGCGGGTGAACACGAAGGGCGAGGAGGTGTTCGCGGGCTTCACGCCGATCAAGGCGCTCGGGGCGACCGACCAGCACTCGCAGGTGCAGCTCTACCGCGAGGGGCCGAACGACAAGGTGTTCGGGCTGCTGGAGGTGGAGTCCTTTGAGGCGCAGGACGTGACGATCCCCGCGGGGCTCGGCGTGGAGGCGTTGCAGTATCTCGAGGGGAAGAAGATGTCGGCGCTGCTGAACGCCGAGAAGCGGGCGACGGAGTACGCGCTGGTGGAGAGCCAGCGGCCGAACTTTACGATCAAGTTCCCGCGGGTGGACGAGTCGCACGTCGGCGAGTTTTTGATGCTGTGGCAGGTGGCGACGGCGTACGCGGGTCTGATGCTGGGCATCGACGCGTACGACCAGCCGGCGGTGGAGACGGGCAAGAAGGCCACGTTCGGCCTGATGGGCCGTGCGGGGTATGAGGAATGGCAGACCAAGGTGTCTGCCGCGCTGGCGTCGACGAAGCATGTGATCGCGGGCTGATGGCTGTGATGTATGCCCCGCGTTCGAAGTGAAGGTTTCATGCACGTTGGATTGACGCGGCGCGGAAGGTGTGGCACACTTGCGATGCTCGGGGGGTCGCTCGTGCGGTGCGGTTGAAACTGGGAAGACCGGGCAAGAGCGGCGGGGCGTGGGGCAGCACGCGATCAGAGCATCGCGGAAGGGGAGCGGCGATGGGTGTGCAACGTGCGGCGTGTGGGCTGTCGGTCTCGCGACCGGCGGTGGTGTCGTTCGCGTCGATGGTGTCGGTGGGCCTGTCGGTAGGCTTGACGGCGGCGGTGGCGCACGCGGCCCCGGCTGGGGTGCTGTCCATTGATTCGGCGGTGCGGACGATCAACACGCCCATCGGCGATCTGCAGGCGATCGGCACCGAGCCCGGTGTGTTCAGCCCGAGCTTCATCGGCTCGCAGACCACGGCCGGCGGGTCGGTGGTGAATGTCGCGGCGACGGCGATTTCCAATATTTTCGGACCGGACGGCGGCATCGGCGAGAGTTCTTCGGTGCGTTTCGATCTGTCGAACACCCCGCCCGCCGGCGGCGTGGGGCTGGGTGACAACAACGCCGTGCTCGCCGCGTGGACGAGCACCATCGAGTTCACGGTTCGTCGCGGCGTTTTGGCGATTCTCGGCCTGAACACCAACGCGGTGCCGGGCGATGTGCTGACGCCGGCCGGGGCGAGCATGGTGCTGCAGACGGCCGACGGGACGACGCTCGCCGCGCTCAGCGAGACGTCCGGCCTGAGTCTCGCGCTGGCACCGGGGTCGTACCGCATCACGAACAGCCTCATCACCGAACTCGGCCGCTTCATCGGCGACGGGCCCGCGTCGCTCTCGGAGTCGGCGCAGTTCAACTTCCTTATCCCGCGCCTGCCCGCCCCGTCCGCGGCGCTCGCGGTCGGCATCGCCGGCGTGGTCGCGGCCCGGCGGCGGCGGTCGTCGGCGTCGCGCGTCCGCGGATGACACCGCGGCGGGTCATCCCACAAAGCAACTCCGAATCCGTCGACAGCAGTCCAAGACGTAGGTTCGTCCACAGCGCCCGAGCTCATGGGCGAGGGAGATACATTTCATGACATGCTCATGCCAGGCCTTGATGGCGGCCGCGATCATCGGCGCGTCGGTCGGCACGGCCCACGCCGAGTTGCTGGTGACGCGTGACTCGCGGTCCCTCGGTTTTCAAGCGGACATCGCACTCGGCCAGGACGAAGAAGTCCGCTCGCCCGACAACGCCGGCGGCGCGTTCGACGCCGTGATTCAGCGCGACTACTTCAACGGCGTGTCGATCGCCCGCGCCGACCTGTCGTTCACGTCGCTCCGCACCGACGCCCGCGGCGGCCTCCGCCTCACGGGCCGATCCGAGCACAACCTCTCGCTCGAACTCGTCCCGGGCGAGCCGCTCAGCAACTTCGGCCCGAACTCGAGCGGCTTCTCCGGCGTCAGCCTGGAGTTCGTTTCGCCAACCGCCTTCACCTTCCTCGCCGAGATTGAGACGAACGCGGTCCCAAACGGGACGCTCGCCCCGAACGCGGCCGCGTTCTTCCTCGTTCAGTTGGACGGCGGGACAGGACGCATCGACGGCAACGCGAGCGGCACGTACCAATCGGAGTTCGGTGCCGGGCGGTACAGCCTTTGGATCGGCCTCGACAGCTCGGTGCCCGTGCCGTCCGACACCGGCTTCGCCTCGCTGTCGGAGTTCCTGGACTTCGACGTTTCGATTCGCCCGGTTCCTGCGCCGGGCGCGGCGGTCCCGCTCGCGGTTGCGGGACTGTTCGCCGCGCGTCGGCGTTCGTCGTCCCGCGTGGGCTGATGCGCAGGCGTCGACGGTGGCCGTGCGCCGGTGGGACGGCGTGGACATGCGATCGTTTGATGTGTGTTTCGCTTCGGGTGCCGGATGATCCCGGCTCCCACAGGCACGAGCCGTTGGCTCGGGAGGGTCAGAGTCATGAAGGTGGCGTTGTTCCCCGCGGCGTCGGCCGTGGTTGTGGCCGCGGTCGCTGTCCCGTCTCACGCCGGGGTGCAGGTCACGCGGGACACGCGGAGACTCTCGTTCGCCGCGGATTTCAACCTGGGCCAGTTTGAAGATGTCACGGCACCGCCGCAGGCCGGCGGGGCGTTCAACCCCATCATCCAGCGCGAGTTTGACGCCGGGGCGTTCATCTCTCGCGGCGACATCTTCGCGACCTCCCTCCGAACCGACACCGCGCGCGGCTTTCGGTTCGCCGGTGGAAGTCGGCACAAGTCGTCGGTGACGCTTGTGCCCGGTGGGCCGAGTTCGGGCTTCGCCCCATTTGCGTTCGGCGAGTTCTCGGCCAGCTTGGAGTTCACCGTTTCTACGGCGTTCCGCTTCGAGGCCGACTTCGAGACGAACGCGTTCGTCGAAAACAACCTTGCGCCAACGGAGGGATCGTTCGGACTGACCCAGCTTGACGGCGGGTTCATTGCGATTGGCAGCGCTGAAAACGGGAGCCTCGTCGCCGACCTCGGCCCCGGGCGCTACGTGCTCGGCGTATCCCTGTTCAGCCAAACGCCGCTGGACTTCGTCGGCGACAGCGTGTCCGTGGACGAGTTCATCACGTTTGACTTCGCGGTTCGCGTCATCCCCGCACCGGGCGTTGCCGCTCCGCTCGCGGCGGCGGGTGTGCTGGTGAGTCGTCGTCGCCGCGCTCGCTGAGGCGGAGCCAGAGGTTCTGCCCCGCACGGGCGGGGCTCACGCCGCGACCCATGCACCGGCGCTCGCCGACAAGGCGGGCGTCGCCTTTCTGGCTGGCCAAAGCGTGCCGTTGGGCCGCGATGCTCGGGGTGAGCGGGGCTCCCCCCGCGTCATTCGCTCGCTTCGGGCCCGCTCGTCGCAAGCCGCCGCTTCTGCCGCACATGCCGCGGCGGCTTCACGTCCTTCGCGAGGCCCAGCCACTCCAGCGCCTTGATCTGGTAGTACGTGATGTCAAACTCCCACCAGCGGTGCTGGTTGCTCGCGCTGATCGGGTCGGCGTGGTGGTTGTTGTGCCAGCCCTCGCCCACCGTCAGCACCGCGACAAACCAGTTGTTCTTGCTGTGGTCGTCGGTCTTGTGGTTCTGGTAGCCGAACATGTGGGTCAACGAGTTCACCGACCAGGTGATGTGCCACACCAGCACGTTCCGCACGAACACGCCCCACACCAGCAGGCTCAGGCCGAACCGCAGCGCCTCGTCCGCCCCGCCCTGCACGTAGCCGATGCCGGCGCCGACGGCGAAGAAGAGCGCCGCGTGGGCCACGTAGATCCAGAGCCAGTTGAAGCTCTTCTCAAGCTTCATGTACCAGCGGTCCTTTAAAATGTCGCTGGCGAACTTGGCGTAGGTGTTGATGTTGTGCGTCGCCTTGTTCACGACGAGCAGCCAGCCGACATGGGCCCACAAGAACTCGACCAGCGGCGTGTGCGGGTCGTCCTGGTGGTCCGAGTGGTTGTGGTGGTAGCGGTGGATGGCGACCCACTTCGCCGGCGTGTCCTGCATGCAGCAGAGCGCCATCAGCACGAACAGGTGCTCGAGCCAGACCGGCAGCTTCGCCGACTTGTGCGTGAGCACGCGGTGGTAGCACAGATTGATCGCCTGACCGAAGACGTGCACGCCCACCAGGCACACGACCAGCCCCGTCCACGTGAAGAGCCACGGCACGAACGCGGCCAGCGCGATCAGGTGAATCCCGCCGATGGCGATCGCATACGGCCAGAGAATCTGGCCCTTGATCACGGTGTCGGGCAGGGGAAGTTGCGGTCTGCTGTGGGCGACGGCGGTCGTCAATGTCAACCTCGGGTCTCGGTGCACCGGCCCACGCCGGCCTTCGCTGGGGAACGCAGGCTGCGGGACGCGGTCGGTCACCAGGAGCGCGACGGGCCCGGCCGTGCATCCTCGGGCCCGCTCGGGCCGCGACCACGGCGTGGGTATCACCCGCTCGGCGCGCCAGGCGGGCGGGGCTTTTCGACGCCGTGCCAAAGGCGCCGCGGTGCCGGGACAGACGCCCCGGACGCGGCCCGGAAGCCGGTCGCCGATCCGGCAGGATAGCCGGGAAAGCGGCCCGTGGACGGCGTATCGGGTGCTTCGCGGCGCGGGTCTGCGCGGTTTCAGGCCCGGGCCAGCGTCGGGCGGTCCGCGGCCCTCGCCGGTCCGCGGCGTCGGGCTCGGCGCGGGGCGTCCATGTCAGTTGCGCCCGCCCACGGGCACCACGGCCCCGCGGGTCACGCGGTTGCCGGGCGAGGCGAGGAAGCAGATCGTGCACGCCACCTCGTCGCACGCGGGCCACGTGCTGTGGTCGGCGTTGGGCATCGCGGCGCGGTTTTGCGGCGTGTCCATCAGCGAGGGGGCGATCGCGTTCACAAGGATGCCCTCGCCCTTCACCTCGCTCGAGATCGCCCGGGTCAGCGCCGCCACGGCGGCCTTGCTCGCGATGTACGCCGCCATCTTCGCCCCGCCGTCCGCCTCCAGCGCGGCGAGGGCCGAGACGTTCACCACGCGGCCCCCGGCGCCGCCGCTCAGTCCCGTCGCCCGCATGCGGCGGACGGCCTCGCGCGTGCACAGGTAGCTGCTGGCGGCGTTCATCGCCATCATCCGCTGGAAGACCGCCGCCCCGGCCTCCTCCACCGGGGCCATCGCAAAGCCGCCGGCGACGTGCACGCTCGCCCACAGCGAGCCGACGGGCGCGACGGCCTCGCCGTAAAAGCGTTCCACCTGGGCCTCGTCGGACAGATCAAACCCGGCCAGAGTGCGAACGGATGGGTGGTCCTTCAAGGCGAACGTCGCGAGCTCCCGCTCGTTGAACACCGGGATCGAGACCCGGGCCCCCGCGGCCAGCAGGCGGCCGACCACCGCGGACCCCAGCGCGCCCGTTCCGCCGCTGACGACGACGTGCCGGCCGGCGAACTCAACCGAGGCATGGGACGAAGTGGACGTGGTGTCAGGCATGGCCGGCCTCCAGGGGGCGGGGCGCGCGGGCGGTGCCGCGGCGATTGGGGCGAGAGTCCCGCTTCAACACGGGGCTGCGGCGGCACGATACCCTTGCTTGGTCGCTTGGACCGAGGAGTCTTGGCCATGCCCATGTACGAATACCGGTGTGAAGAAGACGGCAGCGTCCTGGAACTGCGGCGTTCGATGGCCGACGCGGACGCCCCGGTGGAGGACCCGGAGGGCCGGGGACGCACGTTTGTGCGCGCGATCTCCAGCTTCAGCACAGGCGGCAGCGCCTCAGCGGGCCGCTCCATGGCTCTCCCGCGTTCAGGCGGGTGCTGCCCCTGCGGCAAGACCAGCGGTGGCTGCGGCGGCCGCTGAAGCACCGGGAGCGGCGGAGCGGGCGTAAAAATCCCTTGTTTGAGGTGTTGCGAGCGGCCGCGGGGGCGCAAGGGTTGCCTGCGCGAGCGCGTGTGTGACGTCGCGCACGGCCTGCGCGTGATGCGCGTTCGGGTGGCTGAGCGGTGCGAGGGTGCGGCTGGCACGCGGCTTGTGGTGTCCCTGGGCGGTCCGCCGCGCATGGGGCGCGGGCGGCCTGTGGGGCCCAGCGATGTACTACGGCGTTCAACTCGCCACTTCCGGGCTCCTGACGGGGCTGTACCGCACCGACGTCGCGGCGAACAACCTGGCGAACGTGAACACCACAGGGTTCAAGCCGGACACGTCGCTTGTGCGGCAGCGGGCGGTGGTGACCACCGAGGATGGGGTGGGGCACCTGCCGAGCAACGAGCTGCTGGAGCGGTTGGGGGCTGGGGTGCACTTGGCCCCGAATCGGGTGAACTTCGGGCAGGGGCCGCTGAGCGAGACAGGCCAACCCCTTGATGTGGCGATCCAGGGCGAGGGGTTCTTTGTCGTCCGGTCGGCGGCGTCGGGGCGGACGGACACGATCCGGCTGACGCGGGACGGGCGGTTCACGCTCGACGCGGCGGGGCGGCTCGTGAGCGCGTCGACCGGCATGCCGGTGCTCAACTCGGCGAACGGCGTCATCAACGTCGGCGGGCCTGACGTGCGGCCCGAGCGGGTGACGATCAACGGCGACGGCGTGGTTGAGGTGGACGGCGACCCCGTCGGGCGGTTGCAGGTCGTGGACGTCGCGGACCGGACGTCGCTCAAGAAAGTCGGCGACGGGCAGTTCGCGATCACGCCGCAGGCGTACGGCTCGCGGCGTCCGGCGACGGGGATTGTGCGGCAGGGGACGCTGGAGCTCTCGGGTGTTGAGCCGGTGACGGCGATGCTCGCGGTGCAGACGGCGGCGCGGACGGTGTCTGCGGCGACGTCGATGATCCAGACGCAGGACCGGATGATGGAGCGGGCGATCAACACGTTCGGGCGGGTGGGGTAGTCGACCGGGGTGAGGGGTCGGGCGGGTCCGTGCGTGGATCCGCGGGCGGATCTGTTGCTGGCGCAGGGTGAGGGACGCTTGGCATGGCGAACATCGCGCTTCAATCGGCGGCGACGGGGCTCAGCGCGTTGAACACGCGGCTGGACGTGATCGCGAACAACCTGGCGAACTCGAACACGGACGGCTTCAAGGCGAGCCGGGCGAACTTTGAGGACTTGCTCTATCTGGAGCGTTCGCAGCCGGGCGTTGAGAACGCGAACGGGGACCAGAAGCCGACGGGGCTGTACGTGGGGCTTGGCGTTCGGGTATCGGGGACGCAGGTGGACTTCGCGCCCGGCCCGCCGCGGAACACGGAGCGCGAGCTCGACATGATGATCGAGGGGTCGGGCTTCTTTCAGGTTGGGGTGGAGGACGAGCTCGGGGGCGGCATCGCGTACACGCGGGCCGGGAACTTCACGCTGAACTCGGACAACGAGATCGTGCTGGCGAACAGCCAGGGGCGGCGGCTGATCCCCGAGATCCAGATCCCCGAGGAGGCGACGGGGATCGAGATTGATCCGAACGGGCGCATCTTCGTGAACCAGCCCGGCGAGGTAGAGCCGCAGGAGATCGGGCAGATCGAGCTCGTGACGTTCATCAACCCGACGGGGCTCCGGCAGGTGGGGGAGAACCTGTATGTGGAGTCTCCGGCGAGCGGCCCGCCGGTGCTCGGGGAACCGGGCACGGAGTTCCGAGGGACGATTCTGCAGCGGTTTTTGGAGGCCTCCAACGTCGACCCGACGCGGGAGCTTGTTGAGCTGATCCGCACGCAGCGGGCGTTTGAGCTGAACAGCCAGAGCATCCGCGCGGCGGACGAGGCGTTGCGGACGATCGGGCAGATCCGTCAGTAACGCGGGGCGTTGAGCGCGGGCCCGAGGAGTGGCCGATGGTTGCTGGTTTCGCGGCAAGCTCGGGCGGGCGGCGGGGGCGGGTGGCGCCGCGGTCGCGGCGCGCGGCCGCGATGCGGGCGATGGGCGCGATGCGGGCGCTCTGGGCGTGTCTGTGCCTGGTCGCTGCGCGGGCCGCTGCGGCGGCGGATGTGGGCCCGATCATCGTGGAACTGCGGGACGCCGTGGTCGTGGACGCGGGGGTGCCGATCCGCGTGTCGGACGTCGCGTGGCTCACGCCGGCGCACGGGGGCACGGCGGCGATGGCGGACGCCTTGGTCGCGGGAGCGTTCGACGAGCTCGACGCGGCGGGCGGCTCGGGCGAGGGGGGCTGGCGGCGCGTGACGGTGGACGAGGTGCGGCGGGCGCTCGAGGGCGTGCCGGGGGTGAACTGGGGGCGGGTGTCGCTCCGCGGGTCTGCGGCGGCGGTGCGCGTGCGGCGAGAGGCGGGGGCCGCGGCGGCGACGCCTGCCGCGGAGCGCACGGGCGCCGAGGCCGCGGGCGAGCGCGAGTGGGGCGCGGGGAGCGTGGGCGAGCTGATCCGGCCGCGAGTTGCGGCGTTTTTGGGTGTGGAGGCGGCGGACCTGCGGCTGGGGTTTGACGAGCGGGACGCGGGTGTGCTGGACTCGGCGGTGGACGGGCGGGTGGTGCACCTGCGGCCCATGTCGATGTCGGGGCGGATGCCGGTGGCGGTGACGGTGTACGACGGGGACCGGGTGGTGCTGTCGCGGACGATCCGCGTGGACGCGAGCGTGCGCCGTCGGGTGCTCGTGGCGACGGACCGGCTGGAACGGGGCGCGCGGCTCGGCGAGGCGGCGGTGCGGGAGGACGAGCAGTGGCTCTCGCCCGAGGTGGTGCCGGCGAGCCGCGCGGCGGTGGCGGACGGCGTGCTGCGCGGGCGGATGCAGGCGGGCTCGATCGTGCGGGCCGATGACCTGGAGGCGCCGCGTGTGGTGGCGCGCGGGGACGAGGTGCAGGTGCACTGCGTCACGCGCGGGGCGCTGGTGCAGACCAAGGGCCGGGCGCGGCAGGACGCGCGGGCGGGCGAGGTGATCGAGGTGGAACTGCCGGGCGGTCGGCGGGCGATGGCGCGGATCAACGAGCGGGGGTGGGCGGTGCTGAGCGACCTGGCCGGGACGGACGGCCCTTCGGCGCCGGACGCGGCGACCCATGCCGCGACCGATGCCGCGACCGATGCCGCGTCCGCTGCGGCGGTGAAGGAGGGTGGGCAATGAGCGTGAAGCGTGCGGCGGCGGGCGGCGTGGGCGGCTTCGGCCGGCGTTATTGGGCGAGTGCGGCGGTGTGTCCCGCGGTGTGGATCGCGGCGCCGGCGGCGGGGCAGAGCCTGTTTTTGCTGGCGCCGCCGCCGATGGTGAACGCGGAGGGGCAGCCGGACCAACTGGCGGAGCTGCGTGTGACGAGCATGTTCTTTGTGCAGCCTCCGACGCCCAAGACGTTCAAGATTCATGACATCGTGTCGATCATCATCGACGAGAACACCCGGGCGAGCAGCCAGCAGACGCTGGAGACGACGAAGGAGCTCCAGCTTCAGAGCCGGGTGAACGGGCTTGTCGACCCGCTGGAGCTGCTGGAGCTTCGGCTGCGGCAGGGGGACATCAACAACCTGACGCTGGCGGACGTGGACCACCAGAACGAGTTCACGGGCGAGGGGCAGTACGACCGGACGGACCGGATCTCGGCGCGGGTGGCGGCGCGGGTGATCGACGTGAAGCCGAACGGGACGCTGGTGCTGGAGGCGACGAAGGACGTGGGGACGGACGAGGAGCGGCGGATCGTGAAGCTGTCCGGGCTTGCGCGGCAGGAGGACATCACGGACGCGAACACGGTGCTGTCGAGCCAGATGGCGGACCTTCGGGTGGAGATGCTGCACGAGGGCGAGCTGCGGAAGTCGTCCAAGAAGGGGCTGATCACCGGGGTTCTGGACGCGTTGTTCAACTTCTGATTGGGGCTGGCGTGGCACGCGGCTTGCGACGCCGCGGATGTGAAGACGCGCACGTTTCAAGCGGTGTGGGGGCAGGGCGGCACGCGGCGCGGGCTGTGGGCGGGCGCAGCGAGGCTGGCGGCCGCGGCGGCTGTGGTCGCGGGGCTGCTCGGACCGGCGTCGGCGAACACGGTTCGCGATGTGACGCGTCTGGCGGGCGAGGGCGAGTCGGTGTTGCAGGGCCTCGGGCTTGTGGTGGGCCTCCCTGGGACGGGGGACGGCGGCCGCGAGCTGACGATGGTGCGGCCCCTGGCCGAGTTGCTCGGTCGAAACGGCAACCCGGTGGCGAGCTTCGAGGAACTCCGGAACAGCCGGTCGGTGGCGCTCGTCATGGTGACGTGCGTGGTGCCGCGCGGCGGGGCCAAGGTGGACGACACGCTGGACGTGCGCGTGAGCGTGGTGAACAGCGCGACGAGCCTGGTGGGCGGGGAGCTGTACATCTCGCCGATGACGGCGGGCCGGCCCGGCGGGCAGGTGTACGCGTTTGCGCAGGGCCCGGTGATCGTGGAGACCGCGGACCCCGCGACGACCGGCGTGGTGCCGGGCGGGGCGCGGGTGGTGCGGAACGTGGAGACGACGCCGGCGGTCGCCGAGGCGTTTGATCTGATTCTGGACACGCCCTACGCGGGCTGGGCCGCGGCGACGTACATCGCCCGGACGGTGAACGACGCCTACTTGCTGACGACCGATCCGCTGGCCGAGAAGATCGCGCGGGTGCTGGACCCGCGGACGGTCCGCGTGCTGGTGCCGGAGGTTGAGCGGGAGTACCCGGCGGCGTTCGTGGCGGACGTGCTGAACACGCCGATCACGCCGGCGCAGCTCGGTGTCGCGGCGATGGTGGTGGCGAACACGAAGACCGGGGCGATCGTGGTGACGGGCGACGTGCAGCTGAGCCCGGCGGTGATCACGCACAACGACCTGGTGATCACGACGACGATCCCCGCGCCCGTGCCCACGCCCGAAACGCCCGTGGTCGAGCGGAACCGCTGGGCGGGCGTGGGGGAGGGCGCGCGGGTGCAGGACCTGCTGACGGCCTTCCGGCAGTTGGACGTGCCGCCGATGGCGCAGATCCAGATCCTGCAGATGCTGCACAAGGCGGGGAAGCTGCACGGCAAGCTGATCGTGGACGGCGCGGAGAGCTGAGCACTCGCACGGAGGCACGGCACGCCATGGACGGCGGAACGGCAATCGTCTCGGGCGCGGGCCCGCTGGGCGGCGCGGCGTGGGGAGGGGGGGCGGCCTTGCGGCCGCTCGCCGGCTCCGCGGGGCGCGGCTTCGACTTTTCCAGCGTGCTGGGCCGTGGCGGCGCCGCGGGCCCGCACGCGGTTCTGCAATCCGGGCGCGGGCCGGCCGGCGCTGCGTCAACGGAGGCGGGGGCCGCCGAGGCCGAGGCGCGGGGCGTGGCGGAGCAACTGATCGCAGTGACGTTTGTGCAGCCCGCGCTGGAATCGCTCCGGTCGGCCGATGGGGCGGCGGAGCCCTTCAAGCCGAATGAGGCGGAACGCGCATTCCGTGCGCTGCACGACGCGCAAACCGCGCTGGAGATCACGCGTTCCGCGCGGTTCCCGCTCGTGGAACGGGTGGTACGCGATGTGCTGAGGACTTCCGGCGGCAGCGGGGACGGGCTCCGCGGTGGGGCGTCGGCCGCCGCCGCGGTTGGACGGGGGTTGGGATGAGCGGCACGGGACACAGCGCTGGTCATGGCACGGGGCACGGCTCGACGCTTGCCGCCCGCATGGGGCGCGGCGCCGGCGCGGCGGGGGCCGCGGGGCCCGCGCGTCCGATGGGCGAGGCGCTCGACGATCTGCTCGGCGGCTTTGTCGGCGCGTACGAGGACCTGCTCGCGGCGCTGGCGGAGCACAAGGTCGCGATCGCGAAGGCCGACGGCCCGGCGATCGTCGACGCGTCGGAGCGCGAGCGGGCGGCGCTGCTGCGGATCGAGGCGCTGGAGGCCGAGCGGCGGGCGCTGCTCGGGCTGCGGCCCGCGTCGGCGCGGGGGCCCGGGGCGGCCGACTCCGCGGGCGAGCCAACGCTCTCGGCGCTCGCGAAGAGCCAGGACGAGCCCCGGCGGTCGCGGCTCGTGGCCCAGGCGGAGCGGCTCCGCGAGCTGATGCGCGAGGCGGTGGCGCGGCAGCGGGTCGTTCGCCTCGCGAGCGAGTCGGTGATGACGCACATGCGCGGCGTGATGGGGCAGGTGGCGGCGCGGCTGAGCCACGCGGGGACGTACGGCCGACTCGGCCGGGTGGACGCGGGGCACGTGCACATGAGCGCGGTGGACGTGCGGTCGTAGCGGCGCACGGTTCGGTGCGATGAACGGCGCGGCGGGCGACCGCCGCGGGGCGAACGGGGCGCTGGGGCCCGACGGGGGTGTGACGCGTGAGCCTGACGGCGGCGATCCAGATCGGTCGGTCGGCGCTGGTGTCGAGCCAGGTCGGCATCCAGGTGGCGGGCAACAACCTCGCCAACGCGGCGACGCCTGGCTATTCGCGCCAGGTGCTCGGGCTCACGCCGACGCGGGACCAGATCCTCTCCAACTACACCGCGGGCCGCGGCGTCAGCATCGAGCGCATCCAGCGGCAGGTGGACGAGGCGCTCGAGGCGAGGCTCCGGGCCGGCCTGGCGGACGAGGCCTCGGCGGCGACGCGGCTCGACGTGCTGAGCCAGCTCGAGAGCACGCTGAACGAGCTGAGCGGCTCGGACCTCTCGACGGAACTGACGGACTTCTTCAACGTCTGGAGCGACGCGGCGAACCTGATCAACTCGGACGCCGTCGTGGTGCAGCAGGGGGCGAGCCTCGCGTCGTTCGTGCGGTCGCTCCGCACGGACCTGACGGACCTGCGTGGGCAGATCGAGACGCAGATCGACTCCCGCGTGCAGCGGGCGGACGCGCTGCTCGACGAGCTCGCGACAATCAACCGCTCGATCACGGCGTCCGAAACGGCGGCGGGCGAGGCGAACGCGCTGCGCGACCGCCGCGCCGAGCTGCTCGCCGAGCTCAGCACGCTCTTTGAGGTGACGGCCGTCGAGGACAACCAGGGCCTGGTGGACGTGTACGTCGGCACAACGCCCGTGGTGCTCGCCGGCGAGAACCGCGGCCTGGGCGTGCAGCGGCGCTCGCTGGGCGATCGGGTCAGCACGCAGGTGGTGCTGGGGAGCGACCAGACGCCGCTCGAGGTGTCGAGCGGCAGCCTGGGCGGCCTGCTCGCGACGCGCGACGGCGAGATCGACGCGACGCTCGACCGGCTCGACGAGATCGCCGCGAACCTCATCTTCGAGGTGAACAAGCTGCACGCCACGGGCGTGACGCGGTCGCCCGGGCGGCTGGCGACGTCGTCGCTCGCCTTCGCAGCGGCGGACCGCGACGTCCCGCTCAACAGCCCAACGAACGGCTCGGTCTCGGGCCTCCCGTTCCAGCCGAAGAACGGCGGCTTTTTCGTCAACGTCGTGAACGACGCGACGGGCACAGTGCGGCGGACGCGCATCGACGTGGACCTGGACGGCTTGACGGACACGCTCGCCGCGGGCGTGGACGACGACACCTCGGCGCAGGACATCGCCGACGCGCTGAACGCCGTGCCGGGCATCACCGCGGGCTTCACGCCGGACGGGCGGCTCTCGGTGACGGCCGATCGAGGCTTCTCGTTCAGCTTCTCCGAGGACAGCTCGGACGTGCTGGGCGTGTTCGGCGTCAACGGCTTCTTCACGGGGCAGTCGGGCCTCGACATCGGCGTGCGGTCCGAGCTGGAGCGGAACCCCTCCCTGCTCGCCAAGGGCCGGCTCAACGGGACGGCGCTCGTCGAGAACGGCACGGCGCTTGCGATCACCGACCTGCGCAGCAACTCGATCAGCCGGCTGGGGTCGGTCAGCATCCGGCAGAGCTGGTCGGACGCGGTCGCCTCGGTCGGGGTCCAGACGGGCTTCGCCGAGACGGCGCAGGAAGCGGCGACCCTCGTCCGCGAGAGCCTTCAGGCGCAGAAGTTCGGCCTCAGCGGGGTGAGCGTGGACGAGGAAACGATCAACTTGCTGACCTTTCAGCGGCAGTTTCAGGGGGCGGCGCAGCTTGTCAGCATCGCGGACGAACTCCTGAACACGCTGATCTCGATCGCGTGATCGACGCGGGGAACCAGGCCCATGAGCAGCTTCTTCTACCCCAGCATCGCCCGTGTGCCCAACCTGCTCTCCACCGGGGCGGCGCTGTCGAACATCAACCGCACGAACATCAGCATCTTCCGCACCTCGACCGAGCTCTCGACCAACCGCAGCATCCTGAGGCCCAGCGACGACACGGTGAAAGCCGCGGCGATCCAGACGCTCGACGACCGGCTCGAGCTGTCCGATCAGCGGCTCCGGAACATCGAGTTCGCCGACCGCACGCTCAGCACGCTCGACAGCGCGCTGGGCGAGAGCAACGACATCCTGACGCAGGCGCGGAGCCTGGCCCTCGAGCAGCTGAACGTCGGCACGACGGGCGAGGAACGCCGGTCCCAGGCCGACGTCATCGCGAGCATGCTCGACAGCCTCTTCCGCGTCGCGAACCGGGAGAGCCTGGGCGGGTACGTCTTCGGCGGCACCCGGCCCAGCGCCGAGCCCGTCACGCAGATCGGCAACAGCTACCGCTTTGACGGCGAGACGGCCGGGCTCGTCACCGACATCTCGCCCGGCCGTGCGGTGCCGGTGACGGTGGGGGCCTCGAACGCGGTCGGCGCCATCTCGGGCCGCGTGCGCGGCGCGGTGGATCTTGACCCGCAGCTCACCGACGACACGCGCCTCGCGGACATCGCGGGGGCGCGGGGCCTGGGCGTGTCGCTGGGCCGCGTCAACTTTGCCTACGACGGCGGGCCCGACGTCGCGATCGACCTCGCCGGGGCCGACACGATTGGCGACGTGATGGACCGGCTCACCGCGGCCATCCGCACGTACGAGGAAGACAACGACGTCGAGGTGCTGGGCCCGGGCGGCGTGCAGATCGTCGGCACCACCATCCAGGTCGACTCGCCCAGCGGCCCGCTGCTCTTCAGCGATCCGACCGGGGGCGTCACCGCCCGCGACCTGGGCCTCGCCACGCAGCCCAACGAGGCCTTCGGCCCGCAGCGCTCGGCGACCGAGTCGCTCGCGCCGCGGCTCACCCTCCGCACCCCGCTCGACCAACTCGGCGCCATCGCCGACCCGCTCGGCACGATCCGCGTCCGGAATGCGGGGCAGGCCGTGGACGTCGACCTTTCCGGGGCCGAAACGCTCGGCGACGTGAAGCGCATCATCGAGGCCGAGACGAGCGGCATCCGCGTCGAGATCGACGGCGAGACCAACACGATCAACCTCTTCAGCGAGGTCAGCGGCGCCGAGAGCGAGGCGCTCTCCATCGAGGACGTCAGCCCGGCCGACGCGACCGCGTCGCGGCTCGGCATCCGCACGCTGGCGGGCGCGACCCGCGTGGCCGATCTGAACTTCGGCCGAGGGGTCGGCGTCGTCGGCGGGAACAACGACCCCCGCTACAACGTCGACTTCACCGTCACCCTGGGCGACGGCTTCGCGATCGACATCGACCTGACCGAGGATGACCTCATCACGGTCGAGACCGTGCTGGACGCGATCAACTCGCAGGCCAACGCGCAGCTCGTCGCCGCCGGGCGGGACGCGGACGAGTTTTCCGCCGGCATCAGCGGCACCGTCAACGGCATCGTCCTGCGGCAGGCCGACGGGATCGGGGGCCGGGTGCAGGTCGCCCAGCGGAACAACAGCCCGGCGGCCAGCGGGCTGGGCTTGCTCGACGGGACGTGGAACGCGACGAACAACACCCTGACGGGCGAGGACCGCAGCGCGGTCCGGGCGGAGAGCGCCTTCTCGTATCTGTCGGATCTTCGCACCGCGCTCGAGAGCAACGACGAGACTGGCATCAGGTTTGCGGTAGATGACCTTGCCGAGGCCATCGACCGGCTGTCGGTCACCCGGGCCCAGGTGGGCGGATACGCCCGGCGGGTCGTCGACGAGCGCGACCGCGAAGAGGAACGGTTCACCGTGGACGAGCAGACCCGGAGCCAACTGCGAGACCTGGACTTCGCCTCCGCGGCGAGCCGGTACTCGCTCCTGCAGACCCAGTTGCAGGCCGGCCTGCAGACGGCGGCGATTTCGAACCAGTTGACGCTGCTGAACTTCATCGGCTGACCACGTGGTCGGCCGGCCCGGGGAACCGGGGCGTGCGTGCGGGGGAGCGGGGCGGGGAACGCCAGACGCCGGGGCCGCGAGAGCGGACGGCGGGGATTCGGAAGGTCGCGGGCGCCGGCCCGCGCAGGACAGGACGTCCACCGGCGGAGGACCCGCCGGGATGACCGGAAGGGCGGCGTTCGCCGCGGGGCCTTGGGGCGCCGCGTCGGGGACCGCAGAAGGATCGGAGCGCACCATGGAAGTGCGGACGACTCGTTTCGGGGTGGTCGACATCGCGGAGGACCGCGTGATCACCTTCCCTCGCGGCCTGCTCGGGTTCCCGGGCCGGACGCGGTACTGCCTGCTCCAGCCGGGGGAAGACTCGTGCTTCTTCTGGCTGCAGAGCGTGGAAGATCCGAACCTCGCGTTCGTGATCACAGACCCCACGCTCTTCGTGCCGGACTACACGGTGCAGATCCGTGCCGAGCACATGGAGTCTTTGGGCCTGGAGCGGCTCGAGGACGCGCAGGTCTTCGTGATCGTGAACAAGGTTGAGGACCAGCTGACCGGCAACATGCAGGGCCCGCTCGTGGTGAACACGACGGGGCGCACGGCCGAGCAGCTCGTCCTCGCGGAAAAGCGGTGGACGACGCGGCACCCGCTGATGCGCGTGGGCGTCCGTCAGAGGGCGGCAACGGCCTGAGGCCCGACCCGTCGCTGTCGGTCAACGTGCTTCTACAGACGGAGGGCCGGTCGCGCGGTGTCCCGCATCGAGGAGCGGGCACGGGCGCGGTCGGCGCGCACACCTCCCGCGTTCGCCAAGTCCACGCCGGCCGAGCCGTTCGGGCCGGGCCACCGCACCGGGCGGGCAAGGAAGCCGCCCGGGGAAGCGAGAAGGAGCGGATCCCATGCTGGTGCTGTCCAGGCAGAGGGATGAAACGATCATGATCGGCGACGAGATCGAGATCACGATCGTCGACATCCGGGGCGACAAGGTGCGCCTCGGGATCACCGCGCCGACGAGGATCGCCGTGCACCGCAAAGAGGTGTACGAGTCGATCCGGCGCGAGAACGAAGAGGCCGCGAGAGTCATCGGCGAGTTCGCCGGAGACGAGCTCGGCACCATCGCCCAGACCGTCCGACCAGGGCCGGCACGGGCCACAGATCCCACCCGCGTCCGCAGGCTCGCGTCCAACGCGGCCTCGGCCTCGGACACCCCGACGACTCCGGCCACGAGCCGGTCCGCCTGACCAACGTTCTGACCAAGCACCCACGCGGCGAGTGACGCCGCAGCGCCTCGCGCCCGACCAAGCCATCGCCCGCGGCTCCCGACTCGGAGGGCCGTGATCCGCGGGACGACCACCTGGCCGCAATCACGGAGGATTGTCATGGCGAGGATCAACACCAACATCCCCAGCGTCGTCGCCCAGTTCAACCTCGCAAGGGCGGGACGCGCGCTCGAAAACAGCCTGCAACGGCTCTCGACGGGGCTGCGCATCAACCGCGGCGCCGACGACCCCGCCGGCCTCATCATCTCAGAACGCATCGGCACCGACATCAGCGGAGTCGAGCAGGCCATCCGCAACGGCGAGCGGGCCAGCAGCGTCATCTCAACGACCGAGGCCGCCCTCGGCGAGGTCAACGACCTCCTCAACTCCATCAAGGCCCTCATCGTCGAGGCCGCCAACACCGGCGGAAACAGCCGCGAGGAGCGAGAGGCCAACCAGCTCCAGATCGACTCCGCCATCCAGTCGATCACTCGAATCAGCAACACCGCCCGCTTCGGCGGCCTCCGCCTCCTCGACGGCAACCTCGACTACATCACCAGCGGCGTCGCCAGCTCCGCACTCAGCAAGGTCTCCGTCTTCTCCGCCAGCTTCATCGAGACCCAGCAGCTCCAGGTCGAGGTCGACGTCCTCGCCTCCGCCCAGCGCGGCGCCCTCTACTTTGACGGCAACAACGGCACCATCACCAACAACGGCATCCTCACCAGCTCCATCACCCTCCAGATCACCGGCCCCGACGGCGTCCAGGAGTTCAGCTTCCCCTCGGGCGTCAGCTTCTCCGACATCGTGGACGGCATCAACTCCCGAACCACGCTCACCGGCATCGAGGCTGTCCTCATCAACGACGACCCCGCCCAGGGCCTCATCTTCCGCTCGACAGACTTCGGCAGCGGCTCCTTCGTCTCTGTCACCCGAGTCAACACCACCACCGCCGCCTCGCCCACCCTCCCCATCTACAAGTTCGACAACGAGGCCAACGTCCCCGACGTCTCGCCCACCATCAACTTCGCCAACCTCGTCAACAACGGCGACCTCGTCTCCGCCAACCGAGACGTCGGCCGAGACGTCACCGCCCTCGTCAACGGAACCCTGGGCGTCGGCGACGGCCTCAGCGTCTCGGTCAACAGCACCGTCCTCGGCGTCGAGCTCCTCCTCTCGGAAGACCTCGGCACCCTCCCCAACGCCGCGTCCACCACCTTCGACATCATCGGCGGCGGCGCGCTCTTCCAGATCGGGCCCGAGGTCACCGCCCTCCAGCAGGTCAACATCGGCGTCCCCTCGGTCGCCGCATCCGCGCTCGGCGGCGTCCTGGTCGACGGCGGCCTCCAGTTCCTCAGCAGCCTCGCCCAGGGCCAGCCAAACGCCATCGAGCAGAGCCTGAGCCGAAACGACTTCTCAACCGCGAGCCAGATCATCGAGGCCGCGATCGACGAGGTCACCATCCTTCGCGGACGTCTGGGTGCGTTTGAGCGGAACGTCCTTGACACCAACCGGCGGAGCCTCCAGAGCCAGCAGGAGAACCTTTCCGCGAGCCGTTCGCTCATCCGAGACGCCGACTTCGCCTTCGAGACCAGCGCCCTGACCCGCAACCAGATCCTCCAGAGCTCCGGCACCACGGTGCTGGGCCTCGCCAACACCTCCGCCCAGCAGGTGCTGCAGCTCCTCGGCTAAACCGCCCCCTCGGCGACCCTGTCCAAAAACCGAACGCACAACCGAATCGCCCGCCGGACCCTTCCGGCGGGCTTTTTTTTCGTCGTTGGCAACGCAGTCTCCCCAGTTATGGCGGTCCTCACACCGCCGAAAGTCGGTGCATTCCCGCCCGCTCGACTCAACCGACCCCTCAGAGTCGCCGATTCCCTCGCCCGGGCCCGGCGGCGTGCCGGGCAGAACAAGACCGAGCGGCCAACACGGAAGCCGTGGCCGATCGGGACCAAGGGGTCATGGGGCGGGCCTCGCTTGGGCGACCGTCCGATCGGTTCACGGAGGAAGTCTCCCATGAGTCGGATTAATACAAACGTCCAGTCCCTGATCGCTCAGCGC
This sequence comes from uncultured Phycisphaeraceae bacterium, assembly GCA_964496975.1. Taxonomy (GTDB): domain Bacteria; phylum Planctomycetota; class Phycisphaerae; order Phycisphaerales; family UBA1924; genus CAZCBN01. The sequence continues at coordinate 21,515 of CAZCBN010000024.1, forward strand.
GTGCTCGGGCAGAACAACACCCAGCAGAGCACCGCGCTTGAACGGTTGTCCACCGGCCTGCGCATCAACCGCGGCAAGGACGACCCGGCCGGCCTCATCGCCGCCGAGAACCTCAAGAGCGAGATCACCTCGATCAACTCGGCCATCAACAACTCCGAGCGAGCCGACCAGGTCGTGAACATCGCCGAGGGCGGTCTCCAGGAAATCGGCAACCTGCTCAACGAGCTCCAGGGCCTGCTGACCACCTCCGCCAACCAGGCCGGCCTCTCCGCCGCGGAAAAGTCCGCGAATCAGCTCCAGATCGACTCCATCCTCCAGACCATCGACCGAATCTCCGGCTCGACGTCCTTCCAGGGCATCAAGCTGCTGAACGGCAACTTCGACTACACCACCACCGCCATCTCCTCGGGCGTCACCGACTTCCGCATCAACGGCGCCAAGTTCGAGGGCGACACCCAGAGCATCGACGTCGTCGTCACCCAGTCCGCCCAGCAGGGCGCCCTCTTCCTCAGCTTCGGCGGGGCCAACATCGACTTCTCCGCCGGCTCCACCTTCACCCTTGAGATCGTCGGCTCCCTCGGCAGCCGCGAGCTCTCCTTCTCCTCCGGCACCAGCCTCGACGACGTCGTCGCCGCCATCAACACCTTCACCGATGTCACGGGCGTCACCGCCGCCGTCAGCGGCACCGGCGTCTCGCTGAAGTCCGACAGCTACGGCTCCACCGAGTTCGTCTCGGTCAAGGCCGGTGGCGACGCCACCATCGCCGGCACCGGCGTCGGCTTCTACAACTACCAGGACACCGACGCGACCTCCACCCAGACCACCATCCAGTCCACCTTCGCGGCCTCCGTCACCAACCCCGTCCGCGACGAGGGCCAGGACGTCGGCGGCACCATCAACGGCATCATCGCCACCGGCAACGGCCGAACCCTCAACGTCAACTCCGACTTCCTCGACGTCCAGCTCACCCTCTCCGACGACGCCACCGACGGCCTCAACGCTCTCACCCGCGGCGGCCGGTCGGCCTTCGTCATCGAGGGCGGCGGCGCCGACTTCCAGCTCGGCGGCCGGGTGAACATCGGCGAGAAGGTCTCCATCGGCATCGGTGACGTCGCGACCCGCAAGCTGGGCCGCTCCGACATCGGCTTCCTGGACCAGCTCGGCTCGGGCCAGGCCTTCAACGTCGTCACCGGCAACGACCTCTCCACGGCTCAGAAGATCGTCGACGAGGCGATCGAGCAGGTCTCCAGCACCCGGGGCCGCCTCGGTGCCTTCCAGAAGAACGTCGTCGGGGCCACGATCCGAAACCTGGGCGTCACGGTCGAGAACACCGCCGCCGCCCAGAGCGTGATCGCCGACGCCGACTTCGCCTCCGAAACGGCCGCCCTGACACGCAGCCAGATCCTGGTGAGTGCCTCGACGAACACCCTCGCCCTGGCCAACCAGTCGCCGCAGAACGTGCTGCAGCTCCTCGGCTAATCCCGGCGGACGCTGACACGGAAACCTGACCCCACGCCGCCCCGGTGAAAACCGGGGCGGTTTCGTTTTGAAGCCCCCGGACAAACGGACAAACCCCCGTACCGCCCCCGCGCCGCCCCCGCGCGCCAATCCTTCCCAGTGCCCCCGCCCACCCGCAAGCCCGCCCCCCGCCCCCGAACGAGGTCCGCGTCCGCCGGCCCCGCCGCGCACGACACGTGGCCCCCCGCCCTCCGCGGCCTCGCCTCGGAGTTTGTGGGCTACCTCCGCGTCGAGTGCGGCCTGCAACCCTCCTCTGTCGAGGCCTACGAGCGCGACGTCCGCGACCTGTTCGCGCAGCTCGCCGCCGACGGCGCCCAGGGCCCGGAGGCCCTCACCCCCCGCGCCCTCGCGGCGCACGTCGCCTGGCTCTCCCGCGAACGGGGCCTCGCGGCGTCCACCGTCGCACGGCACCTCGCGACCATCCGCGTGCTGTGCCGCTGGCTGGTGGGTCGGCACATCGTGCGCGACGACCCGACCGACCTCCTCGACACCCCGAAAAAGTGGTCCAAAATCCCCGGCGTCCTCAGCCCCGTCCAGATGCGCCGGTTGCTCGCCGCGCCGGTGCCCCCGAAAACCCCGAGCGCAGGACCTGCGCTCTGGCTGCGCGACAAAGCGATCCTCGAACTGATGTACTCCAGCGGCCTCCGCGCGAGTGAAGTGGGGGGGCTGGGCGTCACAGAGACGCACCTCACGGAAGGTGTCGTCCGCGTCACCGGCAAGGGCAACAAGCAGCGGCTCGTGCCGATGGGGCGGCCCGCGCGGGACGCCCTCGCGCAGTACCTGCGCGAGTGCCGCCCCGCCCTCGTCGAGGCGTGCGTCCGCGCGGGCGAGCCCACGCGGCACAACGGGCGGGTGTTTTTGACCCGGACGGGCCGGCCGATCGAGCGGGTGCGGGTGTGGCAGATCGTGAAGGCGTGCGCGCGCGACGCGGGCCTGCACAAGGTGCACCCGCACGTGCTGCGGCACAGCTTCGCCACGCACCTGCTGGGCGGCGGGGCCGACCTGCGCGTGGTGCAGGAGCTGCTGGGCCACGCCGACATCGCGACGACGCAGATCTACACGCACGTCGACCGGTCGGCGCTCAAGGGGATGCACCGGCGGCTTCACCCGCGGGGCTAACCGCGGGCGAGCGCGGCAAGCGGCCCCCGGTGGCCCGGCGGATCTCGGCGTGCAGGCCCTGGCGCAGATGTTCCACGTCGTTCCAGAGCCGGGTGATGGCGGCGTCGGGCCCGTCCTTCAGCAGGTCGGCGGGGGGGATCGGCTCGCCGTACGCCACGCCCACGCGCGTCGTGAAGACCCGCGGCGCCTTGCTGTGCCGGGGCCACGCGTCAAAGACGCCCTCCACGGCGGCGGGGATCACGGGGCAGTTCGCACGCTTCAGGATGACGGCGACGCCCCGCTTGAACTCGTGCATCGCGCCGTCGGGCGAGCGCGTGCCCTCCGGGAAGAGCACGACGCAGCGGCCCATCGCCAGGCGGCGGAGGGTCTCCTTCATCGCCGCGGTGTCGCCCCCCTGCTCGGCGATGGGGACGCAGTTGATCTGGTGCAGGAGCCGGCCGAACCCCGGCACCTTGAAGAGCCCGGCGCGGGCGATGAAGTCGCAGTGCCGCCGGTCGATGAAGCACCCGACGAGCGGCGGGTCCAAAAAGCTCTGGTGGTTCGCGATGATGAGAACGGGGCCGGTGTCGGGCACGCGGGCGATGTTGCGGATGATGGGCGCATGGAAGAGGCGGAAGTAGAGCGCGCAGAGCCTGCGGCAGAAGTCAAAGAACAGGATGTGCGGGACGGACGAGCCCGGGTGGCGCTCGGCAAGGCGTGGGTGCGGCATGGGGCCACAGGATAGAAAGCAGAGACCGGGCCGGACACGCCGCCGCGGGCGGAACGGGCTGTCACGGGCAGGTCAGGCCGTCAAGGGCCGGCGGGGCCTGCGGGCGCGGGGGGCTCGGTCGCCGCGGGCGGCGCTGGTTCGGTCGTTGGCGGATCCGTGGGCGGCGGCGCGGCCCCCTCGGTGCCCTCCGCGCTGTCGAGGCTGGAGCGGACCTCTTCGAGCCAGGCGGCGAGGGTGGCCGCCATGATCTTCTTCTTTGCATGAAGCGATTCGTACTCCTGCCAGGCTTCGACCTGCTCGGGCATGGGGGAGATCAGCGAGTCCGGCGACGGTGGCGGCGCGGAGGGAAGCCGCGGCACCGCTTCGATTCGAGCGGTGATTGCGTGCATCAGCGACGTGCGATCCGCGCCGGTCCGCGACCGCAGCACGTTCTCGATCATCGGCTTGATATCGAGCGGTGATGCGGCAGATGGTTTCAGCAGGAAAGCATCAACGATGCGCAGCAAGAGGTCGTCGTGTTCGGGGCCGTGGGACCAAAACGTGTTCACTGCATACGCAGAGTTGTACGCGTTCGGATCCGTGGTTGTCTCGACGGCGAGCGCCAGCAGTTCGCGATCCACGGGCTGGTTGAACGCGTGTTGGCACACGACCGCCGCGAGCATGCCGTCGAGAGCGCGTTCGTTCGGCTGAAGCGCAAGTACCATGGCCTCTCGGAGAGCGGGGATCTCGAGCGGGCTTTTCTCTGCGAACAAGAGCGACAAAACGATGAGCGAGCGAACCTTCGGATCGGTGTTCGTGAGGCGAGCGACAAGCATCGCGATGATGGATCCGTCATCTTCCATCGCGAGCTGTGCAATGAGCCACGGCGACGGCTCTCCGGTGTTGGCGATCGCTTCGTCGATCAGAGAAGTGACGAGCTCGGATTTCTTGCTCGCTCGCAGCGAGCCGTCCTCAATCGCGTTGATGTCCGAAATCAGCAACTGGGCGGAGAAGTTCTGCGCAAAAGTTCCGGGTGTGTTGACTGCGGCGCGAAGCACTGCCCGCTGCCGTTCGGTCAGCGGGTTCGCCGCGACGAAATCACTCATCGCGTCTGCAAAGCGGACTGCGACCCGGCGGCTGTAGAGAATCGAAGCGAGCGCCTTGCCCGCGGCCTCGTCGTTGCGGAGGTCCTCATCGAGGAGCTGCCGGAGGCTGGCTTCGATCGCGCGGTTCACGATTTGCGCGAGCGGGTCGGCGAGCGCGGCCTGCGTGCCCCCGGGCGTCACGGGTGCCGCCGGTTCCAGCAATGCGACCATCCCGAACGCCTGGGTGATGCGCGTCGGGGTGTTTGCATGCTGGGCGGCGTTGGCGAATAGGGCCCGTGCGAGCATGCGGCGCGGGTCGCGGGGTGACATCGCTACCAGGCGAGCAGTGAGGCGCGTGCGGTGTGGCACCGCGGCTTCAAGACCGGTGCCGACGTTTCCCGGCGCGAAAACGGGTCCGGGGGCGTTCGCCGCATATCCGAAGACCAACGGCTTGGGTAACCAGTTCCACAGCAGGATCATTGGCGTGGTCGGGACAAGACCCCACAGGCCGCCGCGGGAGACCTGGGCCGTGTGGCCGATGAGGTAGCTCGCGAAGAGGGCGATGATCGACGCGAGCGCGACCGCCCAGGGCCGCCTGCGGCGGCGCAGCAAGTGCGCGTCGCCCGGGTGCTCCTGGCCGCACTCGGGGCACGTGGGGACGGGCAGGCCGGTGAGATCAAAGAAGCAGCGGCGGCAGCGGGGCAGGCCCGCCGTATCGCGCCCGCGGATGCCCCACGCCGCGAGGCCCAGGGCGAAGAACCCGGCGGCGACGCCCGCCGTCAGGAGCACCGTGACGCCGGTCGAGTCAAACATCTCGTACAGGACGAAGGTGATGTACAGCGCCGCCCACAGCCCGGTGAGCCCGACGCCCGTGACGAGGACGCCCAGCCCGAGCAGCGGCCACGTGATGACACGCTTGAACGACTTGCGGCGTCGCTCCTGCCGGGCGGCCCGCGCCCGCGCGGCGTGCTGCCGGCCGGGCCTGCGGACGATCTCGCCGATGAGCGCGCGGATGACGAGCGTGACGCCGTAACAGGCAAAGAGCGGCCCGAGGACGGCGAGGCTGATGGTCAGCGGGTCTGGGTTCATGGGATGGGCTCGGGGGGTGGTGCATCGGGCGTTTGCGACGCGCCGAGACTTTGGGGCGTGGTGGGTTCGGCCGACGCGTCGACGGGGGCGGGCGGCGGGGGCGGCACGGGCTGCGAAGGGGCGAACTGGTTGAACTGGTACCGCAGGTTGATCGCGTTCAAGGCTTCCTTGAAGCCCCCGGGCGGCTCGGGCGAAACGAAGACTCGGAAAGCCTGATGGTGCGGGTGGCGTTCCGACGCGAGGCTCGCGCCGGTCCACGTCGTCAGATCGCGGATCACGGGGTGCAGGGTCCGCAGGCGTTCGTCGCTCCAGGAGCCGGCGACTGCGAGGAGCGAGTGTCCGATGGTGGAGCGGATGTTTGCGGCTTCCTCTGCGTTCTCAATGCCACGGACCGATTCACGCAGGACCGAATGCAAAAGATCATCGTCGCGTTCGGGGTAGGGCCAGTCGTGGAACCACGCGCGTTCGATCGGTACGTCGGATACGACGTTGACCGCCGCTTCAAGCAGGTGGCGTTCGAAGTTGTGACTCAACGTGACGTCGACGATCCTGCTGGCCGCGCGTGGATGTGCCGCGACAATCTCGTCGGCGAGCAAGGCGCCGAGCGCGTCCGGGTGCGCCCGGAAGTAGCCGGTTGACGAGAGCAAGAGCGCCGCGCCGACGCGCTCGCGGGGATCGCTTGACGCGAGGAAGCCGGCGATCTCTGCGATGCGGTCGGGGTTGTCCTTGACGAGTCGGAAGCCGAACACAAGCTCGGGGTGGACGGACGGCGCTTCGAGCGGGCGGTGGAGGAAGTGGTCAAGAAAGGTCGTCCAGAGCGTCGGGTCCCGTTGCACGGCAGCGACGACGACCGCGGAAAGGCGCCAGTGAAGCGTGCTGTACTCATCAATCCACGGCGCGTTCAGGATGCGAACCAGGTCGTCCGCCGTGATGCTGGCCCCGTCACGAAAAAGCAAGCTGACGATCCCAACGTTCCGCAACTCGTCGGGCGAGTAGCCCTCAGGCCCTTGCCATGAGGAGCCGAGCGCGTCAAGCAGATCGAGGCCGTCAATCGCTTCCCTGGGGTCGGTGTCAGCCCTCGTCGTCGCTCGGATCGCGAGCCCCCCGAGGCGGGCGTGCATCGCCGACGTCATGCGCGCGTCCGTGTGCAGAAGCACAATCGCGCGGCGGAGCGCCCTGAGATCGGAGGACTCATCCAGAGTCCTCGTGGCGGACGCAATGAACGCGGCGCGTCGCACATCGAGAGGGCTCAGGTCTTGGTACCGCCAGAAAAGAGTCGCCTGATGGGGGATGCTGAGTTCCACCAAGTGTGTCCAGATGGTGGTGGGAGGGCTTCCCCGGTATCGCTCTTGCCCATCAAACAACCAGTCCGGCATTGACCGCCAGTTTGCGAGCATCCACGTGGTGGAAATCAGCCCCGCCGGGCCGAGTCGGGCGAAGCCGACGGCCTGCGTGAACAGGTAGGTGCCCAGCAGCATCGCGAGCACGCCCGCCGTGAATGCACGCCGACGCCGGAAGCGTCGCATCGCTTGGCGGAGCGACGCGTGCTGCCGCCCGCACTCCGGGCAGCGGGGCGGGTGCGGGAGCCCCGTCAGGTCGTGCCGGCAGCGGATGCACAGCGGGAGCCGCGGCGACGAAAAGGCCCGGGCCGCCCACGCCGCGAGCGCAAGGCCCGGGATCGCCAGCGCCAGCCCGATCACGTGGACCGCGTTGAAGTCGATCCACAGAAGGTCCAGCGGCATCTCGGTCAGGATCGCCGTGAGGAGCAGGCACGCCGCCACCCCGAGGTGCAACGCGAACAGCCCGAAGAGGAGCAACGACCATGCGATCGTTCGTTGCTCCGGCCGCCGCGCCGCGGCGCGACGGGCGTGCCGCCGGCCGAGCGGGCGCGACGCCTCGCCCGCGAACGAGCGCAGCACGAGCGCCACGCCGTACGCGAGCAGCAGCGGCCCTGTGACCGCAAGAATCGGCTCGACCATCGCCGTTTCTCCTCCCCGGAACGCTGGGGCGTGACCCGCCGTCTTTGGATGTTGACTCAGGCGCACCACGCCGCGCGGTCGGGCGTTGAATGGGCCCGGGGAACGCCGCGACGGCCGTGGGTTTTCCGTCCGACGAACGCTTTGGTTGCAGCGTGCGCCGGCCTTCGTTGCTAGTCTGGGCAGTCTGGTTGTCCGCGGCGTTGCCCGGCCGGCGCGGGTGGTCCGGGCTGGCGTGTGGGGGCGTGCCGGGGCCTCTGGGGGTGATGTCGATGCGTGTCAGCCGCCATGCCGTTGCGTCCAGCGTCCGCCGATCCTGCGCGGTCCGTTTCGCGTGTGCCGTTGCCGCGGGAACCGTCGCCGCCGGCGTCGCGGCGCCGGCCTCGGCCGACGTGCTGTTTTACAGCGGCGATTGGGCGACGAACCTGGCGCTCGTCCCCAACTACCTCAACCTCAACAACAACTTCCCGCCCTTCACCCCCTTCTTCGACCGCTCGTACCAGGGCTTCGTGATCAGCGGCCCGGCCTGGACCGTTGACGGCCTCTTCCTCACCGGTGTGCTGCAAGACCCCGAGACCATCGCCGGCATCACGCGCGCCTACTACGAAGTACGCAGCGGCGTCGCCGAGGGCAACGGCGGCACGCTGGTCCGCAGCGGTGAGTTGAACGTGTCGGTCACGCCGACCGGTCGAAACTTCTTCGGCTCGCCCGAGGTCCGCATCGCCGGTTCGTTGCCCGAAGCGTTCGAGCTGTCCGAGGGAACCTGGTTCATCACCCTCACGCCGTTCTCCGCGACCAACAACCGCGCGCTCATCGCCAGCACCACCGGCCTGAACGCCGTGGGAACCGCCGCGGGGTCCTTCCGCAACAGCAACTTCTTCACGTCGCTCAACTTCTCCTCGAGTTTTCGCGTCTCGCTCGGCGTCGAGGGAACAGCCGGTGACCCGCCCTGCCCTGCCGATTTCAACGGCGACACCACGCCCGGCGACATCTTCGACCTCTTCGACTTCCTCGCCGCCCTCGACAGCGGGCTGGATTTCAACGCCGACACCGCGACGTCGGACATCTTCGACCTGTTCGACTTCCTCTCCGTGCTCGACCAGGGCTGCCCCTAAGGCCGCCGCCCGCGGGGCCACCCCGCCGCCGTGGAGCGTCCGCGGCCTCGGGCCCCGTGGCGAGACCGCACGCCCCCGCCGCGGTACGCTTGCGCCATGATCCACCCGTGGCACGACGTCACCCCCGGTGTCCCAGGCCTTGAGCTCCCCCAGCACGTCCGGGCTGTCATCGAGATCCCGAAGGGATCCAGCAACAAGTACGAGCTCGACAAGCAGACCGGCCTGCTCCGCCTCGACCGCGTGCTCAGCAGCGCCGTCTACTACCCCGCCAACTACGGCTTCGTCCCGCAGACCATGGCCGAGGACAAAGACCCGCTCGACATCCTCGTCTTCTGCTCGGAAAAGATCCCCCCGCTCTGCGTCTGCGACGCCCGCGTCGTCGGCATGATGACGATGATCGACGACGGCGACCCCGACCACAAGATCATCGGCGTCCTCACCGCCGACCCCGAGTTCGCCGACTTCACCACCGCGAGCGCCTTCCCGAAGCACACGTTCAAAATGCTCAAGCGCTTCTTCGAAGACTACAAAACGCTCGAGGGCAAAGCCGTGGAGGTCGACGAGATCATGCCCCCCGAAGCCGGCCACGCGATCATCGAAGACTCGATGCGGCGGTACACGCAGATGCGCCGCCGGGGGGAGATCGGGTGGCGGTGAGGGGGGGCGAGTGGCAGAGTGGCAGAGTGGCAGAGTGGCAGAGTGGCAGAGTTAATCATTATATAACGTTGGTGCGTCGTCGAGTAACATGAAGCCGTGATGTGGTGCCGCGTGCGTCGCGCCTGACGCGCGGGTTGTGCAAGCCGTGACCGATCGCCCGAGTCATCATCTGAACCCCATCGGCGTCCTCAGCGCCCTCGCCATGGTCGCCACGTGGTCCGTCCCCGGCGTCTTTGTCCGCTCGCTGAAGCTCGTCGAGGTCTGGGCCGTCGGTCCGGGCCGCGTCGCCATCGCGGGCCTCGCGCTGCTGCCCGTGGTCCTCGCCGTTCGCCCGTGGCGCGAGGCGTTCGCAAAGGCCGTTCGATCGCTTGAGGCCTGGGCCGCCGCGGGCTGCATGACGGGCTACTACCTCTCCGCCACCGCGGCCTTCCGCCTCGCCCCGCTCGCCATCGCCGCCCTGCTTGTCGCCAGCAGCCCCGTGCTCGTCGCCGCGGCGAAGTTCCTCCGCGGCACACGCCCCACCGCCCGCGAGGTGGCCGGCATCGCGGTCGCGCTGCTGGGCGTCGCCGCGTGCGTGCTGCCCGAGTTTCTCGGCGTGGGCCGAAGCACCGTCACGCGCGTCCCCCTCTCGCCCGCGGGCACGGCGCTCTCGCTGCTCGCCGCGTGCTTCTCGGCCGCGTTCGTCCTGGTTCGATCGCACCTGACCAGCAAGGGCCGCGCCGCCCCCGCCCCGGTCTCCGTGCTGCTCACGGGCCTGCTCGGCGTGCCGCTCTTCGCGGTTGCTGCGCCGTTCGCCGCGGGCCTCTGGGGCGGCGGCGGCAGCGCCGAACAGATCGCAAGCGCCGGCGGCCCCACGCGCATGTGGATCTTGCTCCTGGGCCTGGGCGTCGCCGCGACGGCGCTGCCCACCCTCTTCTATGCCATGGCCGCCGCGCGCCTGCCCGCGCTCGTCACCAGCGTCGCCAACCTGCTCGTCCCCGTCGGCGCGGGCACCGCCGCGTTGCTCATCCTGGGCGAGCGCCCCTCGCTCTGGGCCGCACCGGGGGCGGTCGCGGTGCTCGCGGGCGTCTTCCTCGTGGCGACCGCCCCCCGCCCGGCGCCGCCCCAGGCCGCGCACGACTGACGCCCCTTCCTACCCTTGCCCCGAATGCACGGCGACATCGAAAAAGTCCTCATCGGCCGCGACCGCATCGCGGAGCGTGTCGCCGAACTCGCCGCCGAGGTTGCGCGCGACCTGCGGCACGCCCTCGCCCCCGCCGCGTCGAGCGCCGCCGCCGCCGCGCCCGCCGACGACCACGGCCGCGTCGTCTTCATCCCCGTCATGACGGGCGCCCTTATCTTCGCCGCAGACCTCATCCGGCAGTTGCCGCTGAAGCTCAGCCTTGAGCTCGTCGCCGTCTCCAGCTATCCCGGCCGCACCGTCGAAAGCAAGGGCGCGCAGCTCGCCAGCGAGCTGCCACGAGATCTCGCCGGCAAGCACGTCGTCGTCGTCGACGACATCCTTGATTCCGGCCGCACGCTCGCCATGGTCGTCGGCCTCATCCGCGAGCGCGGCCCCGCCAGCGTCCGCACCGCCGTGTTGCTCGACAAGAAGAGCCGCCGCGTCGCCCAGGTGCAGGCCGACTACGTTGGCTTCGACATCCCCGACGCCTTCGTCGTCGGCTACGGCCTTGACTACGACGGCCACTACCGCAACCTGCCCGACATCGCCGTCCTCCGCGCCGACGTCGTGAACGGGACCGGCGCATGACCCCCGACCGCCCCAGCCCCGCCGCCCCGGCACCCGCGGGCTCCGGCTCCGCGACGCGCTTCCGCCCGCACCCCCTCTTCATCATCCTGCGTTCATGGCCCGAGATCACCGCCGTCGCCGCCGCGGGCCTCACGCTGGCTTGGCTCGCCGGCCGGTACGACCTGCGCGAGTTCGGCCTCGCCGTCGGCCGCGAGCGCGTCGCGCTCATCACCGCCGCCGCCCTCGCCCTCCGCCTTGGCTGGAACACCCTTGAGTGGCTCGCCCGGCGCTATTCGATCGAGGCGGGCCTGGTGCGCTGGCGCGGCGGCGTCCTCAGCCGCTTCGGCGACGACATCGCCCTCGCCCGCGTCCAGCACACCCGATTGGACAAGCCCCTCGTGCAGCGCCTCTTCGGCCTCGGCACCATCGGCTTCTCCGCTGCCGGTACCGGCTCGGTGGAGGTCGTCTGGTTCATGGTGAGCCGCCCCGAACAGCGGCTCGCCAGCGTCCGCGCCGCGATCGACGCCGCCTCCCCCGCACCCGCAAGCCCCGCCCCCGACAAGGCCGCGCGCGAGGCCGCGCCGGGGGCGACGCCGTGACGCACCCGCCCCCGCGTTCCGCCGGCCGCGGCCTCCCCGTCATCGGCATCGCCGGCACCATCGGCGCGGGCAAGAGCCTCGTGGCGTCCATGTTCGCCGAGCTGGGCTGCGTCGTCAGCGACAGCGACGCCGAGGCCAAGGCCTGCCTCGACCAGCCCGACGTCCAACGCACCCTCGCCGAGTGGTGGGGGCCCAGCGTCCTCACGCCCGACACCGGCCCCGACGGTCGCCCGCTGGCCCGCATCGACCGTCGTGTCGTCGCCGCCCGCGTCTTCGCCGACGAAGCCGAGCGTCGGCGCCTCGAGGCCCTCATCCACCCCAGGCTCCGCGTCACGCGCGAGGCGCTCATCGCCGACGCGGAGCGGCGCGGCGCCCCCGCCGTCATCCTCGACGCCCCGTTGCTCTTTGAGGCCGGCCTCGACGCCGAGTGCGACGCCGTGGTCTTCGTCGACGCACCCCTCGCCGAGCGACGCCGCCGCGTCCGCGAGCGCCGCGGCTGGGACGCCGCCGAGCTCGATCGCCGCGAGCGTGCGCAGTGGCCCGCCGACCGCAAGCGCACCCTGAGCGACCACGCCGTCGTCAACGACGGCGACCCCGCGCAGATCCGGGCCGCCGTCGCCGCGCTCTTCCCCGTCATCCGCGCCGCGTGGCTCGCCCGTCGCGCCTAGGCCCCCGCGTCGCCCCGGCCCGACACCCCGCCCAGCACCGCCCCCACCCCACCCGCATAAGGCCCGCGCCCGCGTCGTCGGCCGAGTCGCGCAACGCCCTGAACAACCCGCTCGCGTGAGTCCGAAAGCTGTGCTACACTCTGACGCGGAGGGCGGGCCGTCGGGCCTGCCAAGCAGCTTTCACAACCGGCCGAATCGCCACCCGTCCGGCGGCCCGAAGGGCACGCCCGCCCGGCGGCACCCACGCGTGAACCATCACGGCCATGTCACGCACCGAGACCGTGCGACGGAGGATCGGCCTCCTTCGCTCGGGCCGGGGCCTTCGGCCGAGTTGATCCCATCAGCCTCGCGGCAGCGCCGTCCAGCGGGTCGCCTCCGCCCCGCCCGCCCGCCAGCCAGCCCTGTTCCGAATCACCGCTTCGGCCGACCACTCCGGCACACCCACCCCACCGTTGAACCCCTCTCCCCACGAGCACACACCGCGGTCGACCCCTCCGTTTGAGGACGCCACGCCGCGGCCATGGTCCGCCAGCGCCGGCCGATCGCCCACGCCGCGGCACCCGTCACCCGCAAGGCCGTGAGGCGACCCTCGCCCGGCCCAGCAACCCCGCTCCCGCGGCCCTCGCCGCAACCCAGCGGGCCATCCCAAGCAACGCCCCGGACCCGGCTTCGTCGGACCCGGCCGGGCGCTCGAACCGTTCCCGTTCACCGACTGAGGATGCGTGGCTCATGGATCGCGGCGACCTTTCGATTGCACGAGGCAAGAAGCCCAAGCCACGCCGGACGGCCACCAAGGGCGTCCGCACCGACGCCGCCAAGGC
>CAZCBN010000025.1:0-9692 GCA_964496975.1 uncultured Phycisphaeraceae bacterium
CTCCTGGAGCGTATCGTCCGGGCGTCGTGTCCGCCGGGCGGCCTGGTGCTCGATTACTGCTGCGGCTCCGGCACGACGGCCGTCGTCGCGGAGAAGCTCGGCCGGCGCTGGATCGCCGTCGATGTGGGCGAGGTGGCCATCGCGACGACCGAGCGGCGCTTGCTCGCCCTCGAATCGTGCCGCGGCTTCGTCGTCGAGGGGTTCCTCATCCCCACCGGCTCCATGGCCCCAACACTCCTGGGCCAGCACGTCCGCGTCAAAAACCCCGCCTCCGGCGTCGAGTGGACCGTCGGACCATGGGACTACATCGGCGCCCGCGGCGCCGGCTCCCCCATGCCCCGCCAGGGCGGCCAACGCGTGCAAACCGAACGCGGCCCCCTCACCACCACCCCCCTCGAACTCAACGACCCCATCACCGGCCAGCCCCTCCCACCCATCACCAACCAGCCCACCATCGCCGGCGACCGCGTCTTCGTCCTCAAATACATCAAGGGCCTCTACGACCCCGAGCGCTGGGACGTCATCGTCTTCAAGCCCGGACACGTCCCCCTCGAAAACTACATCAAACGCCTCGTCGGCCTCCCCAACGAGCAACTCGTCCTCGTCGACGGCGACGTCTTCACCCGCCCCATCCCCAAGGGCGAAGAACCCCGCCCGGGCCGCACCTCCCCCGCATCCAAGGGCGGCATCCCCGCCTGGCAAGACACCACCTGGACCATCCAGCGCAAGCCCGAGCGCGTCCAACGCGCCGTCTGGCGCCGCATCTTTGATTCCACCTACACCCCCACCGCCGACTCGCAGCGCGACCTCGCCCCGAGCGCCCGCTTCCGCGCCCCGTGGATCGCCGCCCAGGGCGACTGGCAGGGCCTCGCCGACGCGTCCGAATACGCCAGCACCGCCGCACCCGGCACCCCCGCCACCATCACGTGGGACACCGACCGCCGCCCCATCGACGACTACAACCCCTACAACCAAACCCGCGACCTCGCCCAGCGCTGGTCCCGCATCCCGCGGCCCGAGCACGCCGACGCCCTCATCTTCCCCGTCTCCGACATCGCCGCCGCACTCTCCGTCCGCCCCGAGCAGCCCGGCCTCACCGTCACCGCGCAGCTCACCGCCCGCGGCTTCTTCTTCGAGGCCGCCATCGAGCCCGACCCCGCCGGCGTCTGGTCCGCCATCCTCCGCCGCCGCCCCACCCCCGACGGCACGGAACCGGTCGACGCAAACACCGCGGCAACCCAGGCCTGGCAAACCATCGCCGCCGCCCCGCTCGCCCGCTTCCCCCGGGGCCTCCCCGTGGGCGAAGACACGCGCATCGAGTTCTGGCACGCCGACCAGGCCCTCTGGCTCTTCGTGAACGGCACCCTCGTCGCAGGCGGCACCGACGCCGGCGCCTACAGCCTCACCCCCGCCGAGCGCGTCCGCGCCGCCACCGGCCGCACCCTCGAAGACCTCCTCGCCGCCAACGACAAGCTCGTCGCCAGCGCCTTCGCCGACACCCGCCTCTACCGCAGGCCCGCCCTCGCCTGGTCCTTCGCCTCCGCCGCCCCCGCCCCCGTCCCCTTCGCCCTCCGCCACATCACCCTCGCCCGAGACCTCTACTACCAGGTCACCACCCGCCCCACCCTCGGCACCCATCCCAACTTCTTCCCCACCATCGGCCCCGACGAGTTCCTCATGTGCGGCGACAACAGCCCCGCCAGCGAGGACGGCCGCATGTGGGACTCCGTCGACCCCTGGGTCGCCGACCAGGTGAACCCCGTCACCTCCCTCATCAACCGAAAGCTCATCATCGGCCGCGCCTTCGTCGTCTACCTCCCCGCCCCCTACGCCGGCCAGCCCACCCCCATGTTCGACTTCGGCCGCATGCGCTGGATCTGGTAAACACACCAGTCCACCGCTACGGCAACACCCAGCAAAACCCCCAGTCTCCCTCCGCCCCCCGCGCAAACGCCGCGCGTCGGTGCCCGTTCGCCCCCAGGTGAAGCCACTCCACCCGGTTCAGGCGACACCGCACCACCGCAAAGTTCTCCCGCCCCGCCGCGCTCTCCTCCCACGTCGGCCGCCGGCCGCGCACCCCCTCCGGCAAGTTGGGCGACGCCTCCTCGCACACCTCAGACGGGGCCCCCGGCGCCAAGTAGCACCGCCGCCCGTCCAGACCCGTCCCGGCCCACGCCGCGTCCGCCTCCGGGCCGGTGCGCAGCACCTGCGCGGTCCCGCTCGCGCGGATCTGCACCCGGGCCGCCGCGTCGTAGAGCACCCACGAAACCACCGGATATGCCGCGATCTCCTGCACTTTGGGGGATCGGGCATCGGTGTGGCACCCCAGTTCGCCGACATCTTCACGCGCATGCCGCAGCACCACCACCCGACCCGTGGGGGAGCCGTCGACCATCCGGGTACAGAGCGTCGGCAGATGAAACGGGTGTCGTCGGTCCGCTTTGCCCCGGACCAACGCCGCCCACACCGATGACCAGATCGCCGCCGACTCCGCCGGGACCGGCGTTGCCTCGGAATCCACCCGCCCGCTTGGGGTATCCCTCTGCACGGGGCACACACCTCCAACGCCCCCGCGACCGCTCCAGAACGCCGAGGCTCACCCCCCCGCCCAAACCGGACGATGGGTTCGCCGTACGATCGGCCGGAAACCGTTTGGTCCGAGAATCGCGGCGCGGCCGCGACCCGGCCGACCACCCGACGGCGCGGACCGTCCGGCGTGCGAACGCCGGCGGCAAGGGGGGCACACGGTGCTGCTCGCTTCGATCCTCAGCCTCGCCGCGGTTTCGATCGCGGCCCCGTGGCTCAGCCGAGCGCTGGGCAAGGCGAACGGCCTCCTGGCCCTCGCCCCCCTCGCCTGGTTCCTCGCCTTCCTGAGCCAGCTCGAGTCCGTCGCCGGCGGCCTCCCGCTCGCCGAGTCCACCCCGTGGATCGCCGAGCTGGGCGTCGCCCTCTCCTTCCGCCTGGACGGCCTGAGCCTGCTCTTCGCCCTGCTCATCACCGGCATCGGCTCCCTCGTCACCCTCTACGCCGCGCACTACCTCGGCGCCGCCCACCACGACGACCACTCGCACGGACACGCCCACGGACACGGCGACGGCCACGCCCCCGCGCACGGCCACGCCCCCTCCGCCGGGCACCCGCTCCGGCACCGCTTCTTCGCCTACCTCATCGGCTTCCTCACCTCCATGCTGGGCCTGGTGCTCGCCGACAACCTCGTCCTGCTCTTCATCTTCTGGGAGCTCACCAGCATCACCAGCTACCTCCTGATCGGCTTTGACCATCAGGAAGAGAAGAGCCGCAAGAGCGCCCTGCAGGCCCTGCTCGTCACGGGCCTGGGCGGCCTCGCGATGCTCGCGGGCGTCTTCATGCTGGGCCAGGCCGCGGGCGACATCGCCGGCGTCGCCGGGGGCATCTGGGACATCAACGCGGTGATCACCGCCGTCACCGCGCCCGGCGCGGCGTCGCAGCTCCTGGCCCACCCGCTGCTGCCGGGCATCATCGCCTGCATCGTCGCCGGCGCGGCGACCAAGAGCGCGCAGTTCCCCTTCCACTTCTGGCTGCCCAACGCGATGGCCGCCCCCACCCCCGTCAGCGCCTACCTGCACAGCTCGACGATGGTGAAGGCGGGCGTCTACCTGCTGCTGCGCCTCAACCCCGCCATGGCCGCCAGCCCGGCGTGGCAGTGGACCCTCGCGATCATGGGCGGGGTCACGATGGTCGTCGGCGCCGTGCTCGCCACGCGGGAGAGCCAGTTCAAGAAGGTGCTCGCCTACAGCACCGTCAGCAGCCTGGGCATCATGGTCATGTGCACGGGCCTCGGCGGCGACTACGGCGCCGAGGCGGCCGTCGTCTATCTCCTCGCCCACGCGCTGTTCAAGGCCTGCCTCTTCCTCGTCGCGGGCATCGTGACCCACGAGACGGGCAGCAAAGAGATCGAGCCGCTGGGCGACCTCTTCTACGCCCGCGGCGGCGGCATGAAGATCACCGGCGCGGCCGCGGGCATCGCCGCGCTCAGCATGGCGGGCGTCCCCTTCCTGCTGGGCTTCGCCGGCAAGGAGGCCGTCTTGCACGCCGCCTGGCACCCCGGGCACGCGCTGCACGGCGCGGCGTGGGCGTTCACGCTCGCCGTCGTCGCGGCCGCCGCGTTCACGGTGCTGGCGGCCCTGCTCGTCGGCGTGCGGCCCTTCTTCCAGAAGCCCGACCCGCGGGGCGAGCACGAGGCGCCCGCGCCCAAGGGCCGCGAGCCCGCGTGGCCCATGTGGCTCGGCCCCGCGGCGCTCGCAATGCTGTGCATCGTCGGCGCGGTCGCGCCCTTCCTGGGCTTCAAGTCCCTCGCGGGCGCCGCCTCGGCGAGCGTCACCGCCGTGCCGCCGGCCCACACCGAGCCGCACGCGGACGACGCCCCGCACGCCGGGCACCCTGCGCAACCCGCAAGCACCGAGTGGACGGGCTACGCCCTGACGCCGGTGTCGTACGACGACGCCCCGCAGCACACCTCGAACGGCGACGCGCACGGTGCCGCGCCCGCGCACGCCGCCCCGGCCCCGGCGCACGCCGTCCCGGCCGCGCCACACGTCGCCGCGCCGGGCGACCCGGCCCACGCCGCGACGCACACGCCCAAGCTCGGCTTCTACGAGCTGCTCCCGCCGTTCGCCCCGGTCAGCGGGCCGCTCACGCTCAGCGTGCTCGTGCTGCTGGGCGGCGGCGCGCTGTACACGGTGCGCCGGCCCTGGCGCACCGGCGCGGCGGCGGTGCTGAACGCCATCACCCCCGTCGGCCCCGAGGCGTGGTACCACCGCCTCTTCCAGGGCACGCTCTGGTTCGCCTCCTGGCAGACCCGCGTGCTCCAGAACGGCAAGCTGCGCTACTACATCGGCACCGTCCTCGGCACCGCGATGCTCCTCGTCGGCGCGGCGCTGCTGCGGAACCTGGGCCTTGACCCCACGGCCTGGAACCTGGGCCTGGGCGACTTCGCCGTGCTCGACATCATGCTCATGCTGATCATCGGCGTCGCGGCCTTTGCGTGCACCCGCTTCCACGGGCGGCTCACGACGGTCGCGTCGCTGGGCGTCGTGGGCTACTGCGTGGCGATGCTCTTCGTCATCCTGGGCGTCCCCGACATCGCGATGACGCAGTTCGCCATCGAGACGCTCACCGTCGTGCTCTTCGTGCTCGTCGTCTACCACCTGCCGCGCTTCAACAGCTACACGCCCTGGTGGCGCCGCCTCATGGACGGGGGCGTGGCGCTCGCGTTCGGTGCCGTCATGACGACCCTCGTCCTCGTCTCCCTCTCCGAGCAGGTCAGCACGCCCAGCATCGCGGGCCAGCTCAGCGACTGGAGCTACGCCAAGGCCCACGGCCGCAACGTCGTGAACGTCATCCTCGTCGACTTCCGCGGCTTTGACACGATGGGCGAGATCACCGTCCTCGGCATCGCCGCCATCGGCGTCTACACCCTGCTCCGCCTGCGCGGGACCGGGTTCGGCTCGGGCATCGACGGCGGCTCCAGCCCGCTCCAGCCCGCGCCCGCCGCCGGCGGCGGCCACACCGACGCACCAAGCCTGCCTCGACTTACCACGGAGGCCGACGCGTGAAGCCCCTCGACAGCATCATCTTCCAGACGGCGTCGCGCATGATCATGCCGCTGCTCGCCGTCTTCAGCGTCGTCATCCTCATGCGGGGCCACAACGACCCCGGCGGCGGGTTCGTCGGCGGGCTCGTCATCGCCTCCGCCTTCGGCATGCACTCAATGGCCTTCGGCGTCGCCGAGACACGAAAGCTCTTCCGCGGCATCCCGATGACCACCATCATCGGCACGGGCCTCGCCACCTCGCTCGCCTCGGTCATGCTCCCCATCCTGCTGGGGCACACCACCGACGCCTTCAAGGGCTTCACGCTCATGCAGGGCGTCTGGGCCGAGCTCGACGTCCCGGGCCTGGCCACCATGGCCGGCGGCACCGTCGTCATGTTCGACATCGGCGTCTATATCACCGTCTTCGGCGTCGTCCTGCTCATGCTCTTTGAACTCGAGGAGGCCAAGCCTTGAGCGTCCTGCTCTCCATCGCCATCGGGGTCCTCTTCGCGGCGGGCGTGTACATGCTCCTGCGGCGGAGCTTCGTCAAGCTCATCATCGGGCTGGGCCTCATCGGCCACGCCGCGAACCTGCTCATCATCACCGCCGCCGGCGTCTACTACCCAGAGACCCGGGGCCGCGGCCTGCCCCCGCTCATCCGCGAGGGCGAGACCACCCTCGTCCCCGGCTCGGCCGACCCCATCCCGCCGGCCCTCATCCTCACCGCCATCGTCATCAGCTTCGCGATCGTCTCCTACGCCATCGTCCTCATCCGCCGCACCTACCAGGAGGTCGGCACCGACGACCTCGACGCCATGACCACCACCGACATCACCTAACCGCGCCGCACGCCCCCGCGCCGACACAAGCAGCCCAAACAGGCAGCCACACGAGCAGCAACCCATGTCAGACCTCATCGCCGCGCCCATCCTCGTGCACCTCACCGCAGCCGTCCTCTGCGTGCTGTGCTGGAAGCACGTCCGCGTGCAGCGGGCGATCGTCCTCACCGCCTCCGCCGCGGCGCTGGCCTTCGCGGTCGCCATCTTCGCCCTGCACGCCCTGCCGCAAGAGGCCCGCATCACCAAGCTCGAGGTCGGCGGGTGGGCCGCCCCCTTCGGCATCACCCTCGTCGTCGACCCCTTCAGCGCCATCATGGTCCTGCTGAACGCCCTCGTCGGCGGCGCCTCCGTCCTCTACGGCATGGGCAACATCGACGAACGCCGCCAGCGCTGGGGCTACCACGCCCTCGTCCAGACCATGCTCGCCGCATGCGCCGGCGCCTTCACCACGGGCGACCTCTTCAACATGTACGTCTGGTTCGAGGTCATGCTCATGAGCAGCTTCGTCCTGCTCACCCTCGCCGGAGGCCGGGGCCAGCTCGAGGGCGCCATCAAGTACGTCACCCTCAACCTCCTCAGCTCCACCCTCTTCCTCGTCGCCGTCGGGCTCCTCTACGGCATCGTCGGCACCCTCAACATGGCCGACATCGGCGAACGCCTCATCGCCTACAACAACCCCAAGGTCGAGTCCGTCATCGCCGCCCTCTTCATCGCCGCCTACGGCATCAAGGCCGGCGCCTTCCCCCTCTTCTTCTGGCTCCCCGCCAGCTACCACACCACCCCCATGGCCATCTCCGCCCTCTTCGCCGGACTCCTCACCAAGGTCGGCGTCTACGCCCTCATCCGCGTCTTCACCATCATCTTCGTCGGCGACCACAGCTACACCGGCACCATCCTCATGTGGATGGCCGGCCTCACCATGCTCTCGGGCGTCCTCGGCGCCGCCTCCCAGTTCGACATCCGCCGCATCCTCAGCTTCCACATCGTCAGCCAGATCGGCTACATGCTCATGGGCCTCGCCGTCAGCATGGTCGCCGGCGCACGCGCCGCCGCCCTCCCCGTCGGAAGCCCCGAGCGCGACGTCCTCCAGTCCGCCGCCACCCTCGCCATGGCCGGCGCCATCTTCTACATCCTCCACCACATCGTCGTGAAGGCCAACCTCTTCCTCATCGCCGGCCTCATCCAGCGACTCACCGGCCACGCCGACCTCAAGCGCATGGGAGGCCTCTACCGAGCCCACCCCCTCCTGGGCGTCCTCTTCCTCATCCCCGCCCTCTCCCTCTCCGGCATCCCCATCCTCTCCGGCTTCTGGAGCAAGCTCACCCTCGTCCGCGCCGGCGTCCAGGCCGAGACCTGGGGCATCGTTGCCTGCAGCCTCTTCGTCAGCGTCCTCACCCTCTACAGCATGACCAAGATCTGGGCCGAGGCCTTCTGGAAGCCCAGCCCCACCGGCCACACCGGCCCCATCGCCGCCCCAGAGCACGAGCAGCCCGCCGGCACGCGAAGCTTCGCCGCCATGCTCGGCCCCTGCATCGCCCTCGCCGTCGTCACCCTCTGCATCGGCGCCCTCGCCGGCCCCGCCTTCCGCATCAGCGAACGCGCCGCGGCCGTCCTCGTGCAACGCGAGGCCTACGTCCGCGCCGTCCTCCCCGCCGACTACCTCGAGGCCCTCCGCTCGGGCCAGCCCCTCCCCACCGACTCAAGCCTCATCACCGCCGTCGACCCGCACGGAACGCTTCTGCACAGCACCGACCTCGCCCCCACCCTCACACCCGGCCTCACACCCAGCCTCACACCCGGCCTCATCCGCTAAAGAAAATCCGGAACAAACCCGGCCCCGCCGAGCGAATCCCCCGACGCCACCGCACGAGCACGCAAAGGATCACCCATGCTCCTCTTCCTCGCCAACCTCCTCCTCGCCGTCGTCTGGTGCCTCAGCTTCGGCCCCTTCAACCCCGGCAACTTCATCGTCGGCCTCATCCTCGGCTACGTCGTCCTCCGCATGCTCATCCCCAAGGGCTCGGGCCCCCGCCGCTACTTCGAGAAGATCGAGACCACCATCTCCTTCTGCATCTACTTCATGGTTGAGCTCGTCAAGGCCAACCTCACCATGGCCGTCTACACCCTGAGCCCCCTCGGCAAGCTCCGCCCCGCCATCCTCGCCGTCCCCCTCCAGGAGGGCATGACCGACATCGAGATCATGTCCCTCGCCAACATGATCACCCTCACCCCCGGCACCCTCAGCATGGACGTGAGCCACGACCGAAAGACCCTCTTCGTCCACTACATGCACGTCGAGAACCGCGAGGCCGCCGTCAACGAGATCGTCAACGGCTTCGAGAAACGCCTCCTCCACCTCACCCGCTGACCCCGCACGCCCACACGCCCCCGACCATCACCAACCCAGAACCGTCCGGCCCGACCCAACCCACAGGCACGCCCATGCTCACCCCAGACATCCACAACGCCGCCATGCAATGGGTCCTCACCATCGCCGCGACCATGCTCGCGATCAGCATGGCCGGCGCCGTCTTCCGACTCCTCAGGGGCCCGAGTCTCCCCGACCGCGTCATCGCCCTGGACATGCTCGGGTACTTCGCCGTCGGCGTCATCGCCCTCTTCGCGATCGGCGTCGGAAGGCCCGTCCTGCTCAGCGTCGCCGTCGTCATGGCCCTCATCCTGTTCCTGGGCACCGCCGCCTTTGCCACCTACCTTGAGCGGAGGGCCCGCCCGTGATGCACCTGCACACCACCCTGCACGCCGTTGAGGCCGCGCTCGCCGCCTCGGCCCTCGCCGCAGGCGGGGGCGACGGCATGGTCGACCTCAGCGAGAACATCGCCGCCACCACCGGCGGCTTCGTCGTCGCCGCGGCCCGCGTCCTCGCCGCCGTCTTCATCCTCATCGGCGCCACCTTCTGCACCCTCGCCTCCATCGGCATGGTCCGCATGCCCGACGTCTTCTGCCGCATGCAGGCCGCCGCCAAGGCCGGCACCCTCGGCGTCGGATGCATCATGTTCGGCGCGATGCTCCACTTCGTCGTCCTCCCCGGCGGCGTCACCGTCGCCGTGGAGTCGATCCTCATCATCCTCTTCATCTTCCTCACCACGCCCGCCGCCGCCCACCTCATCGGCCGGGCCGCGTACATCTCGGGCGTCAAGCTCTGGAAGAACACCACCATCGACGAGCTGCAGGGCTGCTACGCCGACGCCGACCGCGACGCGCCGAGCTCGCCCCAGCAACCCGTCAACCCGGCCAACCCCGCCACCCCCGACGCCCCGCCC
>CAZCBN010000025.1:9702-24072 GCA_964496975.1 uncultured Phycisphaeraceae bacterium
CCGCCCAAGCTCTTCTCCACGCCCCCCGCCCACGTCTCCACCCCGTGGACCAGCCACGCCTCAGACTCCAACACCCGCGCCACCGGCTGACCGCTCGACCACGACCCAACGCCCGCGCCGCGGCATGAGCGCGGCCCTCCCGTCCGAGCCGTCGCCCGCCGCGTCGCGTCGCATCAACGGGCCGGAACGCAAACGCCGGGGCATCGCCCGGACCCCACTCAACGCACTCAACGCACCAGGTCAATCACGGCGCACCAAAGCGCCGCGCCGAGCGCCGACACCTCGAACACCATCACCCCAGCCTCTTCCCCGCGCCCTCCGCGCATCCCTTCTCCGCCCCCTCCGCGTTCGCCCTCTGCCGAAAAACTCACCGCGGAACCGACTCAAACCCCACCTCGCCCCGCGTGCTCGTCTCGTCCTCGAGCAGCGCTTCGCGCAGCACGATCGGCCCCCACGTCTGGATCGACCCAGAGTCAACCGCCCACGACGTCTCCCCGCTCCGCAGCTTCTGCTTCTCTGGAACGTCCTGTCCACCGCTCGCCGGCGAAACCTCCAGGTACACCGCGTCCCCGAACGGCGCTTCCACCGGCCCAAGACGCGCCGATTCCCCCGGCGACACCATCGCCTGCGACAGCACAACGCGGTTGTCCAAAAACCGATCGTTCACCACAACCGCCCGAATCTTGGTGGTGCTGTCGTTTCGAATCCTCGGAACGTACGTCACCCCGCAACCCAGGGGGCCCCAGCACGAAAAGACAATCAGCGCCGCGCCCGCCGTGAGGAAAGCGCTCCCACCACGTTCCCCGCGCCGAGTCCGCGCCCGCCCAGCCCCCATGGCAGCCCCCATACCTGCCGACCGTTCACGCCCGAACGCCATGGAAACGCCCTCCAACCCATCCAAACACCAAGCCCCGCACGCCAACCTGCCCATGCCGCGCGGGATGGATCGCGCGTCCGCACAGGCCGTCGCACCACGATAGCCACCCCAAACCCACCCACCGCGACCGCAGAACCCCGCAACAGGCCCCGCCCACAGAACACGCCGGGCACCCCCACACGTTCTGGTGATCACAGGCCCAGAACCCGCCGATGACCCGGTGCACGCCGCCGGCTCTTCGATTCAAACGTCGAATAGACCGATCGGTCGCGGCCAACGCCGCGACCCGCCTTGAGGGGGGCATCGCATGGCTACGCGCTCCGCATCGCCACAACGGCGACGGCTCGGACCAGAGAACCCGCCGCCCCTGCGCGCCCGCCCCACCCACCCCCGAACCGCCCACCCCCGAACCGCCCCGCCCCACCGCCTCGTCGCCGCCGGCGCGGCCCTGGCGTCCCTCGCCGGCGTCCACGCGACGGCCCTCGCCGGGCTTGCGAGGTTCCGCGAGTTTTCGGGTGTCGTCGGCTTCGACGTCGCGCTGCAAGACGCCAACGACTCACGGGTTGAGGGCGGGGTCTTCCCCGGGGCCTTCCCCTTCGGCCCGGGCGTGGTCGGCACGCCCACCCTCGCCGCCTCGTTCTCGCTGGATGAACCCAGCGCCGTCCGCGCCGGCGTCGCCGCCTTCTCCATCGCCACCGCGCAGCGCGAGAACGACATCACGTCCATCACCCTCCGCTCCGTCGCCGAGGTCAACGCCTCCACCGCCGAGCTGGGCCGCCCCGCCTCGGGCGACGCCTCCGCGTTTGTGCGCGCGGCCACGGGCTTCTCGCTCGTCTTCGAGCTGACGCACGACAGCCTCTTTGATCTGCACGCCGACGCCGCCACCACGCTGGGCGACCGCACCCGCGCCGGCGGCCTCACGTCCATCTTGCTCGAGCGCCTCGACCGGCCCGCCGTCGTGCTCGACCTCTTCGGCTCCGGCGACGAGACCCTGACCGGTGTGCTCGACGCGGGCCTCTACCGCGCCGTTTGGTCCGCCGAGACGATCATCTCCCTCGGCGCCGGCATCGCCGTGCCGATCCAGGACCGCGCCTCGCTCACGCTCGACCTGCAACTGCGCCGCGTCCCCACGCCCGGCGCCGGCCTCGCCCTGATGCTCGCCGGCCTGCTCGCCGCGCGACGCCGCCGCTGAGTTTCGGGGCCGCAAGGCCCAGCCAGAACACAAGGGACGCGAAACGCCGACCGCCAAGGGCTCGACGCGGCAGCCGCGCGCAATGCACCGCAGGGCCCGGAACAGCCCAGCGAACCAAAGCGCCACGGACGAGCAACCCCCGACTGCTCCCCGCGCCCTCCGTCCCCGCCGAGCCTCCGCGTTCGGCCGGCGACGGGGCCCGTTTCAGCCGCTTACGCCCCCGCCGGCTTCAGCGAGCTCTCGAGCGCCGCGCGGAAGCGGCGCGGGTCCATCGCCGACAGCGCCGGGTCCTTGCCCGCGTCGTCGTAGCGGCGGAGCTGCACCGCCTGCTCCCAGTACGGGTTGGTACGGAACTCGGCGCACTCCGCCGGCGACATCGGCCCGCCCTGCAGCGCCAGGCTCTGCCGGCTCGCGTGGCTCAGGCCGTCGATGTACGACGGCTCCACCGCGCACAGGTACCGCTTCGCCGCGACGTGCAGCCGCACCGGCTCGGTGACGGCCTCGGGGAAGTGCTCGCGCAAAAAGGCGTCGCCCAGGTCCTCGTGCAGGTCGTCGACCGACTGGTTCTCCTGCCACTCGGGCAGGTCGTGCAGCAGGTGGCCGATGTCGTGCAGCAGCGAGGCCGCGACGAGCGAGGCCGGGTCGCCGTTCCGCTCCGCGAGGGCCGCGCACTGCACGCCGTGCTGCTGCTGCGTGATCGCCTCGCCGTACTGCTCGTGCCCGAGCCGATCGAACAGGTCGAAGATGAGGTCCACCACGGCGTGCGACGACTGCGGCATAAGGCTCACTCCCCTGGGCCCGCGCGACCCGTCCGAGGCCAGCGCCGGACCAAAACCGGGCCAAGACCAGGCCAAGACCGGACCACATCCCCCGAAGCCCCGCCGCCCACCGGGGCCGGACGCGGACCATCGCAAGGTTGCCCGATTCTGCCGAACTGTAGACTCTCTGTCAACTCCCGGCCACCCACGGGCCATCCCCGGGTCACGCAGGTCGACGGCGGGCCGTCATGCCCCCGCGTCAACGGCGTACACCCGCGCCTCGCCCGCCGGAATGCGCACCTCGCCGCCCTGGCCCTCACCGCCCCGGCCCTGTCCACCCGGGCCGTCCGCGACCTCGGGAAAGACCTGCCGCAGCGTGGGCCCGGCGTTCCGTCGCTCCGCCGGCGCGCCAGCGGTGCCCGCACCAGCGCCCGCGTCGGCGCCCGCGTCGGCAAGCCCCGCCGCCTCGACCAGGTCGGCGAGTCCCACCGCCTCGGCGGAAAAGTTCAGCACCACCACCGCGCGGTCGTCGCCCTCGCCCCGCACGTACGCCAGCACGCCCGGCGGGAGCCCCTCCCCCACCACGCGCACCGGCCCGCGCGCCAGCGCCGGCGTGCCCCGCCGAAGCGCGATCAGCTCGCGGTAGTGCTCCAGCAGCGAGCCCGGCGTGCCCCGCTGCGCCGCGATGCTCACGCCCTGCGCCGCGTCGGCCCGCACGGCCCGCCACGGCGTGCCGGTCGTGAAGCCGCCCCGCGCCGTGTCGGCCTGCCAGGGCATCGGCGTGCGCAGGTTCTCGTCGGGCTTCTCGCCCGTCACGCCCAGCTCCTCGCCGTAGTAGATGAACGGCACGCCCGGCAGCGTGAGCAGCAGCGTGGCCGCGAGTTTGGCGCGGGTGAAGGCGGCCTCGTCCAGCGCACCGCCCGGGCCCACGAGGCGGCTCATCAGCCGATTCTGATCGTGGTTGGTCAAAAAGGTGCAGACCGTGTCAGCGGGGTACGCCGCGGCCACGGTCGCGATGCGCTGCGCCAGATCGGCGGTCGCCTTCGCGGCGTTGGGCGTGCCCGAGGCCGCGGCCGCGACCACCATCGCCTCGGCGAGCGCAAACTCAAAGGCTGAATCGAGCGACGCCGGGATGTAGCGGGCGACGTCCGCCGTGTCGGACCACACCTCGCCCACGGTGAAGGCGGCGGGGTTCACGGTCTTCAGGTAGGCGTTGTACTCGGCGAGCCACGCGAGCGTGCTGGGCGTGCTGGACTGCCGCTCGCCCTCTTCGATCAGGTGCCGCACCGCGTCAAGCCGGAAGCCGTGCGCGCCCATCTCGGTGAGCCAGAAGCGGCTGATGTCGTACGCCTCGCGCGTGACGGCGGGGGTGCGGTAGTTGAGATCGGGCATGCCGTGCCAGAAGAGGCCGAAGTAGACGGGGCCGCCGGCCTGTTCGCCAGGCTGGCCGCCGGCCTGTTCGCCGACCCGTTCACCGGACTGGCCCGCTCGCCCGGGCCGGCTCGGCGGCACGGTGTGCCAGCACGGCGCGCCCCAGTCGCCCTTCCACCCGGGGTCCTGGTCGAGCCAGATGAACCAGTCGCGCGTCTCGGAGGCGGGGTCCTTCGACGCCTCGAACCACGGGTGCCGCCACGAAACGTGGTTCAGCACCAGGTCCAGCACCACGGCAACGCCCCGCCGCTCGCACTCGGCGATGAGCCGGCGAAAGTCGTCGTTGGTGCCGTACTCGCGGTCGATGGTGCGGAAGTCGGTGATGTCGTAGCCGTGGTAGCTGGGGCTCTCAAAGATCGGCATGAGCCAGAGCGCGGTGACGCCCAGGTCGGTGCGCGTGGCGGGGTCGCCGTCGTTCAGGTAGTCCAGCCGCTCGATGAGGCCGGCGAGATCGCCCACGCCGTCGCCCGCGAGCGGGCCCGCGGTCGAGTCGGCGTAGCTGCGGACAAAGACCTCATAAAAGACGGCGTCGCGCCACCACCCGGGCTCGGGCGGCGATGCCGAGGCCGCCCCAACCGAGAGGCCAACCGAAAGCCCCGTCGAGAGCCCCGCGGCAAGCCCAGCCGCGCGGGCCAGACAGGGACGAAGGCCGACTCGCGTTTGATCGTTCACGCCGTGCGCACGCATGGGCCGCACCCTCCACTCGCCGGAAAGCTCTCGATCCGCCGCTCACGCCCCGGCGTAGCGGGCCACGGCCTCGGCCGCGAGCCGGGCGCCCCAGCCCGTGGGGCCGGCCTCGAAGGGCCCGCGGGTCTTCTCGGTCTCGTGGACGCCCGCGATGTCCAGGTGGGCCCAGGGCACGCCCGCCTCGCAGAAATAGCTCAGGAACGCCGCGCCCTGGATCGGGTGCGCCTCGCGCACCGGCGCGGAGTTGTGGATGTCCGCGATCACGCTCTTCATCATCTCGCGGTACGCCGGGTCGTGCGGCAGGCGCCAGACGCGCTCGCCCGTCGATTCGGCCGCCGCCTCGATCGCGCCGCGCAGCCGGTCGTCGTCGCACCACATCCCCGCGAACACGTGGCCCAGCGCGATCACCACGCCCCCGGTCAGCGTCGCCATGTCGATGATCGCGCCGGGGTTCTCCTTCTCGCACGCCCAGCACAGGGCGTCGGCCAGCACGAGCCGACCCTCGGCGTCGGTGTTCGTCACCTCCACCGTCACGCCGTTGCGGTACGTGATGATGTCGTCGGGCCGGTACGCCTCGTCGGAGATGCTGTTCTCCGCCGCCGCCAGCAGCGCCACCACCGGCACCCCCGGGCGGATCACGCTCGCGACGGCCTGCATCGCGCCGAGCACGGCGCACCCCCCGTCCTTGTCGCGCTTCATGTTCTTCATCCCGTTGTTGACCTTGATCGACAGGCCCCCGCTGTCGTACGTCATCGTCTTGCCGATCAGCACGACGGGCTTGGCCCCGCGCCGCGGCCGCGCGGGCCGGTACTCAAGCCGGATCATGCACGGCGCGTTCTCGCTCGCCTTGCCCACGTTGACGAGGCCCACGAACCGCTCGCGCTCCAGCGCCTCGCCCTCCATCACCGTGCACCGCAGGCCGAACTTCTTCGCGACCCGCCGCGACACCTCCGCCATGTACGCCGGCGTGCAGATGTTCGGCGGCGTGTTGCTCAGCGTCCGCGCCAGGTTGCTCGCCTCGGCCAGCGCCAGGCCCCGCCGCACGCCCTCCGCCGTCGCAGAGTCCGCCACGGTCACGCGCAGCTCCGCCCGCGCGGGGTCGGGCGTCGCCGTCCCTCGGAACTGATCGCACACCCACGACGCAAGCCCCACGCCCTCGCCCAGGCACCGACCCGCCTCCGCCTTCGCCGGCCGCTCCTCCAGCGTCGCCAGCGCGTGGTCGATCGCGAGCTCCACCGACGACACCTTCGCCGCCGCGAGCGAGCGGATCAGCCCGCCCATCGCGTCGCGCAGCGCGCCCAGCGTGAACCCCTCGCGAGGCCCGAGCCCCACGATCACCACCCGCGGCCCCGACGCGCTCGGCAGCACCACCGTCCGCCCCACGTCCCCCGTCGCCTCGCCACGCCCCGCGGCCCCAGCCTTCGCCACCGACGCGGCCAGCCCCGACGCATCGAGCCCCGCCGACGCGGCGTCCAGCCCCGCGCCCTTGAACTGCCCGACGACCACCGCCCCGAGCGCCCCGCGCCCACCAAACCGCACCGATGCGAACATGACGCGTGCTCCACGCCGACGAACCCACGCCGGCCGATTGGTCCATCCCCCGCGTCGCCCCGCGCCCGCCGCGCAGCCACGCCCTCGCAAGTCGCCGGCAGAATACCACGCCCTCGCCCGCCGCTCAGCGATCAGGCCGCGGCAACGGCTCAAACGTGTACGCCGCCGCCTCGCGACCGCGGAAGACGATGAACCGGACCGACCCGTCCACCGCGAGCATGTTGCCCCCGCCCGTCACGCCGTGCCAGCTCAGCCGCTGCACGTCCGCGTGCCGAGGCCCCAGCGCCTGCTCCCCCGAGCTGCGCCAGATCGGGTCGCCCATCAGCAGCAGCCGGCTCGACGCCACGCCCACGTCCTGCGCAGACACACCGGCCGCCGCCGCCGGCTCCGCCGCATCCCACGCCGCCACCAGCAGCGACGCATTCGCCAAGTAGCTCGTGCCGTGCCGCTCAAAGAAGCTCCGCGCGGGCGACTCCGCCGGCGGCCCGATCGCGTCGCCGCCAGGCCCCGCCGCCCCCTCGCGCCCGGCCCACGCGCGATCCGCCGGGCAGCGGAAGATGTCCACCGCCCGATCCGCCGCGCCGCCCGACGCCCTGCCCGCGCCGCCGCCCGCCGCCCCCGAACCGTCCGCACCACCGGCCGCCGCCGCCTCGCGGATGTACCGGTTCAGCGGCCGATCCTCCGCCAGCACAGGCCGCCCCAACGACCCGGAAAACTCCGCCCCCCCGTACGTCCACTCGGGCCGACCGGGCGTCACGGGCAACGCCTGAAAATCATCCACATACGCCCGGTGCGCCAGCCCGATCTGCCGAAGGTTGTTCCGGCACACCGTCGCGAGCGCCGACGTCCGCGCCGCCGTCAGCATCGGCAGCAGCACCACCACCAGCACGCCCACGATCGCGATGCTCACCAGCACCTCGAGCATGGAGAACCCGCGCCGGGCCACGCCCACCCCGGCCCCGGTCTTCGTCCCGCTCAAGGCCTTGGCGCAGGCGTTGAACGCCGCGCACGCGACACCGCACGCCGCCCCACCGGGCCACGCACCTACCGCCCCGCCGCACCCGCGACGGCCCGTTTCGCGCACGCTCCGTTCCACCGGCCAGACTGTACCACGCCGCAGACCACCGCGAAACGCCCACCCCCCCCCCCCCCACCCCCCACAAACGCCGAGCCAGCGTCTCCGTCTTGGGTAGGCCGGCTCTCCGAGCCGGCTCTTTGTCTCGCGTAGGCCGGCTCACCGAGCCGGCCTCCCCAAGAAAACAGCCGGCTCGCACAGCCGGCCCGCCCAAGAAAAAGCCGGCCCAAAGAGCCGGCCTGCCCAACACCGCATCAATCCCGCCGACTCACACCTGTGCCACGCGCGTCCGCACGTTGTCCAGCACATTCATGAAGTTGATGTAGCTGTCGTACGGCGAGTCGTACGGGCTGAAATACTTGTGCACGTCGCCGTCGGCCCAGAACTTCGTGCACATGTAGTAAAAGTGGTCGCTCGTCGTCAGCTTCCGCCAGTCGTTCAGCAGGTGGCCCGCGTTCTCCATCCGCCCCGGGTCGCCCGAGCGGTGCGCGTCGGCGTAGCGCTCCTTGATCGAACGCTCCAGCCGGTACGTCTCCTCCAGCGCGTTCCACTGCATCGCGTTGCCGCGCCACGCCGTCAGGTCACGCTCCGTGTCGGCCCATGAGATGTAGTCCGGCACGTCGTACGCCCCGACCGCGTCGAACCGCTCCAGCGCCATGGTGGGCGTCACGAAGTGGTTCTCCGTGCTCCCGTCCGCACGCTTCGCCACGTCGAACACCGCCTCGGGCAGCTTGTCCAGAAACTGGAAAATCCCCGTGTCCGCCCACTGGTGCTCGCCGAACGTCTCGTAGTCCATGAACAGGTTGCAGATGTACCCGTTCCCGTTGATCGCGTGCACCCACCGCGCAAACTTCTCCGCCGTCAGGGGCCACTCGCTCCACCCCCGGTTGCTGAAGCGGAACGCCACGTCGTCGCTCAGCCTGTAGTTCTTCAGCAGCACCCCGAACGGCTTCTTCCGCCCCTCCGTGAACGCCGGGCTGAACATCGGCGGCGTGTAGACATAGTTCGGACTCCGGTAGCCCAGCAGCCGGTCCACGCCCTCGCAGATCGCCCCCAAAAACCGCGGCGTCCCGTCCGGGTTCTTCATCTCCGCCACCGCCGCCGCCAGCTCGTTCGCGTAGATCAGCTCCGTGTTGCGGAACACCCGCGGACGCTGCCCGAAAAGCCGCTGCACCTTCTCCGTGTGCATGTCCACCTGCGAGGCGAACTCGGCCTTGCTGTACAAAAAACTCAGCGAGTGGAAGTACGTCTCGCCCACAAACTCGCAGCACCCCGTGTCCGCGAGCTGCCGGAACAGGTCGATCACGTCCGGCGTGTACCGCTCCATCTGGTCCAGCACCGTCCCCGTGATCGCGTACGACACGCGGAAGTTGCCCTTGTGCCGCCGCACAAGGTCCAGCAGCAGCGCCGTCGTCGGGCGGTAGCACTTGTCCGCCACCTTCTCGCAGATCGCCCGGTTCTTGCTGTCGTCAAAGTAAAACGGGTCGTTGTCGAACACCGAGTACCGACGGAGCCGGTGGGGCTGGTGCACCTCAAAGTAAAAGACGATCGACGCCATGCGCTTGCCCCTCGAGCCCGGCCACCCCGTCCACCCCGACCAAGAACGCTCGCTCCAGACACGGGCCCAACACACCGGCCCCGATCCCCGTCACCGCCCCGGGCGGACTCCCATTGTGATCACCCAGCCCCGAAACCGCAACGCGCCCAAAACCCACCCCCACCAGCCCCCGCACGCCCTCACGTCCGCACCGACGACACGCACGCGATCGCCACCGGCGCCAGCAGCACCGCCGGCACAAACGCCCCGAGCCACGCCGGCAACCCCGGGATCGCCGCCGACGAGCCCATCACGCCCCCCAGCAGCGCCGCCCCCGCCACCGGCGCGCACCGCAGGCTCCGACCCAAAAGCCCGTCGGGTCGCCGGTTCAAAAAGAACGGCGCCGCGATCAGCAGCGACAGCACGTTGCTCGCCATCACCGACACCCGCCCCCAGCGGATGCGCTCGATCTCGTCGCGCGCCCCCTGGTTCAACAGCTCGGGGTGGCGCAAAAGCTGCGTCGCCTGCGCGAAGCTCAACGCCTGCTTGTACGCCCGGTACCGGTGCATCTTCAGCCGCGTCGGGTCCAGGCTCGTGTCCAGCCGCGGCAGCGGCGTCTGCGTCGGAAGCCGCCCCGCCGGCTGGTTCGCCGCTCGGCTCTCGGCCCACCCGTCCACCAGGTCCCACCCGCCGTCGCGCCACGTCGCCGACGCCGCGCGCACCACCGACATCGGGTGCCCCTGCCCGTCCCGCTCGATGATGAACAGCCCGCGAAGCCGCCCCGCGTCCGCGTCAAACTCCCGCGCGTACAGCAACCGACCGCGGCCGTCGTCCGTCAGCGGCACCTGCAGCACGCCCAGGTTCCGCCGCCCGGCGTCCCCCGCGTCCCGCGTCAGCCGGGGCGCGACCCTGGGAATGAAGACCTCCTGGTTCACCGCCTGCACGGCGCACACGCCCAGCGCCACCACCAGCACCGGCCGCAGCACCCGGTGCAGGCTCTGCCCCGACGACAGGATCGCGATGAACTCCCGGTGCCGCGAGAGCTGCGCACACGTGAAGCCCATCGCCGCCACCATCACCATCCCGACCAGGTAGTTGAACAGCACCAGCAGCCGGGGCCACCACAGGTCCAGCACGATCAGAATCGTCAGCAGCGTCCGTCGGAGCGTCCCGGGCGGCTCGGCCGCCTCCTGGCGGATCAGCGCGTCCGCCGCCTCGACAAACTCGTCCAGCTTCAGCGAGACGTCGATCGTGATGACAAAGCCCGCGAGAATGGCCAGCAACGCCAGCACGTTGATCAAAAACTGCCGGGCGATGTAGCGGTCGAGCAGGTTCATGCGCGGGGTCGGCGACGCCGCGCGGGGCCTGGCCCCACGCCGCGTGCGCTCACTGTAGGGACTCCCCGCGGGCGGCCCGGCCCGGGCACCCGGTTGTGGTGCGTGCCCCGTGCCGCCGGTCCGCATGACGCGCCTTGGGCCGTGCCGGCGCTCGCCGCGCGCACACGCCGCGCCGATGGACTCCCCCGGCCCGGGCGCGTGCCGTGTCGCGTCCGCACCGCATGCCGAGCCCCCGCGCGCATCAAGGAGGATGCCATGCCCGCCGCGTCCGATTCCCCGATCACCTCCGCCGACCCGTCCGCCTCCCGCACGACGGCCGCGGAACGTCGCCGCGCCGCGCGGTACACCGCCCTGGGCCGCGCCGTCGCCGTGGTGCACGACCCCGCCGGCGCCGCCGTGGGCCTCTGGGGCGTCGAGCTGCTCGACAGCAGCGCCGTGGGCCTGGGCCTGCGCTCCCCCCGTCGCGCCGCCCCGGGCGCCACCGTCGCCCTGCACTTCGGGGGCGAGTTCACCTCGGCCCGCCGCGGCGTTGTCGCCCGCTGCGAACGCCTGACCGACGACCGCGGCGGCTACCTGCTGGGCCTGAACACCTGGTCACGGTCCGCCCCGCCCCCGCCCCCGCGCGCATCGGCACCCGCCGGCCCCGCCGGCCCGCCCTCCTCGCGCGGCGGCGTGCCGGGCCGCGACGCCTCGGGCCGAAACGCCCGCCCCGGGCGCGACCGCTGATCCGCCCCGCCGGTCGATCAACCCGGTCCCGCCGCGCCCGCGTCGTCCAGGGCCAGCACCCTGCGGTACCGGGCCGCCATCGCCTCGAGCGAGCCGGGGATGACGCGGACGCCCGCGACGGTCGCCATGAAGTTCACATCCCCCGACCACCGCGGCACCAGGTGCGCGTGCAGGTGCTGCGGGATGCCCGCGCCCCCCGCCCGGCCCTGGTTCACGCCGACGTTCACGCCCTGCGGCTCCAGGGCCCGCTCCATCAGGTCCATCGCCCGGTCCACGAGCCGCCACAGGTGCGCGCGCTGCTCGGGCGCATAGTCCAGCAGCCGGGGCCGGCCCTCGCCCAGCGCCACCAGCAGGTGGCCGTTCGCGTAGGGGTAGCGGTTCAGCAGGATCATGCCGTGCGCGTCGCGCACGATCACGTGGTTGTCCACGTCCCGCTCGGGGGCCGCCCAATACGCGGCGAGAAAGCTCGCCGGCGCGGGCTGAGCCGCGGCGTTCGGGGACGTCGGGCCGGGCGGGGCCGCGGGCGTGGCGTTCTCGGACGCGCCGAGCGATTCGAGGTACGTCAGCCGCCACGGGGCCCAGAGGGCATCAACGCCCGCGGGGGGCTGGGGGAGGCCGGCCGGTGCGGCGTGGGCAGGCTGGCGGGGCTGGGGGGAGGCGTCAGGCGGGGGCATGGCGCGAGTCTAGAACGCTTTCAAGGCTCCGCGGGCCGGCGTGCGCACGATCGCGGGCATGTGGTGTAGAGCCCAGCGCCGATCGGGCCGATCCGCGAGGGTGATGGGGTCGCACGTTCCCCCGGGCCGGGCCGACGCGTGGTCGGCGAGCGGCGGCCGGGGGCTGGGAGTTCGGCCATGCTCGTGCGCGACATCATGACCCGGCACGTCATCACGATCAGCCTCGATGCGTCGCTCTTCGAGGTCCGAGAAGTGTTTGAGTCCGCCGGCTTCCACCACCTCGTGGTGGTCGACGGCGCCGCGGTCGTGGGCGTGCTGTCGGACCGCGACCTGCTGACCAACATCAGCCCGTTCGTGGGGAAGATGGCCGAGCGCACGCAGGACGTCGCCTCGCTGAAGCGCAAGGTGCACCAGATCATGTCGCGGCGGCCCAAGACCGTGACGCCCGACACGCCCCTGGACGAGGCGGGCAAGCTGATGCTGACGGGGCACTTCTCGTCGCTGCCGGTGCTGGAGGCGTCGGGCGAGCTGGCGGGCATCATCACGGTGCGCGACCTGGCGCACGCCGCGGTGCAACTGCTGGAAAACGCCAAGCCCACGCCGATGAGCGACGACCCCGAAATCTCCGACGCGGCGTGAGCCTGTCGGGCGCCAGGCTCCCGGGCCGAACGCGAAGGGCGCGAACGGGGGATCGAACGCGGAGAGGCGGAGGAGGGCGGAGAACGCGGGCGGATTGAGACGGAAGCACGAAGTCTTTTCTCCGCGGCCTCCGCGCGGCCCCTCCGCGTCCTCCGCGTTCGCTATTGCCTTTCCAACCCGGCCCGGCGAGCGGCGGCACGCGAAGACCGCGAAGGGCGAAAAACAACGGCGAATCGCTACGCGGGCGGGGCCAGGGCCGGGTCAAGCTCCCACGCCCGGCGCGGCGGCGCGAGGGGGTTGTCCTTCGGCGTGGGGTCGCCGTGCGCGGCGATGGCCTCGGCGACGGCATGCCACGTCTCGCGTACCCATGCGTGGCGGGCCGGCCTTGGCAGGTCCTGCGCGACGCCTTGCAGCACGCGCATCGCCAGCGTGCGCCGCGGCGGGACGCCGCAGCCCAGGGGTTCCAGCACGAGCGAGGCGAGCATGTCGTGTCGGGCGTCGTTGCACGCGTCCGCCAGGCGGGTGCTCCAGACGCGGAAGCCGCCGGTGTCGAGCAGGATGGGGCGCGGGCCGCCCGAGGGTTCGTCGGGCCAGTCGGGGTATTCGGCGATCACGATGTTGGAGGGCTTGTGATCGCGGTTGCAGAAGAACCGGGGGGGCCGCCAGAGCGCGCGCAGTTGCTCGGCCACCTCCACCGCCACGGCGTGCTGCCGACGGACGGGCACCGCGGGATCGGCCAGCACCTCGAGCAGCGTGGGCCCGGGCACGGCCTTCAACACGAGCGTGCGCACGCCGGGCGCATCCAGCACGGCGAGCGTTTCGGCGGGGGCGACGCCGCGCAGGCCCAGGCGGCGCGCGCCCTCCCACTGCTGGTCGGCGCGGGCCAGGCCGCAGGCGGCGCGGAGCAGGCCCGCGAGGCCTCGGCGGGGCTCGACCTTCAGCACCGCGTCGAGCGTGGAGCCGTCGCGGCGGGGCAGGTCGGCGCGCCAGACGGTGGTCTTGCCGCCGGCCTTCAGCACGCGCGCGTTGCCGCGGGCCGGGTCGCGGCCGGTCCAGTCGACGGCGGCGAGCGCGCGCGGCCAGTCGATCGGGCGCTGGCCGTGGGGCTCGTCCAGCGGACGGTCGTGGCGAGCGATTCGGACGCGCGGCGTTCGCGGCGGGGCGGCGCTTCCCAACGGATACAAGACCGGTGCCGCGGATGGTGCGTTGGGGTGTTGCATCGGCGGGTGCGGAAGGGGCGACCAGCGACGCGGGCCCGCCGCGTTGCGCGTAGATTAGCGGCGATGGTTCCGCCTGAGGCCCGTTTGCCGCTTTCGGTCGTCGTGGTGTGCCGGGACAACGAGCGCACGATCGGCGCAGTTCTGGAGAGCGTGCGCGGCCTCGCGGGCGAGCTGGTGGTGATGGACACCGGCTCCACCGACGGCACGGCCGAGATCGCGCGGCGGGCGGGGGCGGTGGTGCTGCACCGGCGGTGGCGCGGGCACGTGCGCACGAAGCAGATGCTTTTGGAGCAGGCCCGGCTGGATTGGGTCATGCACCTCGACAGCGACGAACCGGTGCTACCGGAACTGGCGGAGGCCGTCGCGCGGCTGGTGCGGCGGAATGACCCCGAGATCGCGGGGGCCCGGGTGCGGCGGGTGGCGTACTACCGGGGCGAGCCGCTGCGGCACGTGTGGCAGCCGGAGTGGCGGCTGCGGGTGGTGCGCACGGGGCTGGTGCGTGCGGGTCTGGCGCGGTGGGGCGGGCACGACCCGCACGATGCGCTGGAGGTTTTGCCCGGCGCGGGGCGCGTGGTGGACCTGGAAGGCGTGCTGCGGCACGACAGCTTTGAGACGTTTTCGCAGCACCTGGGGGCGCAGCTCTCGCATGCGCGGGTGGGGGCGGCG
>CAZCBN010000025.1:24082-29929 GCA_964496975.1 uncultured Phycisphaeraceae bacterium
GCTCGTGTTCGCCGGGGGATCGCAGTTCCTGGTGGTGAGCGTGGTCGCGGCGGGGCGGCGGGGGAGCGTGTGGCGGCTGGTGACGAGCCCGATCGGGGCGTTTTTGAAGCAGGTGGTGCTGAAGGAGGCGTGGCGCGACGGGCGGGCGGGGTGGCTCGCGGCGGCGAGCACGGCCGCGGGGAGCCTGATGAAGCACATGCTGCTGCTGGAGGGGGAGGCGGCGCGGGGGTCTGGGGTCGGTCCAGAAGTGGGGCGGGCGGCGGGCTATCCTGTGCCGTCTCATCAGGGCCTCGTCCCGGCCGGGTCTCCGGCCCATGTGGAACGCGGCCCGCTTGAGCCCTCTTCGAATGACGGCGGATCGGCGCGGCGCCCACTCGGCCCTGCGCCCCACGGGGACCATGTGCCAGACGACATGAGCGAGACGGGCGTGCGGCAGGGCGCGCAATCGGGTGATGCCTCGGGCGATGCCCCGGACCACGGCGGGAACGGTGCTCTCAAGAAGAAGCGCCGCCGGCGGCGCCGCGGACCCCGCGAGGGGGGCGAGGGCGTCGAGGGGTCTGGGACGGGCTCGCCCGCGACCGGCGAGGATGGCGGCCACGAGGCGGACGGGGGCGAGGGCGCGGAGGCCGAGGCCCCGTCGGATTCGGCGCCGCCTGGGTCTGGGTCTGGCACTGGGTCGGGCACTGGGTCGGGCTCGGGCTCGGGGGTTGGCGCGACGAAGAAGAAGCGTCGCCGGCGCGCCGGCGGCGAGGGCCCGGGGCGGGACGGCGACCGAGACGGGGGCCGAGACGGCGGGCGGGCGGGCGGCCGCGGGCCGGCGTCGGCGCGGGACGGCGATGGCGATGACGCGGACGACGCGGCGTTGCCCTCGGAGGCGCGTCTGAAGGCCGTGAAGCCCTTGAGCGACGAGGCGAAGGCGCACGTGTTCGACACGTCGCGCACGTTCCGCGAGCTTGGGCTGAAGCCGGAGCTGCTGAAGGCGCTCGACGAGCACGGGTGGGAGCACCCGACGAAGATCCAGGCCGAGCTGGTGCCGGTGGCGCTGACGGGCGTGGACATCCTGGGGCAGGCGAAGACGGGCAGCGGGAAGACGGCGTCGTTCGGGCTGCCGGTGCTGCACCGCGCGGAGCGGGGCAAGCCGCTGCAGGCGCTGATCCTGGCGCCGACGCGTGAGCTCGCGATCCAGATCCGCGACGACCTGGACGAGCTGGCGAAGTACACGGGCCTGCGGGTGGTGGCGATCTACGGCGGGCAGAAGATCGTGACCCAGGCGGGCAAGCTGGACCGCGGGCCCGAGATCATCGTGGGCACGCCGGGCCGCATTTTGGACATGCACGGGCGGGGGATGCTGCCGCTGCACAACGTGCGGTTCGCGGTGCTGGACGAGGTGGACCGGATGTTCGACATCGGGTTCCGCGAGGACATCCGGCGCATCCTGAGCCTGTGCCCGGCGGAGCGGCAGACGATCTTCGTCAGCGCGACCATCAGCGAGGACATCGAGAAGCTGGCGCGCAAGCAGATGCGCGACCCCAAGCGGCTGACGGTGACGAGCGGCTCGCTGACGGTGGAGATGGTGCAGCAGTTCCACATCCCGGTGCAGGGGTGGGACAAGATGCGGATGCTCAAGCACGTGCTGACGCACGAGGAGCCCGACCTCACCATCGTCTTCTGCCGAACCAAGAAGACGGTGGACAAGCTGGCCGAGTACCTGTCCGACAAGGGCATCGACGCGCTGGCCCTGCACGGCGACCTGAGCCAGGGCAAGCGGAACCAGACGATGAACAGCTTCCGCCAGGGGAGGCTCGGCGTGCTGGTGGCGAGCGACGTGGCGGCCCGCGGGCTCGACGTCGACGGCATCAGCCACGTGGTGAACTACGACCTGCCGGACGACCCGGATCTGTACGTGCACCGCATCGGCCGCACGGCGCGGGCGGGGCGCGAGGGCGTGGCGTGGAGCCTCGTGACGCCCGAGCAGGGCGGCCTGCTGACCGAGATCGAGCACCTGATCAACGCGGAGATCCCGAAGAAGGAGTACCCCGACTTTGACGCTCGCACGACGCCGCCGGACGGGTGGCGCCCCGAGCTGAAGCCCGGGCAGTACCAGGTGACGGGCGTGCCGCAGCGGCAGGTGAAGAACCGCTTCGAGAACACCGACCCGCCGCCGAAGCAGCGGACGATGTCGGCGGACGAGATCGCGGCGAAGTTCCCCGGGGGCGTGGTGCCCGCAAAGCTGCCGCCGCGGCAGATGCGGGGCCGGGTGCGGACGCCGCGGGGGAAGTAGGCTTCGTGGCATGACCCCGGGGGCCGGCGGAGGCCGCGGGGTCTTGTTCCAGTCCGCGCGTGCGCCGGGCGACGAGCGCCGGCCGGAGACAAGCCGATGCCGACGCCCAATCGCTGTGGTGCGACCGTGACGCAGGCCGCCGCGCTCCGCGGTGCCCAGCCGCGTTGTTCCCCCCGCCACGCGGGGCGGGATGGGCGGCGGGCGATGGCGCGGGTTGCAGGTTGGGCGGCGGGGTGGGCGGCGCTGCTGACGCCGTCGTGGGCCCTCGCGGCGGCGCCGGCGGTTCCCGCAGTTCCCGCAGTTCCCGCGGTGCCGGCTGCTCCGGCGGCGCCCGACGCCGCGCCCGCGGCCCCGGCGCCGGCCGCTCGCAACGAGGACGTGACCTTCCCCGGCGGGGCGGAGGGCGTGGAGCTGCACGGCACGCTCACGCTGCCCAACGCCGAGGCGTTCGGCCCCGGGCCCTACCCGGCGGTGGTGCTCGTGACGGGGTCGGGCACGCAAGACC
This sequence comes from uncultured Phycisphaeraceae bacterium, assembly GCA_964496975.1. Taxonomy (GTDB): domain Bacteria; phylum Planctomycetota; class Phycisphaerae; order Phycisphaerales; family UBA1924; genus CAZCBN01. The sequence goes on from CAZCBN010000025.1 coordinate 26,869, forward strand.
GGGACGAGACGATCACGCCGCCGCCGGCGCTCGTGGCGAAGCTCGGGGCGCTTGAGCCCAAGCGTCCGTTCGCCGACCTCGCGGCGGCGCTGGCGGCCCGCGGGCTCGCGGTGCTGCGGTACGACGACCGCGGCTCGGCGGCCCTTGGCAAGGGCAAGAGCACGGGCGACGCGAACGAGGCGACGACGCGCGACTACGCCGACGACGCGGCGAAGGCCCTCGCGTACGCGGCCTCGCGGGCGGAGATCTCGCCCGCGCGGGTGGCGCTGCTGGGGCACAGCGAGGGCGGGCTGGTGGCGGCGATGCTGCTCGCGCAGGACAAGATCCCCGGCGCGGCCGTGCTGCTGGCGGGGCCCGGCACGAGCGGGGCCGAGGTGATCATCAGCCAGCAGGCGGCGACGCTCGACGCGGCGAAGGCCGTCGGGCAGGTGCCGCTGGACGACGCGGGCGTCGCGAAGATGAAGGAGATGCAGCGCACCGTGGTGATCGCCATCGCGACGGGCGACCAGCAGGCGGCCGAGGCGACGATGCGGAGCGGCCTCACCGACATGATGCGCGAGCAGATGGGCGGCAGCGAGCCGCCGGCGGTGCTGGTCGAGTCGCAGGTGCAGGCGCAGCTCGAGCAGATGTCGACGCCTTGGATGAAGGCGTTTTTGATCTACGACCCCGCGACCGACCTCGCGGCGAGCAAGAAGCCCGTGCTGGCCCTGCTGGGCGAGCGCGACACGCAGGTGACGCTGGACGTGAACGAGAGCCCGCTGCGGGCGGCCCTGGCGAAGGCGGGGCACCCGAAGAACGAGGTGCGCGTGATCGCCGGGCGCAACCACCTGTTTCAGTCCACGAACACGGGGCTGGTGACGGAGTACTGGCGCTTGCCGGGCACGATCGACGCCGACGTGTCCGACGCGATCGCGGCGTGGCTGCTCGGGGCGATGTGAACCGCACGCGAGAAGCGCCAGAGCCATCGGACACGCAGACCCGTCGGACCAGACGCACATGACCAACGCCACCTCGCCCGCGCCCGCCCCCCGCATCGACCGTGCCGCCGCCGAGACCGAGGTGGACCTGCTGCGGCGGGTGACGAGCCTGCCGACGGCGTCGGGCCGCGAGGGGGCGGTGGTCGCGTTCATCGAGGCGTGGCTCGCCGCGAGGCCCGGGCTGCGGTCCAGGCGTGACGCGCACGGCAACATCGAGGTGTCGCTCGCCGATGCGCCGTCGCGTGCGCCGGCGGGCGGGCCCCCGGTCTACTTCACCGCGCACCTGGACCATCCCGCGTTCGTCGTCGACCGCGTGGTGGCGCCGGGCGTTGTGGAGATCGCCTTCCGCGGCGGGGTGATGGACGAGTACTTCGTCGGCACGCCGGTGCGGATCTACCCCGGGTCCTCGGCGTCGCGCGGCGCGTCGGCGGCGAGCCCGACGACGACCGCCGTGCGGGCCGTCATCACCGGCGCGGGCGACGCGACGACGCCCTTCAAGACATGGCTCGCGGAGATCGACGAGTCATCGCCCGCGTCCGCGGCCGCGTCGGTCGCGCCGGGCGATCTGGCCGTGTGGCACCTGCCGGCGGCCGAGGTGTCGCCCGACGAGGACCTGCCCGCGGGGGGCCGCGGGGCCGTGCTGCACGCGCCGGCGTGCGACGACCTGGCCGCCGTGGCCGCGGCGCTCGCCGCCATGGACCGGCTGCTCGCCGCGCGGGCCCGCGGCGCAGCGGTGCTGGACGCGCGGCTGCTGTTCACGCTCGCGGAAGAGATCGGCTTCATCGGCGCGATCGGCGCGGCCCGCGACCGCTTCATGCCGGCCGACGCGCGCATCATCGCGCTCGAGAACAGCCGCAGCTTCCCCGCCGACAGCCCCATCGGCGGCGGGCCCATCGTGCGCGTGGGCGACCGCGTCAGCACCTTCAGCCCGGGCCTGACCGCCGCGGTGGCGAAGGTGTGCGAGGACCTCTCGGGCGGCTCGGCCCACCCGCTGGCGATCGAGAAGCACCGCGGCCCCAACTGGCGCTGGCAGCGCAAGCTCATGCCCGGCGGCGCCTGCGAGGCGAGCGTCTTCTGCCACTACAACCACGAGGCGACGTGCGTCTGCCTGCCCCTGGGCAACTACCACAACATGGCCAACCTCGCCGAGATGCAGGCCCGCGCCCCGGGCGCCGAGCCGCGCATCGCCCGCGAGTTCATCGCCGTCGACGACTACCTGGGCATGGTCGACGTGCTCGCCGCCTGCGGCGAGAACCTGCCGCAGGCGGGCTCGTTCCGCGCCCGGGTTGAAGAGCTCTGGTCCGAGCGGCGCTACGTGCTCGCCTGAACGCAGGCCGCGTGAACCGCGGGCCTGTGGCTCAGGCACCAGCGTTGATCTTCTCCAGCAGCATCGCCCGCGCCGCCGCCGCGTCGGCCGAGCCGCCCGACCTCTTCATCACGTCGCCGATCAGCCGGCCCACGGCCTGCACCTTGCCCGCCCGCACCTGCGCGACGCTCGCGGCGTCGGCGGCCATCGCCTCCTCGCACCACGCCGCGAGCGCCCGCTCGTCGCGCACGACGAGCCAGCCCTCATACTCCGCGACGGCCTCGGCGTCGCGGCCCGCGTACTCGGGGTCGCACAGCTTCTCGAACAGCTTCGCCGCCGACGCCGCCGCCACGCGCCCGCTCTCGCGCAGCGCCGCGATCTGCCCCGCCTGCGCCGCCGAGACGCCCAGCTCGCGCACCAGCACCTCGCCCGCGCCGGCGCCCCCGCTCCTGGAAGCCGCCCGCTCGTTCGCGAGCCGCGCGCCGACCTGCAGCACGAGGTTCGCCACGTGCCGCGCCGCCGCCGCCGGCGCCACGCCGCGCGACGCCGCGTGCGCCACCGCCCCCTCAAAGAACTCGGCGACCGCCCGCTCCTCCACGAGCTGCGCCGCCTCCCCCCGCGGCACGCCCCACGCCGAGGCGTACCGCGCCGCCCGGGCCGCGGGCAGCTCGACCAGCCGCGCGGCAACACGCTCGCGCCACGCCGCGTCCACCCGCACGGGCGGCAGGTCGGGGTCGGGGAAGTAGCGGTAGTCGTGCGCCTCTTCCTTCTCCCGCTG
>CAZCBN010000025.1:29939-34191 GCA_964496975.1 uncultured Phycisphaeraceae bacterium
TGCGGCACGGTGACGCGCCGCGCGTCGTCACAGCCGCGGGTCTGCTTCGTGCCACCCGCCAGCTCCACGCCGGTGCGGCGCCAGCGCTCGGGCTGCTCGCGCCGCTCAAACTCGATCGCCCCCTTCACGGCCTTGAAGCTGTTGAGGTTCTTCACCTCGACGATGGGCGTCTTCACCGTCCGGCCGCCGCCCAGCGTCAGCTCGCAGTTGATGTTGGGCTCAAAGCGGATGTGCCCCTTCTGCATCACGCCCTCGGTCGCGCCGAGGAACCGCGCGATGTGCCGCAGGCCGCGGGCGAAGTACACCGCCTCGTCGGCGCTGCGGAAGTCGGGCTGCGTCACCACCTCGAGCAGCGCCGTGCCGGCCCGGTTCAGGTCGACGAGCGAGCCCTCGACCGCCCCGCCCCCGGGCGCCTCGTGCAGCAGCTTGCCCGCGTCCTCTTCCAGGTGCGCGCGGATGATGCCGATGGGCCGGCTCTCGCCCTCATCGGTCGGCTCGCCGTCCTCGTTCAGGTGCGGCATGTCGAAGCGGCCGTCAAAGCAGATCGGCAGCTCGTACTGGCTGATCTGGTACCCCTTGGGCAGGTCGGGGTACGTGTAGCCCTTGCGGTCCCACACCGCGTGCTCGGCGATGCCGCACGACAGCGCAAGCCCCACCAGCATCGAGAGCTCCACCGCCTCGCGGTTCAGCACCGGCAGCGCCCCCGGCAGCGCCAGGGTCACCGGGTCGAGCAGCACGTTCGGCACGCCCTCGCCCCCGGCCGCCCACCCCGGCCCGCCGCGGGCCCACGTCGCCGGGTGCGCCGGGCTCGCGGCGTGGGCGAAGACCTTCCGCCGCGTGCGCAGCTCGATGTGCACCTCCATGCCCACGATGAGCCGGACGGACTCGATCACAGCCGCCGCCCGCTCGGCAGCCCCTTCGGAACCCCGGTCAGCATCGGCGGCAGCAACGCGTGGCGGCATGGGCGGCGTCATGCAAAGAGCGTACCGCCCCCACGCCCGCCGACCCCTCGCGCCCCCGGAAAATGCCCTCGCCGGCCTCTCCCCCGCCGAGCAGGCCGACGTGCTGCGGCCCGTGGCTCAGGAGCACGCCCACATGATCGCCAAGGCCATGGGCATGGCTCGCGGCGGCATGCTCCAGACCGCGTTCTTCTCAACCTTCTCGCCGTTCGACATCCTGTGGTTCGTGCTCGCGCTGGGCACGGCGTTCAAGTTCGGCTCCGGGTCCGGCGACGACGCCTAGGCGCCCACCCGCTCGCCCGTCACCGCCCGCCCCCCGCGCCCACTTCAGCCCACGCCGCACGCACCGCCGTGCGCTCCGCCCGCGCCGCGTGCATCCGCGGCAGGCCCAGCAACGCCGCGAGCTCGCCGAGCGTCGCAGGGGGACGGCCGTCGAGCCCCCATCGCCGGGCGAGCAACGCCCCGCCGGAGACCGCCCCGCCCGCATCCCGTGACCCCGCCTCCGCCGCGCGCCGCGCCGCGGCCTCCACCGCCTCCGCCGGCCGCAGCGTCACGCACCACGACAGCCCCGGGCGAAGCCTCGTGAAGTCCACCGGCTCCAGCCCCGCCGCGAGCACGCGCATCGCCCGGCCGCTGGGGGTCGAGGCCGCGGCGGCGCTCGCAGGCGTCATGTCGCGCACCGCGCGGGCCGCGGCCAGCCCCGCCGAGCCCGCAAGCCGCCCCCCGCGCGCCGGCACAAACCGGTCCACCGCCCGCCCGATCTCAACAAACCCCGCCCGCAGCGCCGCCCGCACCCGCTCCGCCGGCCAGCGATCAAGCCGCCCGCCCGCGAGCTCATCGAGCGTCGCCACCAGCACGCCCTGCATGGGCCGCACCAGCTCCACCCGCAGCAGCGCCGCCCAGCGGAGCCGCGTCTCGATCTCATCCAGCGCCGTCGCCTCGGCCGCCGACGCGTCAAGCGACGCGATCGCCCGCGCCGCGGCCCGACGCAGGTGGTGATACGCCACGGCCCGCGCATGCTCGGTGTCGGCGTCGCCCGCTCGCGTCGCCCGCGCCGACTCAAGCTGCGCAAGCAGATCAAGCCCGGCCCGGCCCGAGCCAACGCCGCCCATCCCACCCGCCAGCCCACCCCCAAGCCCCTCCCGCACCGCCGGGGGCGACAGGATCACCGAGTCGGCGTCCTCGCGGTCAAACGCCGGCAGCACCGGCCCCGCGAGCGCGAGCCGCCGCAGCACCGCCGCCCGCGCCTCGTTCACGAGCCGCGTCACCTGCCTCGTGTTCAGCGGCTCGTGCAGCGCGTCGCGGGCGATCGCCGCCGGCTCAAGCCCGCGCCGCGCCGCGAGCAGCGCCGCAACCCGACGCGACGCCGACCGCGTCGCGGGCCTCGGAAAGATCGGCCGCCCGCCGGCGCGCGCACGCTCCCGCTCGTCGTGCCGCAGCAGCACGCCCCGCACGCCCTCCACGCTCGCGTGCATCCGCTGCGCGAGGCGCTGCGCCGTCTGGTGCCGCGACCACCCGAGCCGCTCCCGGTAGCGTCGGGCCCGGCGCACCATGCGGCGCTGCGTCGCGGCGTCAAACCGGTGCGCCGCGGCGGCGCGGGCCAGGTCCTCCGCGTGCGCGCGCTCAAACGCGGCCACCGCCGCCGGCGCAAACGCCAGCGCCTCCCGCCCGCGCCCCTCGACGCGCACCCGCCGCGCGATCAGCCCCCGCCGGCGCCAGCGCGACAGCGTGGGCCGGCTGATCGACCAGCGGGCGCACAGCGCGTCCGCGTCCAGGCTCCCCGCCGGCAGGTCGGCGGGCACCAGCGCCGCCTGCGCGCACAGGTGCTCCACCAGCGCCGAAAGATCCGCCAGCACCCCCTCGCCCGGCACGGTCTCCGCCGCGCGCGAGTCCACCGCGCGGTAGCCCGTGATGCGAAAAACCAAAAACTCCGTCGGGTACTCGAGCGCCGCGTCGATGTCGGCCGCCAGCGCCTCCGCCGCGGCGATGTGCCGCAGCAGCGCCTCGCGCGGCGCGTAGCGCAGCTCGTCCACAAGCCGGGCGAGCGCCAAAGACCGGACGTGGGCCAGCGGGGGCATCGGGCGCCGACGTTACCGCGCCGGGGCCACGCCCGCCGCCGCGAGATCCGCCGGCTCCACAAACCTCGGGCTGACGCGGGGCAAAAACCCCTCGTCCGCGGCCATCGACAGGAACGTGCGCACGGCCTCGCGCTCCCGCTCGCCCACCTCGTACCGCAGCAGGTCGCGCAGATACGTCCGCGCGAGGTCCGCCGGCCACCCCCGCCGCGCGGCGTGCTGCGCCACCAGCCAGTCGAGCCGCATCGCGTTCCGCCGGCGTTGACGATCAAGCAACGCCGCGGCCCCCGGGAGCCACGCCGCGCCGAGGTCGGCCTCGCGCACCATCCACATGGCGTAGACAAACGGCAGGCCCGTGAGCGCGTGCCACGCCTCGCCCAGGTCGAGGCCGTGCGGGAAGTCGGCCGGCGGCGGGGCGGCGGTGACGGCCTTGTCGCCGATGAGCAGCACGGTGTCGGGCCAGGCGTTGGCCTCGGCCGCGCGCGCGCCGTCGAGCGGTGCCACCGCGGGCCGCGCGCCGTGGGCCCGGGCCAGCACCAGCCGCGCCAGCACCACCGACGTGTGGCTGTCGACATCGGCGTGCAGCGTGCGCACGGCGGCCATGGGCACGCGGCTGAAGAGCCGCACCGTGAGCGTCGGCCCGTCGCACCCGATCATGCCGCAGGGGAGCAGGGCGAGGGGAACGCGGCTGCGCGCACAGTCCACGAGCGAAGCGAGGCAGACGTCCACCCGCGGCTCGCCCACGGCGCCAGACTCGGGGTCTTCACCGGTGAGCAGGCGGGCGAGGTCGGCGGGAACAGACTCTTCTGTCTGCACCCCGGCCACGCCCGAAAGCCCCGCGACCAAGGGGGTGGTGTTCAGATACCGAACGTGGCCGATTCGCAGTGGTGCCATCGCCGCATCGTTGGCGTCTCGCCGGGCCGGCAGCACGTCCGGCGGCCCCGCGGGCCGTGCGGCGGGCGCCGGAGTTGCCCGAGTGGGCCCGAGTCGGGGCCGGCGTTGGGGCGGCCGCCGGGATGGGTTTGGGGAAAGGTCTGTGAAATCTGCACGCGGCGCGGCGATCGGTGTGGCGCGGTGTGGGCGAGGGAGGTATTTTGCTGGCCAACTCGCGTTCCTCGCGTACGTTGTCGCATGGGACCGGCCGTGCCGACGGTTCGTCCCCGACGCGGATGGGGGCGCGAAGGCGTGCGTCCCGGAAGGCGTCGCGCCGTTCTGCGA
>CAZCBN010000026.1:0-12580 GCA_964496975.1 uncultured Phycisphaeraceae bacterium
CCCGACGAGGTGCGGGCGGTGCTGCTGGACCACTGCGAGCAGGTGGCGCGGCGGCTGCGCCGGCACGGGCGGCTGGCGCGGACGGTGACGGTGAAGATCCGCTTCGGGGACTTTGAGACCATCACGCGGGCGGGGACGCTGGCGGATGCGACGGACTCGACGGACGCGATCTGGCAGGCGGCGCGCGGCTTGTTTGACGCGTGGGCGGCGAAGCAGTTCCGGCCGGTGCGGCTGATCGGGGCGAGCGTGAGCGGGCTGGTGGACCCGGCGGAGGGTGGGGGGCGGCAGATGGGGCTCTTTGAGAACGCGGCGTCGGACGCGAAGAAGCGTGCGGCGGACGCGGCGACGGACGCGGTGGCGGCGAAGTATGGCAAGCGGGCGATCCGGCGGGGGCGGGCGATGGAGGGGGACGGGTGAGCGGGGGGGTCGCGGAGCGGGGAGGATCCGGGTACGTTGCGTGCGGGCGGCGGAACTCGGAGGGAACGCGATGCACTTTCAGCACATGTACTCTGGTTCGCCTTGGGAGAAGACGTACGGGTACTGCCGCGCGGTGCGGGCGGGGCACCTGATTTTCTTTTCGGGGACGGCGCCGGTGGCGGAGGGGGGCGGGGTGTTTGCGCCGGGGGACGCGGGGGCGCAGACGCGGCGGTGCTATGAGATCATCGAGCGGGCGCTGGCGGAGCTGAGCGCGTCGAAGTTCAACATTGTGCGCAGCCGGATGTACGTGACGGATGTTTCGAGGGCGGACGAATACGGGCTGGCGCACGCGGCGTTTTTCGCGGAGCACCACCCGTGCCTGACGATGGTGGAGGTGAGCCGGCTGATCGACCCGGCGATGCTGGTGGAGATTGAGTGCGACGCGGTGCGGGACTAAACGGGGACGTGTGTCCGACGGTTCGGTGGGCGCGGACCAGGTGAACGTCGAAGGAGGCGCGGGGTGACGAACGGGCGTTCTGGCGGAATGGGCGGCGGGGTGAGCGGCGGCGTGGGCGGCAAGGTGGGCGGCGGGTTGCGGCGTGCGCCTTCGCGTGCGTTGTGGGCGTGCGGCGTGGTGGCGTCTGCGGCGGCGTTGGCCGGGGCGGGGCCGATCACGGTGCTGCACTGCGACCGGGTGATCGCGGTGCCCGGGGCGGCTGGGGGCGTGCGCGGTGCGACGACGATCGTGATCGACGGCGAGCGGGTGCGGGAGGTGCTGGAGGGGCTTGTCGATCCTGCGACGGCCGCGCGGGCGGGGGCGCCGGAGGAGGCGGCGGCGAACGCCGATGACGGGGCGGTTGTGTTCTACGACCTGCGGGGGCTGACGGTGCTGCCGGGGTTGATCGACTGCCACACGCACATCACGGGGCAGTACAGCCAGGACGTGCGGCTGCGGGCGGTGACGGAGAGCGACGCGGACGCGGCGCTGGCGGGCGTGGTGTACGCGGGGCGGACGGTGCGGGCGGGGTTCACGACGATCCGCAACGTGGGGAGCAGCGGGCGCGCGGCGTTTGCGCTGCGCGACGCGATCGCGCGGGGGGAGATCGCGGGGCCGCGGATCTTGGAGGCAGGGGAGTCGATCACGCCGACGGGCGGGCACAGCGACGGGGCGCTCGGGTATCGGGAGGACTTGTTCGACATCCCGTCGGCGTACAACGGCGTGGCGGACGGGGTGGACACGTGCCGGCAGGCGGTGCGGGCGCAGGTGAAGCGCGGGGCGGACCTGATCAAGCTGACGGCGACCGGGGGCGTGCTGAGCAACACGGCGCAGGGGCTGGAGCAGCAGTTCTTTGACGATGAGCTGCGGGCGATCGTGGAGACGGCGCACCAACTGGGGCGGAAGGTGGCCGCGCACGCGCACGGGGCGGGGGGCATCAAGGCGGCGCTGCGGGCGGGGGTCGACAGCATCGAGCACGGGACGTACATGGACGAGGAGGCGATCGCGCTGTTTAAGGCGAACGGGGCGTTTTATGTGCCGACCGTGCACGCGGGGAAGTTTGTCGGGCGGCAGGCGGAAGAAGCGGGGTATTTTCCTGACGCGGTGGTGCCGAAGGCGCGGGCGGTGGGGCCGCAGATTCAGGCGACGCTTGGCACGGCGTATCGGGCGGGGGTGAAGATCGCGTTCGGGACCGACGTGGGCGTGGGGCGGCACGGGACGAACGCGGAGGAGTTCATCTACATGCACGAGGCGGGGATGCCGATGTCGGCGTGCCTCGCGTCGGCGACGGTGATCGCGGCGGAGCTGTGCGGGATCTCGGATGAGGTCGGGACGATCGAACGCGGCAAGGCGGCGGACATCATCGCGGTGGAGGGGGATCCGCTGGCGGGGCCCGAGGCGCTGCAGGCGGAGCGGGTGCGGTTTGTGATGGCGCGGGGCGGGGTGCACGTGACGGCGGAGCATGCCGGGCGGTGAACGCGGACGCGGACACGGGGGCGTTTACGGGGGCGCCGGGCGATGGCGCTTCGGGTGATGGCGCGCCGGGCGGTGGCGTCGTCGATGTGGCCGTGGTGGGGGCGGGCGCGGCGGGGCTCTTTGCGGCGATCTGGGCGGGGCGGCGAGCCCGGGAGTTGGGCGTTGCGCTCCGTGTGGCGGCGTTTGACGGCGCGGCGAAACTCGGCGCGAAGATTTTGGTCGCCGGCGGCGGGCGGTGCAACGTGACGCACCACGCGGTGGACGAGCGGGCGTACGCGGGCTCGAGCCGGAACAGCGTGAAGCAGGTGCTGCGGGCGTACTCGGTCGAGGACACGGTCGCGTTCTTTGAAGCGCTGGGCGTGCGGCTGAAGCGGGAGGAGACGGGGAAGCTTTTCCCGACGACGGACGATGCGCACAGCGTGCTGGACGCGCTGCTGGCGGCGGCCCGCGCGGCGGGGGTTGCGCTGCGGCACCCGGCGCGGGTGACGGGGCTGCGGCGCGAGGGCGACCACTTTGCGCTGGAGGGGCCGTTTGGCACGGTGCGGGCGCGGTGCGTGGTGCTGGCGACGGGGGGCAAGAGCCTGCCGAAGACAGGGTCGGACGGCGGGGGGTATGCGCTTGCGCAGGCCTTGGGGCACACGATCAGCGAGCACGTGTTCCCGGCGCTCGTGCCGCTGCGGCTGGAGGACGGGTGCGTGCTGCGCGGGTTGCCCGGGCTGACACTGCCGGCGGCGATCGAGCTGCGCAGCGGCACGGGCAAGCGGCTGGAGCGGTTTGAGAACAGCACGCTGCTGACGCACTTCGGCCTCTCGGGGCCGGGGGTGCTGGACGTGAGCCGGTACTACACGGCGGCGCGGACGGGCGACGCGGGCGCGCGGCTCGTGATGCACTGGCTGCCGGGGATGACGCGCGAGGCGATCGACGCGGCGCTGCTCGGGCTGGGGAAGCGGGGCGTCGAGAAGTGGCTCGCGGGGCTGCTACCGGATCGGCTCGCGGCGGCGTTGTGCGAGCAGGCGGGCGTGCCGGCGGGGTGCAGCGGGGCGGACCTGCGGCGGGAGACGCGGCTCGCGCTGCTGACGCTGCTGACGGAGTATCCGCTGCCGGTGGCGGGGGATCGCGGCTGGCTGCACGCGGAGGTGACGGCGGGGGGTGTGCCGCTGAGCGAGGTGAACGTGAAGACGATGGCGTCGCGCGTGTGCCCGGGGCTGTTTGTGTGCGGCGAGCTGTGCGACGTGGACGGGCGGATCGGCGGGTTTAACTTTCAATGGGCGTGGTCGAGCGGGTATCTTGCGGGGATTCACTCGGCGGCGCTGGCCGCGGCGGGGGCGGGCGACGCGGCTTCGGGCGGTGAGACGGTGGGGTGAGACCGTGGGGTGAGACGGGCATCGTCGGGAGGCGGATCGAATGAACGGGATCGCGCGCTACTGGGCGTATGCGGAGGGCACGGCGCCGCACCCCGATGGGTGCACGGTGACGCTGGGCGTGCGCCGAGGGTCGGACGTGAGCATGGCGGAGGCGCAGCGGCTTGCGAGCGAGGCGCTGCCGGCGTTGCTGCGTCGGGCGGAGGCGGGGGAGGACGTGAGCGGGTACCCGTACGGCGTGGGGACGCTGGCGGAGCCGATCGAGGAGGAGTTCTTTGCGACGCCCGGCGAGCGCGCGGCCGCGGTGACCGTGAACCGCATGGGGTGCCGCGTGCTGAACACGGCGACGCTGGGCTTTGTTGATGTGGATCTGACGGCGGGGGACGACGCGGAGCCGTGGATGCTGACGGCGCCGAAGCGGCGCGGGCTCTTTGCGTCGCTGCGGGGGAAGGACCGTTCGGCGGGGGGGGAGGCGGGCGGTCCGGGTGAGCCGGCGCCGGTAGTTCCGCACCGGGGGGAGGAGCGGGCGCTGGCGTCGCTGACGGCGCTCGTGCGGGCGCGGCCGCGCTGGGGCGTGCGGGCGTATCGCACGGCGGCGGGGCTGCGGTATCTGGTGGTGAACCCCGCGCTGGACCCGTGCGCGGCGGAGACACACGCGGCGATGCAGAGCCTGGGTGTGGACCCGTTGTACGCGACGCTGTGCAAGGCGCAGCGGTGCTTCCGCGCGCGGCTGACGCCCAAGCCGTGGCGGCAGTGGGCGGCGCAGGATCGGAAGAAGATCCCGCTGGAGTCGATCGGCGTGTGCGCATGGATCGGGGACTTTGGTTGCCTGGAGGCGCCGGACGACATGGCGGCGCGGCTGATTGCGCTGCACGACGGGGAGACGGTGCGGGATGGTGCGGTGTGTTTGGCCTGAGGTTTGCGGTCGGGCCGAGCGGGGGAGGCGGAGCGGGGGTGCGGCCCGGCGCGCGTGCAACCGTGGGCGGTGCGGGCCATATGCTGACGGTTTGGCGTCGCCGGTCTTGGCGCGTGCCTGCGTCGGTCGACGCGTGGAGTTGCTGGAGGTGGCACATGGACGGGCGGAAACACGGGGGGACACCCCGGATGGTGTGGGTGCGCGCTGTGGCGGCCGCCGGGGTGGGGTGGGTGTCGGCGGGGGCGGGGGGTTCGTGGGCGGCGGAGCCGGAGGGGGCCGACGCCGCGGCGTTGCAGGCGCTGCTGCAGAAGATGGCCGCGGCGGGTGATGGGGAGGACGGGGAGGAGGAGGAGTTGCCCTCGCTCGAGGAGGCGACGAAGGGGTTTTCGCGCGTCAACCACAACATGAACAAGGACGAGCGGACGCTGCTCGGCGTGTATCGGAAGGAAGACCGTGTCATCGCGGTGGTGCCGGAGGACTTGCTGAACACGCCGTGGCTTTTGGGCGCGACGCTCGCGGCGGGGCCGATGTTCGCGGGCGAGCAGCTGGGGACGGCGACGCTGGAGTTCCGCCGTCGGGGCAACGTGCTGGATCTGTACGAGCCGGAGCTGCGGTTCAGCAGCACGCCCCACCCGGAGCTGGCGGAGGGTGTGAAGCGGACGCGGACGGACCGCTACATCAGCTCGGTGGCGATTCTCGGCGAGGGCTCGGAGGGGCTTGCGATTGACTTCACGGGGATGCTGCTGTCCAACGCGTCGACGCTGGTGGGGTCGTTCCTGGGCTCGATGAACACGTCGGTGGCGACGCTCGCGAAGGTGAAGGCGTTCAACCGGAACGTGGAGGTGGCGATCACGGCGCCGGTGTCGATGCCGTGGTTCTGGTTCTCGGGGACGTCGGACGACGGGCGGCTGCAGACGCTGCACTTCAGCCTGAGCGCGCTGCCGGAGGACGCGGACTTTCCGAGCCGCGCGGCGGACCAGCGGGTGGGGTTCTGGACGCACGCGGTGCGGGACATCGGCAAGCGCTCGCCGCTTGGGGATGACCTGATCCGGACGATCGAGCGCTGGGACCTGAAGAAGGCGAACCCGGACGCGAAGCTGAGCCCGCCGGAGAAGCCGATCATTTTTTACATCGAGCGCACGGTGCCGCAGGCGTACCGGCTTTATGTGCGGCGCGGGATCGAGGCGTGGAACGAGGCGTTCCGCGAGGTGGGGATCGTGAACGCGATCGAGGTGCGGCAGCAGACGGAGACGCTGTACGCGGACGTGGACCCGGAGGACGTTCGGAACAACTTTGTGCGGTGGGTGCCGACGGGGTTCGGGTACGCGATCGCGCTGCACCGGACGGACCCGCGGACGGGGCAGATTCTCGACGCGGACATCGTGATCGACGACGGCTGGGTGGACGCGTGGGTGAACGAGTACCCGCTGCTGGTGCAGGAAGCGGCGGAGGCGCGGCTGACGGCGATGCGGCGGTCCGATCCATCGATGGCGGCGCTCGCGGGGCAGCTCGAGGCGCGGGGGCGGCGGATGGGGCTGCTGCGGCCCCCGGTGACGGTGGAACGCGACGGGCGAGTTCCGGCGGACGCGTTGCTGCCCGGGCAGGCGGGTGATCGCCAGCGCTACGCGGCGCTGCGGCGGGCGATGATGGAGGCCGAGCCGGGGTTGCTCCGGCCGGCGGGGGCGCGGGGGCAGGCGTGCCAGTACGCGCAGGAGCTCGGCCACCACATGGCGATGGGCCGGCTCGCGTGGGCGATGAACGCGATGGTGCCGAAAGACACGACGAAAGACAAGGACGACGACGACGACGACGAGGACAAGGACACGGGCGATGACGCGGGGGCGTCGGACGACGCCTCATCGCTGATCGACGGCGTGCCGGAGGGGCTGATCGGTGACAACCTCATCGCGCTGGTGGCGCACGAGGTGGGGCACGTGCTCGGCCTGCGGCACAACTTCGCCGCGAGCGCCTGGAAGCCGGCGTCCGCGGTGGACACGTACACCGACGCGGCGCAGGAGCCGCCGGTGGCGAGCGTGATGGACTACGTGGGCACGTTCGTGGCGCGCCCCGATGGCGCGCAGGGCCTGTACAACATGGTGCGCGTCGGGCCGTACGACCGGTGGGCCATCGGCTACGGGTACATGCAGGACGACGAGGAGGAGCTCAAGGCGCACCTTGCGCGGTCGAGCGAGCCCGAGCACCACTACCTGACCGATGAGCACACCTACTCGATCGACCCGACGGCGATGACGTACGACTTCGGGTCCGACCCCGTGGAGGGGCGCGAGCGGGAGCTGGCCCGCATCGACCGGCTGCGCGGCGAGCTGATGGAGCGGCTCGTGAAGGACGGCGAGAACTGGAGCAAGGTCAACACGGCCTTCCAGACGCTGTGGTTCGCGGAGATGATCGCGCTGTGGAACTCAACGGGTTGGGTCGGCGGGACGTACATCTCGCGCGACGCCAACACCGACGGCGCGCGGACGCCGCTGCGCAACGTGGAGCCCGAGCGGCAGCGGGCGGTGCTGGACATGCTCGTGAAGCGGGCGTTCAGCGAGGACAGCTTCCAGTTTGACCGGGATCTTCTGAACCATCTGCAGGAGGAGACGTGGTACATCCCCTCCTTCGGCCTCTACCCGTGGGTTGCGGGCGGTGGCTTCAACGTGCAGAACAGCGTGAACCTGCTGCACTACCTGCTGCTCAGCGATCTGTTCTTCATCAGCACGTCGCGGCTCATTGACCAGGAGATGCGGGCCGACCCGTCGAGCGACGCGCTCACGATGCCCGAGCTGCACGCGCGGCTGACCGAGGCGGTGTGGTCGGAGTTTGAGGCCGAGCCGAAGGGGGGCAAGTTCACCAACCTCAAGCCGAAGGTCGGCGCGGTCCGCCGCGGGCTGCAGCGCGAGCACGTCGAGCAGCTCGTCGACCTCGCGTACCGGTACGGCGCGTACCTGCCGGCGACGATGCGGCAGGCGCAGCTCGTCGCGATCGATCAGCTTCGGACGATCCGTGGACGTCTCGCGGCGTGGCAGGGGGAGGACGGCCGCGCGGCGGTTCGCCTCGATGACTACACGCGGGTGCACGTGCGCGAGACGCTGGAGCTCATCGATACGACGCTGGCGGCGCAGGTGACGCGTCAGCCGTGAGCCGATGTGGTGCGTCGTGACACGCCAAGGCCCGGGTCCGTGCGAGCGGACTCGGGCTTTTCTCGGGGTTTCTTCGGGTGTTCCGACGTGGGCCCGCCGACGGGGCGCGGTGCGGGCGGCGTTGCGGCGGGCGTCGCGGCGGGGCTTCGCGGACCGTTTTCACGGATCTTCTTTGCGGACCTTGGCCGGGCCGGTGTGGGCGCCCACGCGGCCCGGGGAGTGGGTTGGGCGCGGGGGTTGGGGGAGGTTGGGGACAGAAAGCGTTGACAGACAGGTTTGTCTCTCTTTTCTCCGTGAAGGCTCGAAATATTCTTGTCTGAGGGCGGCTTGAGTCCTCGTTGTCGCGGCGGCGGCGTTTCGATCGGCCGCGGGCCCAAACCACGGAGAATCAGACATCATGATGCGTCATCACACACCCCATGGGGCTGCTGGGAACCTTGCCGCGGCTGCGTTCGCTTCGGTGCTGCTTTCGTCGATGCCGGCGCTGGCCGGCGCGGTGCCGATCGAGGTGCTGACGTATCTCGGCGAGACGAGCCCGGAGCTCGGCGAGGTGGTTCTGCTCGCCGCGAACCCGTCGCTGAACGCGAGCGGGCCGTTCTACACGACGATCCTCGCGAACGAGGCGTTGTTCGGGGCGAACATCAGCGGCCTCGCGCTGTTCGACGGCCCGGCGGCCGAGGGACCGCTGCTGGTCGAGGGTCAGTCGTTCCTGGGTCTGGGCCTGGTGGTTTCGTTCAATGCCCTGTTGCCGCAGGACGACGGTTCGCTGGTCTTTACCGGTTCGGCGGGAGAGGACATCTTCTCGACGTCCGACGGTGTGCGGCTGTTCGCCAACGGCACAGTGCGCACGCTGTTCTCCCGTGAGTCGGCGATCCCCGGGCTTGAGCCGGGCGATGAGCTTGCGTTCGTGTTCAACGTCGCGGCGCGGGGCCGGTTCGTGCGGGCCGACGCGTTCATCAACAAGCCCGATTTCACGGCCGAGAACGCGGCGTTCCTGATCGACTCGCAGACGGGGGAGATCCGCCGGCTCGCGACCGCGGGCGGCGCGGTGCCGCTGGCCGAGTTCGCTGGGGCGCGCTTCGCGCCGGCGATCGGGCCGACGCAGATCAACGGGTCGGGCCAGAGCATCATCGCGAGCTACGTGGAGGGGCCGGGCTTCCAGTTCGGCAACGACGCGGTGCTGCTCCGTACCTCGTTCGACGGCACGCTGGACGTGGTGTCGCGCAGCGGCGCGCAGGCCCCGGGCTTCCCCGAGGGGGCCACGCCCATCGTGTACAGCAACGCGGTGATCAACGACGCCGGCACGATCGCGACCGTCGCCATCCTCGCCGGCCCCGGCACCGACCCCGACTTCTTCTCGGCACAGCTCTACACCTACGACGCGCAAAACAACCTCACCGTGCACGCCACCTCGGGCGAGCAGGCTCCGGGGCTCGCCCCGGGCGTTGAGGTCTTCGGCGTCCGCGGCTCGGCCCTGAACGGCAGCGGCGACCTCGCGTACATCGTGCAGACCCTGCCCGACGGCGGCGACCCCTTCTCCGACGCCGGCGTCGCGCTCTACACCGAGATCAACGGCGAGACCCGACTCATCACGTCGAACGGCGCGCCCGATCCCGCGGGCGGCGGCATCTTCCTCGACATCGGCGGCGAGGTGCCCCTCTTTAACGCTCGCGGGCAGGTCGCGTTCATCGGCCTGCTGCTCGACCTGCAGACGCGCCAGCAGTACAACGGCCTCTACGCCACGCAGCCCGACGGAACCCTTGTCCGCATCGCCCGCACCGGCGACACCGTCGAGGTCGCGCCGGGCGATGTCCGCGTCATCACCCTCCTGGACCTCAGCTCCCTCGGCGGCTCGCTCGGCGGCGAGAACGGCACCGGCCGCAGCTTCAACGACGCCGGCGACCTCGGCTTCAGCGTCGGCCTGGATGAGCTCACCGGCGCCGTCCTGCTCGCCCGCGTGAACGGCGAGGCGCCCACCTGCCCCGCCGACTTCAACGGCGACACCACGCCGGGCGACATCTTCGATCTGTTTGACTTCCTCGCCGCGCTCGACGGCGGGCTGGACTTCAACGGCGACACGACGCCGGCCGACATCTTCGATCTCTTTGACTTCCTCGCCGTCCTCGACGCCGGCTGCCCGTAAGCACACATCACGCGACGCGGGCCCGAAACACGGCCCGCGTCCGCATTCGCGACCCGCGGCACCGGCGCGTCACGCGTGCGCCGCCGCCGCGTGGCCGGTCCGCCCGACTCGCCCGCCCGACCAGCGCTCGCCACGAGCCCGGCCGCTCGGCCGGTTCCTGCAACCGGTTCGCTCAGCCGATGCCCATCGCCCGCGCCATCGCGCGGCCCATGTCGGCCGGTGTGTCGGCGATCACGGCGCCCGCGGCCTTCAGGGCCTTCACCTTCGCGTCGGCCGTGCCGGTCTCGTGGCCCTTGCCGCCGCTGATGATCGCGCCGGCGTGGCCCATGCGCTTGCCGGGCGGGGCCGTGCGGCCGGCGATGAACGCCGCGACGGGCTTGGTGACGTGCTCCTTGATGTAGCGGGCCGCGGCCTCTTCGTCGCTGCCGCCGATCTCGCCGATCATCAGGATGCCGTCCACCGCCGGGTCGGCCTGGAACATCGCGATGACGTCGGTGTGGCTCATGCCGCGCACGGGGTCGCCGCCGATGCCGACGCACGTCGTCTGCCCGATGCCCAGGCCGCTGGTCTGCCAGACGGCTTCGTACGTCAGCGTGCCGCTGCGGCTCACGATGCCCACGGCCTTGCCCGTCTTCGCCTCGGCCCGCGGCGTGTGGATGTAGCCCGGCATGATGCCGATCTTGCAGCCGTCGGTGGTGTACGGGTCGCCCGGCCCGCTGCCGCCGCCAGACTTCGTCCCCGGCGTGATGACGCCCGGGCAGTTCGGCCCGACCAGCACAACGTTCTTCCAATCGCACGGCACGCCCGCCTCGGGCCGGTGGCTCGCGGCGATGCCGTTCATCTCGTCCACGATCGCCCGCACGCGCACCATGTCCTGCACCGGCACGCCCTCGGTGATGCAGCAGATGAGCCGCACGCCCGCCTCCGCCGCCTCCAGCACCGCATCGCCCGCAAACGGCGGCGGCACGAAGATCATCGTCGCGTTCGCCCCGGTCGCGGCCACCGCCTCGGCCACGGTGTCGAAGATCGGCAGGCCGTTGGCGTCTTCCTGCCCGCCCTTGCCGGGCGTGACACCGCCGACCATCTTCGTGCCATAGTGCAAGCAGCCCTGGGTATGCACGGCCCCGAAGGAGCCGGTGATGCCCTGGCAGATGACCTTGGTGGACTTGTCGCAGAGGATGGGCATGGGGAGCTCCGGCGAGGTTCGGCGGCGGCTCATCGCGGCCGCCCGGGCGGGACGCTGAACGGCGGCATGGTACGGTCTTCAGGCGGGGGATGAGGGGGGCAGGGCCGACGCCCCGCCGCCGGCCGCCCGGCGTTCCGGCGAGGAAACCGGATCAACCAAAGCCCTAATATGTCCCCCGTGGGGAAGCAGACCACATTCAACTCGAAACGGCTCTGCGAGAAGTTCGCGCATGATTTTGCTTGGAACGGCGCTACCGACACGACCTCCGAACTGATCGAAAAGCTCCTTTCGTACCTCGTGTCCGCCGGCGGAACGGCCGCGACGACCACCGTCATCGGCGCGTTCATCACCGGGCTCGGCCCCGGCCTCGCCCTCTGCGGTCCGCCGCTCTTCTTCCTGGTGCTCGTCCTCTTCAAGACCATGCGGGATGTCCGCAGCGGCAAGAAGTCGCCGGCCGATCTCGCCAACGCACTCCGCGAGTTGCAGGGCCAACTGCGGGCCATCCACGATCGCCAGGTGTCGAAGGAGGAGATGGAGCGCCTCTTCGGCCAACTGCTCGACGAACGGATGGGCCGGATGGAGAGCCTCATCCAGAGCCGCCCGGCCGGGGCGGCCGCGAGCGACGATGTGACGGCCCTCGTCCGCGCGGCCTTCGATGAACTGGGGATCGACCAGAGCCTGGACCACGTCCGCATCTACCTGTCGAACATCAGCGCCTGGGTCGGCGACCTTGTGAAGGGCCAAGCCCAGATCATCGCCACCCAAAGTGAACACACCGACGCGCTGGGGCGTGTGGGAGCCGATACAGCTGAGATACGCGACATGCTCGTCGCGTTCATTCGCGCGAGCACACCCGGCCAACAAACGCAAGACCCCAGCCTCAACCGCGATCTTGCCGACGCCGCCGCCCTCGTCGCGCGCGTTGCCCGCAGCGGCTACGCCGACGCGGCCAAGGCCGTGGCGGACCTCTCCCCGAGCGAGGCGACGGACTACCTCGTCCGCCGGCGCCGCGACCTGATGGAGTCGCGTCGGAAGTTGGACGCCCGGCTTGACGAGGAGCAGGATCAATACGACCGTGCGGTCGCCGCGGCGACATTCGTCGAGGGCCGCATCGCCGAGTCGCTCGAGGCGATTCAGAGCCTGCTGTCCCGGCATCCGAACGACCTCGACGCCCTCAACCGCCTTGGGCGCGTTCATCGCCTTCAAGGACGCTTGAAAGATGCCGAAGCGGCGTATCGGCGCGTTTTGGATCTCGCGGCGGATCCTTCGTGGAAGGCCTCCGCCCTCGGCAACATGGGCAGCGTCGCCCTGACCCGCGGGCACCTCGACGAGGCCATGCGCCTCTATGGCGAAGCCCTGCAACTCTACAGGACCCTCGGAAGCCTCGTAGGAGAGGCCACCTCCCTCGGCAACATGGGCATCGTCGCCCAGACCCGCGGGGA
>CAZCBN010000026.1:12680-29389 GCA_964496975.1 uncultured Phycisphaeraceae bacterium
ACGAGGCCATGCGCCTCTATGGCGAAGCCTTGCAACTCAACAAGGCACTTGGAAGCCTCGAAGGACAGGCCACCAACCTTACCAACATGGGCATCGTCGCCGAGATCCGCGGGGACCTCGAAGAGGCTCGCCGTCTGTGGACCGAATCGCGCGATCACTACACTCGCCTCGGTGCGAAGCACGAGGCCGCCAAGGTCCAGTCCTGGCTCGACAGCCTCCCTCCGCCACCCCCCTAAACTGCCCCCATGCGAGCCATCGTCACCGGTCAAGTCGGCATGGACAAAAAGCCTTACCTCGAGCGCGTCCAGCGGTTTGCTGGGCAGCAGGGGGAGACCGTCCACCTCTTCAACGTCGGCGACATCATGTACCGCGAGGCGCCCGATGTCCGCCCCGGCACCATCCTCAACCTGCCGCTCAGCCGGCTCAACTCGCTCCGCCGGGCCGCGTTCAAGGACGTCATCGCCGACAGCAAGGGCCTGCCCAACGCCATCGTCAACACGCACGCGACCTTCCGCTGGCGGCACGGCCTCTTCAGCGCGTTTGACTTTGACCAGATCGCCAAGCTCGAGCCGGACATCTTCGTCTGCCTCGTCGACAACATCGAGGTCGTCCACCACCGCCTGCACAGCGAGCACGACATCGACGCGACGCTGAAGGACTGCATGGTGTGGCGGGAGGAAGAAATCCTCGCGACCGAACTGCTGAGCCAGGCCGTGCTCGGCAGCCGGTTCTACATCATGTCCCGCGGCCGGCACGAGGACACGACGCGGACGATGTTCCGCCTGCTCTGCCGGCCCGACATGCGGAAGGTGTACCCCAGTTTCCCGATGAGCCACGTGGTGGACATGCCCGACGTGCTCGCCGAGATCGACGCCTTCCGGGCCGCGCTCGCGAACCACTTCATCACCTTTGACCCCGGCGACGTGGACGAAAAACTGCTGCTGGACCGCGCCGTCGCGGCCGCGGCGCGGGGCGACGTGGACCAGTGGCTGGAGGTCGCGCCGCACAGTTTCGGCGGCAGCAAGATCGCGGCGCCGGGCGCGAAGCCGCTGCGCGTGCGCGTCCGCGAGGTGCTGGACATCGCCGGCGACATCGACGGCCAGATCTACATGCGGGACTTCAAGCTGATCGACCAGGCCGACATGATCGTGAGCTACATCCCCGAACTGCCCGGCCGCGACGACGGCAAGATGATCCCGGGCCTCTCCAGCGGCGTGGAGCGCGAGCTGCAGCACGCCTACGAGCACGCGAAAGAGGTCTACGTCGTGTGGAAGCCCAAGAAGCCGCCGAGCCCGTTCATCACCGAAACCAGCACGGCGATCTTCAAGAGCACCGACGAAGCGCTGGCCCACTTTGAGAGCAAGGGGATGTTCGCGCCGACGAATCTGTTCGGGCAGTAGGAAACCGTATCCGGATCGGGAAGGAACAAGAAAGAGGGGCGCGGCGGCGGTTCGAGCCCGCTCGGAGCGGCGCGGGCGACGTCGGCGCGATGGGTGAGCACGGAGCACGGTGATGGTGCCCACAGGATCCGAGATCGTTCGCAGGCGTCTCACGGTTCTCGCCGTGCTCCGGGTCGCGGCGCTCCTGTTCACGTTCGTGTGCCAGACCGTGTTCTTTTCGCTCGTGGCCGGCGGATCAATGATGGCGATGACTCAGGACCCTGCGGTTGAGTGGTCGGAGTATTTGGTGGCGGTGGCATCGTTCCTTGGTTTGGCCGCCCTGAACGCCGGCATCGTCGCGTTGTGGTGGTGGGTGACGCCGTGGCTGGCTCGGTGTGTCGTGCCGGTGCCGCGGCGGAACGCGTGCCCGGTGTGCGCGTACGACCTGGTCGCCGCGACGGGCCCTCTGTGCCCGGAGTGCGGCTCCGCGCTGAGCGCCGAGTTCTTCGGGGGCACGCCCCCCGCCGGGCTGCGTTCGGGCGGCCTCATGTCCGTGGCCAGCGCGAGGGCCGTCGTGTCGTCGTTGTTGCGCGTGGCGGTCCTCGTCTTTGCGTTGGCGACGATCGGCGTGGCGCTGCAGACGGTGGTGGCGTTCTATTGGTGGTCCGTGCTGCAAGAGTTCTTCGACGGATGGGATGTTGTTGCGTGGGTGCTCGCCTGCGTCGTGTGCGGCGCGTTCACCGTGGGCTTTGCGCGGTCGACCGATCGACTCGCCGCGTGGGTCGTGCCGGCGTCGGGCATCCGTCGGTTCGCGGGCTCGCGCAAGACGCCCAGCGCCGGCCCTCACGCGCCGAGCGGCGCATGAAGCAAGCCGCGGGCCCTGCGCCCGCGGCCTTTCACTTGTCTCGTCCCTGCCGCCACGCCGCCGTTAGCGCCGCCGCCGGCCGCCGATGATCAGCAGCCCGCCCAGGCCCGCGAGCGTCGCCGGCGCCGGCACGCGCGGGCCGGTGATCACGCGCAGGTGGTCGCCCGGCGAGTTCGCCCCCAGCGTGAGGCGCAGCGCGAAGGCGTTGATCAGTTCGTACGCGTCGGGCCCTTCGAGGCCGCGGGCGCTCGGGCTCAGGTACGTCACGGCCGGCAGGCCCAGCAGGCTGTCGCTGGCGATGAGCCCGCCGCGCGAGCTGATGACCCCGAGCACCGGCCCGTCAAACGTCACGACGCCGGAGAAGGCCCGCCCGTCCGCCGGGTCAAAGATCAGCAGGTGGCTGCTCACGCGCGTGCCGGCCTCAAGCCGCCGTCCACCGCGAGGTCGGCCGCGAGCAGCACGTTCTGCCGCTCGTTGAAGCCGAGCAGGGCGTTCACCTGCTGGTTGTCCTGCCCGGTCTCGGCGGGCGGGGCGATGATGGTGAGGTCGCCGCCGACGATCGCCGCCGAGCACACCGAAGCCGCCGCCGCCGCAAGGGCGGTCGTCACGCAACGCATCGCACGCATGTCATGTCTCCTCCGCTGGGCCGTTTCCGGCCGCCGCGTCTCGTTGTCCCTCGCCCGGGGCACACACCGGGCGGGGCGAAACGCGGCACCGCGGAAGGTCTTGCACGCACGCGACGCGACGCCGCGGAGGAACGTCCGAAAACCCGCGCCCACCCCCTCAGCGGCGACGCCGGCCCGCGAGCACCATCGCCCCGAGCATCGCGCCCGCCGCACCCGGCGCCGGCACCGCCGTCGCCGCGGTGATGATGCGCAGGTGGTCCCCCGGCGTGCTCGCCCGCAGGTCCACCTCGATGGTGTGGGCGTCAACGAGGCGGTACGCGTCGTGGCTCTCCACCCCGCGGGCGAAGGGGCTCAGGTACCGCACGCTCGACAGCCCGACGGCCTCGTCGCTCATCCGGAGCCGGTCCGTGTGGCCGATGATGCCGAGGATCGCGCCGTCAAACCGCACGACCCCCTTGAACGCCGCGGACGACTTCGGGTCAAACACCAGCATCGTGCTGTTCACCACCGTGCCCGCCGCGATGCTGCCGCGGTCCACGACGAGCGCCTTCGCCAGCGTCACGCCCTGCCGCTCGGCGAAGGCGAGCAGGCGGTTGTCCTGCTGGCTGTTGAAGCCGGTCTCGGCCGGCGGGGCAATGACGGTCGCGTCACCGCCGACAATGCCCGCAACGCCCGCGCTCGTCGCGAGCGCGAGGCCCGCCGCCGCGAGCATCGCGCCGAGCCGCATGCCGTCGTTCCCGCCGGCGTGCGTAGTCGTCGTACACGGCGTCTTCCGGCTGGTCGGCGTCGAGGGCATGCGGGGCTCCTTCGTGTCTGGGGTGGAATGGCCCGGTCTGAGGTGACCTGGGTGGGTCTGGCCCGGTCTGGCCCGGTCGGGGGTGGCCCCGTGGTGGGGCCCGGCCGGTGGCCTCCTCCGGGGTCGGTCGCAAGCGGCGCTCGCGGCCGACATCCCTGCTCCCACACCGTGCCCCAACGCCCGTCCGCCGCAAGCCCCGCGCGCTCACAACACCCGCCAGGGCCCCCTCCGCCCGCCGCCTTCGCCGCCCCGGCAAGCTGGGCAACACCCCCGCCGTCCGAAAATCCCCGCCGATACGCTCGGCCCGACCCGGGCCGCACCCCATCCCCGGCGTGTCAGACCGCCGCCGCGCGCCGAAACCCGACGCCCGGCCCGCCCAACAACGTCCAGAGCCGCGCTCCAGACACCCGCCCCCGCGCAGGACCCGCCATGCACCAGCCCCCGCAGCAGTCCCCGCACCAGCCCCCCCAGCACCCCGACCCCGGCCCCCTCCACGACGCCACCGTCTCCGCCGACGACCGCTCCTTCGCCGTTTTCATGCACCTCACGCTGCTGGGCCACCTCGTGCTCCCGGTGGTCGCGGTCATCGCCCCCATCATCATGTGGCAGCAAAAGAAAGCCACCTCCCCCTTCCTCGACGACCACGGCCGCGAGGTCGTCAACTTCCATCTCACCATCCTGCTCTATTCGCTCCTGCTCCCCCTCGCCGCGCTGCTCATCGGCATCCTCACCTGCGGCCTGGGCCTGCTGCTGCTCGTCCCCGCCGGCCTCGCCCCCTACGCCCTGGGCATCATCGGGATGATCCTCGCCATCAACGCCAGCAACCGGGGCGAGTACCACCGCTACCCCGCCACCCTGCGCTTCCTGAAGTAGCGCCCGCCCCGCCGCGGGCCCCCCCCCCCCCCCCCCCAACACCCCCCCGGGGGCCCCCCCCCCCCCCCCCCCCCCCCCCCGGGCAAACCCCCCCGGGCCCCCCCCCCCCACGCCCCCACCCGGGCGTAAACTCCCGTCGGTGCCACTCCTCGAAGCCGCCAACCTCCGCAAGGCCTACAACGGCCGCACCGTCGTCGACGGCGTCAACCTGCTGGTCGAGCACGCCGAGATCGTCGGCCTCCTGGGCCGCAACGGCGCCGGAAAAACCACCAGCTTCCGCATGTGCATCGGCATGATCGACGCCGACGAGGGCCGCGTCTTCTTCAACAACCGCGAGGTCACCGGCCTGCCCATGTACCGCCATGCCAAGCTCGGCATGGGCTACCTCTCCCAGGAACCCTCCGCCTTCCTCCGCATGACCTGCGAGCAGAACCTGCTCGCCATCCTTGAAACCCGCACCGACCTCTCCCACAAGCAGCGCAAGCAACGCGCCGCCGACCTGCTCGCCCAGTTCGGCCTCACGAAAAAGGCCAAAGAGCCCGCCCGCACCTGCTCCGGCGGCGAACGCCGAAAGCTCGAGATCGCCCGCGCCCTCGTCACCGAGCCCAAGCTCATCCTCCTCGACGAGCCCTTCTCCGGCGTCGACCCCATCGCCGTCGAAGACCTCCAGCGCGAGATCCGCTCCCTCACCCAGCGCGGCATCGCCATCCTCATCACCGACCACAACGTGCAGCAGACCCTCCGCGTCTGCGACCGCGCCTACATCATCGACTCGGGCAAGGTCCTCGCCGAGGGCTCGCCCAAGCAGCTCATCAACGACGACCTCGTCCGCCGCGTCTACCTCGGCACCCTCTTCCGCGGCGACGAGTTCGACGACCTCAACGCCCACCACCAGCGCCCCAAGGCCCTCTCAACGCCCGCGCCCGCCGCGAGCACCCCCGCCTCCGCCAACGGCTCCGCCCAGGCCCCCTCCGCCAACGGCGCCCCCTACCCGACCACCCGCCCCACCGCCTTCATCGAGCCCCAACCCCGCAACCGCTCCACACCATGACCGCCCACCCGCCGCCCACGCCCGCGACCCCCTGCCCCCCGCGCCGAGCCCGTCCGCGCCGAGCGCCGTCGCGACGATCCCCGTCGCGGCGATCCCCGCTGGCCCTCGCGATCCTTGCCGCGCTCGCCGCCCTCCCCCTGCCCGCCTGCACCCGCCGGCTCATCCGCATCACGAGCGACCCCCCCGGCGCCCGCGTCTGGCTGAACGACACCGAGGTCGGCACCACGCCCCTCGAAACCCAGTTCGTCTTCCACGGCCGCTACGACGTCCGCCTCGAGGCCGACGGCTACGAGCCCTTCCACACCGGCGCCAAGGCCAAGGCCCCCGTCTGGGAATACCCCGGCATCGACCTCGCCGCCGAGCTCACGCCCTGGTGGTTCGAGAACCAGATCGACTGGCACTTCACCATGGTCCCCGCGCTGGAGGCCACCCTCCCCGAGGACCAGCTCGAACAAGGCCTCCTCGCCCGCGCCACCACCCTCAAAGCCCAAGTCGAAGCCGAAGCCCAAGCCGCCGGCCAACCCGTGCCGGCCGCAACGGGCAACGCCGCACCCGCGGCTCTTCCCGCACCCTCGCCGGGGCCCTGATCGCGAGTGTGAAGGGCGTGAGGGCTCTCTCGCCGCTTACCGATCTCGCCCCGCGACGCCGCGCTCGGTCATCAACCCGACCCAGGGCACAGCCCCGAAGCCGCGCCCGAACAGCTCAAAGTCGCTGTGCGGAACCCGGTCGGCCGAACCATCCACCGCCGCGAACCACCCGTGCGCAGGGTCGGTTTCCTTCTTGGGCGGGTCAATCCGATAGAGCAGGCATTTCGCTGAGGGAAACAACACGCCGCCTATCCGTTGCGCGGCAAAGTCCTCCGCCTGATAGGGCGGGTCTTCTCCAACCCAGTAACGGCTCTCAGCACACACGGCGTGCGTCAGCCAATATCTCGCCGGCACATGGTCGCGATGAAAGGTGCGGTAGAAGTCTTCCAACTCGGCATCCGTCCTTCCCGAGAGCGGCGTTGCGTCAAAGCCCGCGACCTTCAGGGCATCGGTGTACGACGCCATGTTGGCTCGGAAGTAACTCACGCTGAGCGTCGGCGCGCCGCTCGGGTCTCGCCGCACATACCCCGCGAGCGGGTCGCCGGGAACACCGACAAACGGGAACATCCCGCCCGCGTCATCGGCGTACTGCGACACCATCGCGGCCACTTGCCGGATGCCCGACAACTCAACCGTCCTTGCGGCCGCGCTTCGCACGGCGCCCAGCACCGGCAAGGCGATCGCAATCAACACACCGATGATCGCGATGCTTACAAGCACCTCAATCAGCGAGAACCCGGGGAGCGATCGGCTCAAGCGAGCCCGAAGCCCCGTCGCCGTGCCGCCGCCGCTCGAACGGTCCGATCTGTCTCTTGATCGTTGACGCTCGACCAGACACCACAAGGCGACAGGAACAAGAGCCTCGTTGCGAGCGATGCTGGAGAGCAGCCCAAACACGGGGTCATCGGCGGTCTGGATGCCACGCGCGACCGGAGCGGGCACCATCACCAGACGCCGCAGCACCGCGGTGAACAAGACCAGTAACCCGCATGTGGACGCCAACGCGGTGCGTCGAAGCACGCCCGTCACCAAGAACATCCCGAGCGCCACCTCCATCGTTGCGAAGCCCGAGAGCGACATGCGAGTGAACCCGGGCTCCTCCAGAAACCATGTTCCGAAAGCCTTCGCCGCGGCAAGCCCTGCATCGTTCAGCGCATCAGAACAGACAGCCTTCGCCACCCCGGAGTACAGGAGCAAGCATCCGACGCCGATCGCCAAAAGCGACGCACGCCGCTCACGCCACCAGCGGCCAACCAGCGGGGCAGCAGCCTCAATACGCGACACAAAAAGCCCCCCGCTCGAACCGGTGATTGTTCACATTGACTGTCCAGATTCGCCACCGGTTGTCAAACGGGTCGAAGAACCACTGCGTGCTGAACGGATGCCGTTCATGTCGCGCAAAATCAGCGATGATCGCAACCCTCGCGGCGAGCACCGAGCCGCGCGCCTTGATCACATCCTCCCGCGAACGCTCCGCCACAAACCACATCGCACACGTGCCGACCACCCCGCCGTGCCACAGGTCGAAACCGAGGTGCTCCGCCGATTCAACGCTTCCGCTGAACTGCCGGTTGAACGTGCCCCGTCCCAGCGCCACGATCATCCCCGCCGGCGGCTCGGCGAAAGCAACCGGCCGACCAGCACCGAACCGGCTGCCATCACCGGTCGCGCGCCACACGGCCTCAAACGCCTCCGGGATCGTCATGTCGTCCGGTGCCGGAGAGCCGACGAAGTTGGCGAATACTGCACGCCAGTGGTCCTGCGGCATCCAGTCATCTTCCGTCCGGAGTCGGTATCCATTGCGTTGCATCCACTCGGTATAGACCGCCGCGTCGCTCTGCACGAAACGGACCGCGAGAAACGACGACACCTCGTCCAACAACGCCCCGAGTTGTTGATCAGAAACGGCGAGCGTCGAACCGTCCGCCTCCTGATCCAACGGATACGTCACTTCGGCGCGGGACAAGAGATCGCGGATCAACGCCGCCCCCGCTCGCCACCCGTCCGCCGACGGCTCGGGCAGCGGGAACATGGCGAGATCCCGATAGGCCCGCTGACCCGCGCGGAGCCAGGCCTCGGGCGTCCCGTCGACGCCAGGCGCACGCCCCACCGGCCGAAACAACACCCCCGCGACGACGCACGCTGCCACAACACAAAGACCGACAAGAAGCAACCGCTTGCGTGTCGCGTGGTCAGCCATGACCTCCTAAACCATGTTCCTCAGCCGGAGGTTGCATCCACCCCGACGGATGCCTCCCCCTCACCCCGCCAGCTTCGCCGCCAGCAAGAACGCGAGCTCCATGCTCTGCTCGTAGTTCAGCCGCGGGTCGCACAGCGACGCATAGTTGTGCGCCAGGTCCGCCTCGCTCAGGCCCCCCGCGCCGCCCACGCACTCGGTCACGTCCTCGCCCGTCAGTTCAAAGTGCACGCCCCCGAGCCACGTCCCCACAGCTCGGTGGATGTCCACCGTCTGCTCCAGCTCCGACCGGATCGCGTCGAACCGCCGCGTCTTTGTGCCGTCCGCCGTGGTCACCCCGTTGCCGTGCATCGGGTCGCACATCCACAGCACCGGCTCCCCGCTCGCCGCCACGCCCTCGACAATCGGCCGCAGCCGCTGCCCCACCTGCTCCGCCCCCATCCGCGCGATCAGCACGATCTTCCCCGCCTCGCGCCCCGGGTTCAGCACCCGCAGCAGCGCCGCCACATCCGCCGGCGTCGCCTTGGGCCCGATCTTCACCCCCACCGGGTTCGAGATCCCCCGGAAAAACTCCACGTGCGCCCCGTCCAGCGCCCGCGTCCGCTCCCCGATCCAGGGCAGGTGCGTCGTCAGGCAATACCACCCCTCGTGCCGCGGCACCCGACGAGTCTGGCTGCTCTCATAGATCAGGTTCAGCCCCTCGTGGCTCGTGAAGAACTCCACCCGGTCCATCTGGTCCACCGGCTTCTCGTGCAGCGCCTCCACAAACGAAAGCCCCGCCGCGATCGTCCGCGTCATCGCCTCGTACTGCGCCCGCCGCGCCGGGCTCAGCCCCGCGTGCCGCATGAACGTCAGGTCCCACCGCTCCGGGTGGTGCAGGTCCGCAAGCCCCCCGTCCAGCAGCGACCGGATGAAGTTCAGCGTCAGCCCCGCGTGCTGGTACCCCCGCACCATCAAGTGCGGGTCCGGCTGCCGCGCCTCGGGCGAAAACTCCGGCCGGTTCACCAGGTCCCCGAAATAGCTCGGCAGCT
This sequence comes from uncultured Phycisphaeraceae bacterium, assembly GCA_964496975.1. Lineage (GTDB taxonomy): Bacteria > Planctomycetota > Phycisphaerae > Phycisphaerales > UBA1924 > CAZCBN01. The sequence goes on from CAZCBN010000026.1 coordinate 22,086, forward strand.
CCATCTCCACCGGTCCCGAAGGCCCGTGCCACGTCCCCTTCTCCGTCACGCTGCTCCGCGGCTTCGCGTACTGCCCCGCGATCCGCCCCACCCGCGTCACCGGCTTGCCCAGCCCGTGGATCAGCACCAGGCTCATCTGGATCAGAATCTTCAGCTTCGCGACGATCACCTCCGCCCGGCAATCGTCGAGCCGCTCCGCGCAGTCCCCCCCCTGCAGCACAAACCGCTTCCCCGCCTGCGCCTGCGCCAGCTCAGACTTCAGCCGCTCCACCTCAAAGCTCGTCACCAGCGGCGGCAGGCTCGCGAGCTTCTCCGCCGCCCGCTGCTTCGCCCCCTCGTCCCGATACACCGTCTGCTGCGCAACGAGGCGGCCCTTCCAACTCACCGGCGACCACGCCCCCACGCCGGCGCTGACCCCGGCCCCAACACCCGCCGCGCCACCCGTTCCACGCATCGCTTCTGACACGGCTCATCACCCCCGGCAAGTCGCCCCTCGGCCCCGCACACACGCACCCAAACCCCCGCGCCGGGCACGCTCGCCCAACCGCGGCCCGCGATTCTCGCCGCCCCGACCCCGGCAAACCATGCCACCTGAGGCCCCGGACGCACGATTTCTTCGTCCTCTTCACCGCAACAACTGATGTTCGCCCCCTCCCAAACCGATGTCCGCCGCGCGTCACCCGAACGTCACCGGAAGACGGCGGTCCGCGACGCATCCCACAACCGCCGCACACGCCCCGAAAACGGCCGCGGCAATCCACCACGGAGGCTCATCCATGCCCACCCGCAACGCCAACCGCAGCACCGGCCGAACCACCCGCCGCACCACCCGCACCACCGCCCGCAAGGCCGCTCCCAAGGCCACCCGTACGGCCGCCCGCACGGCCCCCCGCACGGCCAAGCCCAAGGCCACCACCCGCCGCGCCACCGCCAAGGCCACCCGCGCCACGGCCAAGCGCCCGACCGCCACGCGCACCACGGCCAAGCGCACCACGGCCACGCCCGCCGCCAAGCGCACCGCCACCCGCCGCGCAACGACCACCCGCACGGCCACCACCCGCACCACCACCAAGCCCGTCGCCCGCAAGGCCACCAAGCCCGCCGCGCGCACCACGGCCCGCACCACCACCGTCAAGGCCCGCCCCGCCCGCGCGACCAGCCGCACCACGGCCCGCAGCACGGTCCGCACCACGGCCAACACCACCAACAACAACCGCAACACCACCACCACCCGCGTCAGCACGGTCCGCCCGGCCGTCCGCCCCGCGGTCCGCACCGCCTCGCGCACCGCGGCCCGCACCACCTCCATCGCCAACCCCAACTTCAACTTCCGCACCGTCCGCAACGCCAGCATCATCGCCCGCGTCACCCGCCGCGCGGCCTAACCCCCCGCTTCAAACCCTCTTCCAGTGGGACAGGCGTCCCGCCTTTCTTCCCCCACGGACAGCGTCTCGCCATCGGTGGCATCGCATCGCACCCGTAGGGCTCTGCACGGCTGCGCGCCCCGCGCCGCCCCGCGCGGTCAACCCGATCCCACGGCCGTTGCCACGGCCGCCGCGTGCTCGGCCCGTTCCGCAGAGCCGCCCGCCGTCTCGCGCGTGATGCCCAGCCCCGCCAGGTGCCGACGCCACGCGTCCACGTGCACCTCCCAAAAGTGCTCGAACGAGTTGGTCAGGCTGTACCGCTGCATCGACTCGAACGCCGCGGCCCCCATCGCCTTGCGCCGATCCGTGTCGCGCACCAGCCCGACGATCGTCTCCACCCACGCGTCCGCGTCGTCGGGCGACAGCACGTACCCCGTGCGCCCCTGCTCCACCACTTCCTTGGGCCCGCCGCGGTCGGTCACGATCACCGGCAGCCCCGACCCCTGGCTCTCCATCACCACCTGCCCCAGCGTGTCCGTCACCGACGGGAACACGAACAGGTCGCTGCTCGCATACAGCTGGCTCAGCTCCTGCCCGTGGCGGAAGCCCAGGAACGAGCAGTCCTTCCCGTCGAGCTGCTTCGCCATCTTCTCGCGGTAGGGGCCGTCGCCCACCATCACCAGGTGCGCGCTCAGCCCCAGGTCCTTCAGCCGCTTCCGCACGCCCTTCCACACCTCGACCAGCAGCGGGCAGTTCTTCTCCAGGCTCACCCGCCCCACGTACAAAACCTTCACCGCCCCCGCCGGCACGCGCTCGCGCGCCCAGATCGCGTCATCGCGGAACTCGGGCCGGAACATCTTGTTGTCAAACCCCGGCATCAGGCTCACCATGCTCTGCGCGTTCAGCCCGAGCCGCTCCAGGCTCTTCACATAGTCCTCGCTCCGCGTGAAGATCGCGCTGAAGGGCCGGTAGAACGCCCGCATGAAGTGCTCGCACGCGCGCGTCATCCCGTGGTCGTCAAACAGGCTGTCGACGTACGCCGGGAAGTCCGTGTGGTACACCCCCAGCACCGGGATGCGCAGCATCTTCGCCGCCAAAAAGCCCACGCACCCCACCGGCCCCGGGGTTGAGATGTGGATCACGTCCGGCTGGTGAACGTCGATGTGGCGCAGAATCTGCATCACCGGCGGCAGGCAGATGTTCAGGTTCTCGTACCGCGGCAGCTTCGCCGTGAACACCGGGTCAAAGTTGTAGATGTTCGCGATCGGCGGCATCGCCCCCTTCGCGCACGTGATCACCTCCAGGTCACGCCCGGATTCGTGCGCACGCTCCGCGACGTTCTGGATGAACCGGCACACCCCGTTCACGTCGTTGATCGTGTCCGTGAACAGGCTCACCCGCATGGGCCGCTCGAGCACGCTCACCCCGCTGCCGCGCGGGCTCGTCTCGTGCTCGAAGCGGTCCAGGAAGTTCCGCTCCTTGTTCTGGTGGAACAGGCTGAACAGGTACGGGATCTGCGCGATGTGCAGGATCGCGTAGCTCATCACATGGTCCACCAGCCCGTGCGGGTCGCGCTTGCTGAAGGCCTTGGCCGCCCCGGGCGTCATGCTTCGGCTGAGCGCGCGCGTCAGGTCCTGCACAAACTCCGCCATCCGCTCGTGCTGGCTCACCGCCGCCCCGCTCGCCCACGCCTCGGGGTCCATCCGCTCGCGGATGTCGGGGTAGCGCTCCAGCAGCGGCTTCAGTTCCTTCCGCAGCGCGCGCACGATCGGCAGGCTCCGCCGCTTCGCCTTCCGCGGCAGCCACATCTTCTGCGTCAGCTTGTACGCGGCCACGCGCTTCTTGCTCGGGCTCTTCACCGCCACGCCCGCGAACCGCAGCAGCCGCGCCGCGAGGTACTTGCCCGAGGGGCTCCGCCGCTCGTACAGCTTGTCCGCGTAGTAGTGCGCGCCCACCGTCGCGAGCTGGTGCGCCAGCAGCGCTGAGTGCCCGCCCACCCCCGCCTGCGAGCTCTCCCCCGCCATCACCCGCCGCATGAACTCCCGCGGGTCGCGGATCTTCCGCCCGTCGGGCGACACCACCTGCGTGTACGTCCGCCCGATGTTCAGCAGCCCGTGGTCGTCGCTGCCCCCCGTCCGCGCCTTCTCCCACGCCTTGGGCCACACCGGCTCGATCCCGTGCTGCGCCACCAGCGCGTTCACGTGCTGCGGCGTCAAGGCGTCGAGGTACCGCTCGATCCCCCGGCTCACCTGGTGCGCGTGCGCCCCGTTCAGGCACTCAAACCCCTTGAACAGCAGCGTCGCCCGCTCCACGTGCCACCGCGTCAGCTTCCCGTTCTGGATGTACAGCGGGTGCGCCACCGCGTGCGCGAGATTGTTCTGCCGGAGCCAGGCCGCAAAGTCGTAGACGTTCTGACGCAGGTTGAGCGCCGTGAGCTGCTCGTCCAGTTCGGGCGTGAGCCCCCACACGAGGACGTGCAGCAGGCACCGGTCCTCGGGGAAGCGAACGCTGACCTCCTGCCCCACGATGAAGCGGTCAAACCCGCGCTCCACCAGCTCCATCGCCCCCTTGATCGTGTCGTGGTCGGTGATGGTGACGAGGTCCATGCCCCGCGCCATCGCCTGGTCGTACACCTTCTCCGGGGGTGAATAGCACTCCGGGCAGTTGATCAGCCCCAGCGCCGCCACCGCCGGCCCGCTGGAGGCCCAGGTGTGGCAGTGCGCGTCCATCCGCGTCAGCCCCGCCGCCGCCGGCGGGGGCGTCCGCTCGTGCCGAACCTCGGCCCGCACCTGTTCCATGAGCCGCTCCAGCCGCACGTCCGCCGCCGACCCCCCGGCCCCCCCGGCCCCCCCGGCGCCCGCACCACCCGAACCCCCACCGCCCGGCCACGCCGACCCCGCCGGCGAGACCGCGCCGTTGCTCCGCGACGACCCGGGTTCGTGGACGTGTGACATGGCCAGCGGCTCCGGATGGCAGGGGCCCCGCGGCCGGGGGTCGGCGCGTCCCGCGCCACCTCCCCGCCGGGCCTACCCGTCGCCATCGTACCGCCCCGCCCCCATCCCCCGGCCCCGCGGCCTTTCCAAGGCCCCGCGCGGCCCGAACGGCCCCCGCCAGCCCTCCGCCGCCCCCGCGCGCGCACAGACCGCGGGTCTGCCCGACAGACCGCCTGTCTTCACCAAAATCTGCATGTCTACGCGAAACAACCCATCCGCAGCGGGAACAATCGACGTTGTCTGCCGGGTTGGAATGGTCAGTCCACCTCGCGGCCGGTTGGCCTCGCGGAGGACGTTCAGATCACTTGCAACCGGTGCCCGGCGCCGCGTCCGATGGTTCGGACCCGGGGCCGCCGTGGTGCCACGCACGCATCGACAGGAGAACACCATGCCCCGTCTGAGCACCATCAACCCCGCGTCCGCCACCGGCAAAGCCAAGGAACTGTTCGAGGGCCCCCTCAAGGCGATGCAGCTCAACATCTTCAAGGAGATGGCCAACAGCCCCGCCGCCGTGCAGTTCTACCTGAACGCCAACCAGGCCCTGGGCCAGGGCGTGCTGACGCAGAAGGAGCGCGAGGTCATCCAGCTCGCCATCAGCCAGCAGACCTCGTGTGATTACTGCCTCGCCGCCCACACCCACATGGGCAAGGGCGCGGGCCTCACCGAGGCCCAGACCATCGGCGCCCGCCGCGGCAGCGTCGAAGGCGACGCCAAGCTCACCGCGCTCAGCAAGTTCGTGATCGCCCTGCACGAGAAGAAGGGCCACCTCAGCGACGGCGACGTGCAGGCCTTCCGCACCGCCGGCTACAACGACGCCGGCATCGCCGAGGCGATCGCCATGTACAGCGTCATCATCTTCACCAACTACTTCAACCACGTGAACCAGACCGTGGTCGACCTGCCCGCCTTCCCCAAGATCTGAGCCCGGGCCAGGCCGGCGTCTTGGGTAGGCCGGCTCTCCGAGCCGGCGTCTCCAGCAGGCCCGCGTCTTCGCGACACGCCGCCTCGCGCCGCATCGCAACGCACACCCCCGCCCGTCGCCCCGCGACGGGCGGGTGCGTTTTTGGCTCCACCGAGCACCGCGGCCCTCAAGCAACAATGCGTCCCGCAGCGGCTGGGGATCCGCCACGGGACGCACGCAGGGGAAGCGCGAAGCCGGGCCCCGCGGAGCCGGCGGACACGCCGCCGACCCCGCGCCCAGCGCCGTCGGCCCCACACCCCGTGGCCCGCCGACCCCTTCACCGTGCCATTCACGCCGGTGTTTCGCCCGCCAAACCCGCGCCCGCTCCCGGCCCGCCGGCGGGCTGTAGCATCTGCGCAGCGTGCGCACCCGTGTCATCAGCATCGGCACCCTCGCGGCCCACCCCCTGTGGAACGAGCGCCAACCCGTGCGCACGGGCCACCGCACCACCGTGCTGATCGAGACCGTCGAGCCCGGCACCTCCGCCCCCGTGCGGCTGCTGGTGGACCCGGGCCTGCCCGAGCCCGCGCTGCTCGCCCGCCTCGCCGAGCGCACGGGCCTGGGGCCGCACGACATCACCCACGTCTTTCTCACCGACTTCCACCCCGAGGGCCGGCGGGCGCTCACCGCGTTTGACCGGGCCCGCTGGCTCATCTCCCCGTCGGAGCGCGAGGCCGTGGGCGTGCCCCTCGCGCAGAGCCTGAAGCGGCTCGCGGCCAACTTTGACGCGCCCGACGCCGACGTGCAGCGCGTCCTCGCGGGCGACATCGCCGTGCTGCAGCGTTGCGAGCCCGCGCCCGACCACCTCGCCGAGGGCGTCGATCTGTTCCCCCTGCCGGGGGTCACCGTGGGCTGCTGCGGCCTGCTGCTGACCGGGGGCGCGGCGGCGGGCCACACCACCCTGCTCTGCGGCGACGCCCTCCCCACGGCCGAGCACCTCGACGCGGGCAAGGTGCTCCCCACCTGCCACGACATCGAGGCCGCGATCGAGTCCTTCCGCGAGGCGATGGAGATCGCCGACCTGCTCATCCCGGGTCGGGACAACCTGCTCGTCAACCCGCTGCGCCGGCCGTTCTAGCCAAGGCCTTCTCGCACGAACCGCATCACGCCGCGCCGAGCGGGACGTGCGGCACCCGCGGCCCCGTTCCCCCGGCCCCCCCGGCCCCCCCGGCCCCCGCGGCCCCTCCGGCCCACGCCGGCGGCGTCGGGGTCTCGCGGCCGTCGACGAGCGTCGCGGCGAGCAGGTCGACGAGCGCGGGCCAGTCCACCGGCTTGCTGATGTGGTGGTCGCACCCAGCCCGCAGCGCCCGCTGCCGGTCGGCGGGTGCGCAGCACGCCGTCACCGCCATGAACCGCGCCGCTGGGAAGCGCGCGCGCAGCTCCGGCACCAGTTGCAGCCCGTCCTCCGACCCACCCGGCGTGTCGAGCCGCGCGTCCAGCAGCACCGCGTGCCACGCCCCGCCCGCCTCGGCGGCCGACGCCGCGACCGCGCGGGCCTCGGTCAGCGACTCGGCGAACGAGAGCGACGCGCCGGCGGCGCCCAAGAAGTGCTTGTACACGTGCCGCGCGTGCGGGCAGTCGTCGACGATCAGCACGCGGCACCCCGCCAGCGGCCCCGGCGGCATGCCCGAGGCCCCGAGCCGCAACGACACCGTCGTCCCGCCCGTCGGGTTGGACGAGGCCGTGAGCTCGGCGCCCAGGTCCGCCGCGAGCTGGCGGCAGATCGAGAGCCCTAAGCCGCGGCGGACCGGCTCCGCCGCGCCGTCGGGCGAGGCGGCGTTCTGCAGCCCGCGCATCTGCGACGCGTCGAGGCCCCGACCCTCGTCGTTGACCGACAGCGTCAGCGGGCCGCTGTCACCGCCGACCTCGGCCGACAGCACCACCCGGGGGGACCCGCTGTGCCGGATGGCGTTACTCACGAGGTTGAACAGCACCTGCCGCACGGCCAGCGCGTCGGCGGGCACCGACTCGGGCACGCCCGCGCCG
>CAZCBN010000026.1:29399-33021 GCA_964496975.1 uncultured Phycisphaeraceae bacterium
GGCGGCGGAAGCACCAAGCAAAGTGTGGCGGACCTCGGGCACGCCCGCGCCGACCGAGACCACGAGCGCCACGCCGGCGCTGGAGGCGAGCGGGCCCATCGCCCCGGCGACGTCATCGAGCAACGCCCGAACATCGACCGACGCACCGGTGGACGGCGTGGCCCGGGGGCCGCCCGCGTGCCGTTCGACGAAGCGGTTCACGACGCCCAGCAGGTGCTCGGCCGTGCGCACGATCGTGTCGATGTGGCCAGCGTGATCGGACGTTGGCCCCGCGCCGCTGGCGGCGAGGCGCGCGGCCTCGATGATGCCGGCGATCGGGGCGCGGAGTTCGTGGGCGACCTCCGCGGCCGCGCGGTCGGCGTGCGCCGAGGCCGCCGGCCCGGGGCGGTGCAGGACGATCCCCGCGAAACCATCGGGGTCGGTGATCCACGGCGTGGCGAGGACGCCGGTGGCGTCGGTTGCTCGGCTCGGCGCCGGGGCGTGTGCGGGATCAAGCCGGGTGTGCATGGCGCAGAGCGCGGCACGCAGGCACGTGGCCATGAGGTCGGGCGCCACGTCGTGCACCCGCAGTCCGACCACGCCGTCCACGGGCCCGCCGCGCCAGGCGATCCACGCGGCGTTGGCGCACAGGAACCGCAGGTCTTGGTCCACCACAGCGAGCGGCGCCGCGATCGCCTCGACGACGGCGTGCAATGGATCGGAGCGAACGAACACGGTGGGATGCCCTTCGTCGGAACACATCGGTGACATGGGGTTGGGCACGGCGAACGCCAGGAAAGCGTCAGGCGGCCCCCGTGACGGAGGCAGCCCACCTCTATCGGTGTTTGCAGGCGTTCCCGTGTTTTCTCGAACGGCGTTCGCACAAAGTTGATTCGTTTTCTGGCAAGAACTGGGTTCTAGCCGGTGAATTCACGGGCGGTTCGGGGGCGTTGGTTCGGGCTCCGCGCCCGTAGCATGTGGGGCGGCACGGCACCCGCACGGTGCCGGCCCCGCGGGGGCGGCGCACGCCCGCTCGGACGGCTTGACACGGAAGGATCGACCATGACCGCGACGCCCCTGGATCATCACAGCGGCCTTTCCACGCCGGCCGATTTCGCCCCCGCACGGCAGATCAGCCCGCGGCGGCACACGACGGAAGCCGGGGATATCCCTGGTTTGGTGGCTGAACAGTTGGCGCACTTTGGGCTTGATCCGAACGACGCGTTCGGGCAGCGGTTGGGCGCGCTGGCCACGCACCTGTACGCGGGCAACGGCGACCTGAAGGCGATGTGGACGATCGCGACGGCCGAGCTGGCGAGCCTGCCGCGGACGGACCGGCTCAAGCGGTTCGCGGCGATGAAGTTCTTGTGCTTCCAGCTCGCGAAGATGCTGGACACGCTGCAGCACCCCTTCCGCGCGGCGTACCAGAGCATCGTGGACGACCCGGGCCAGCGCAGCCGCAAGGGGCCCTACCCGATCTTTGACAACGTGACGGCGCTGTTCAGCGCCAAGCCCGTGATCGCGCGCACGGCGACGTACATCTACGCGTGCGCGGAGTGGGTGGAGGACGCGTTTGAGGGCAAGGAGCTGCTGCACGAGATCTACAGCCGGCTGCTGAACCCGACGAACATCTCGCTCGCGAACCACATCGTGGACGTGGAGTGCGGGCCCGAGGCGGCGGACTACTTCGCGTGGAACTTCAACAGCGGCATGGCGGCGATCGACGCGATCCTGAGCCACCTCGTGGGGTATCAGGACATCGTGCTGAGCAGCCGGAACGTGTACGGCGGGACGCACCAACTGATGCACGACTGGTTCGCCAAGCCGGGCAACCTGGACGTGGCGGTGGAGTTCTGGGACGGGTTCACCGAGGCGGACTTTGTGAAGGCGCTCGACGCGGCGAAGGCGAAGCACGCCGGGCGGCTCGCGCAGGGGCGGCACGTCTATGTGTACCTGGAGAGCCCGTGCAACCCGCACGGGTACGTGCTGGACGTGCCGGCGATCTGCAGGGCGGCGCACGAGCGCGGGCTGACGGTGATCTGCGACAGCACGGTGGGCACGCCCTTTTTGCACCGGCCGCTGCGGCGGAAGGACCCGCTGGAGCGGCCCGACTTCGTGGTGCACAGCTACACGAAGGACATCTCGGGCCACGGCAGCACGACGGCGGGCGTGGTGATCGGGCGGACGCACCGCATGTTCATGGGCAAGCACGACACGGTGCGCGGGCTGGACGTGACGGGCAAGGAGCGCGACTTCGCGTGGGACGAAACGCTCTTCTGGAACGTGTACTACGTGAAGGGCGCGTTCCTCGACGCGGACAAGGCGTTTGAGGTCATCAACGGCATGGCGACGCTGGAGCTGCGCATGCTCCAGAAGGTCGCGAACACGCTGACGCTGGCCGAGGCGCTGGGGCGGCACCCGCAGATCAACGTCAACTGCTCGGCGGCGCCCGGGAACCCCAACAGCCCGCTGCGGGAGAAGTGCATGTACCTGCAGTTCCCCGCGCCGCTCTTCACGTTTGACTTCGAGGGCCAGCGGCGGAGCGACCCGGACGCGCCGGCCGTCTTCAGCCGGCCCACGTTCGAGCGGTTCTTCGACGCGCTCGACCCGGTGTTCGGCCACCAGGTGAGCCTGGGGACGCCCAACACCATCGTGCTCTGCCCGGCGATCACGAGCCACAGCGAGCTGTCGCGCAAGGCGCTGCTCGCGGCGGGCATCACGCCGACGACGACGCGCGTCTCGGTCGGCGTCGAAGACCCGCGGACGCTGCTGGTGCACCTCATCAAGGCGGCGGAGGCGACGCTGGACGACGAGGTGCCGGGCTTCAGCGGGCAGTTCCCGAGCGCCGCGGAGATCGACGCGATCTACCGCAAGCACTACGTCGACGTGCACCGCCGGTATGTGGAGAGCCAGCCGGGGACGGCGGCGTTGATGGCGTGAGGGCAGGGGGGGATCGGGGATCGGGGATCGGGGATCGGCCATCGGCCATCGGGGATTCGGGGGGGAGAAGAGGCCGGGGGGAGTGAGGGGCTTTGGAATGAAAAACGCCACCCGTGGGGGTGGCGTTTTCTTTGCGTGATGGTGGGGGCGTCGCGGCGGCGGGGGGCGTGGTGTTACACGACCTGCAGCAGGCGCATCGTGGCCTTGACGACGTCCTCGGCGGTGAGGCCGCACATGGCGAGGGCTTCCTCGGGGGTGCGGGTGCTCTTGGGCATGCGGCGGACGTGCATCTGCTCGAGCTGGAAGGCGTCGCCGGCCTCGACCATGGCGTCGGCGATGGCGGAGCCGAGGCCGCCGCCGAAGTTGTCCTCGAGGCTCAGGGCGTAGCCGCCGTTCTTGGCGATGAGGTCCATGAGCTTGTCGGTGTCGAAGGGGAGGGAGTAGCAGTCAACGAGGGTGGCGCTGACGCCGGCCTTGTCGAGGAGGTCGACGGCGATGTTGCCGATGTGGACCATGTAGCCGGCGGCGCAGATGACGACGTCGCGGCCCTCTTGGAGGACCTCGAAGCCGCCGAGGTTGAAGACCTGGTCGTCGCCGTAGATGAACTCGGTCTCGGCGCGGAGGGTGCGCATGAAGCAGCGGTTCTCGTCCGCGGCCACGACGGTGGAGAAGGCATAGGCCGCGTAGGCGTCGCAGGGCTGGA
>CAZCBN010000027.1:0-32444 GCA_964496975.1 uncultured Phycisphaeraceae bacterium
TGTTAATCCCGGCCTCACCGGAAGCGGTGGCTCCATCGCCCGGCCCGCCGTCTTCCGCCGCCGCCACCGCCTCCAGCACGATCTGGAGTATCAGGCCGTTTACGCGGCCAAAATGTCCAAGGCCGCCGGCCCGCTCATCCTTCACAGCCGCCCCGCCGACCCCGCGCGCACGCCCCCCGAGCCCCGGCTGGGCCTCAGCGTCGGCCGCCGGGTGGGACACGCCCTCGTCCGAAACCGCGTGAAGCGGCTGCTGCGCGAGGCCTTCCGCCTCTGGCGCGCCCAGCACGGCGAGGGCATGGCGTACGACTTCATCGTCGGCGTCCGACCGCACCGCCCGCTGCCGCTCGTCGACTACCAGCGGCTGCTCGCCGACCTCATCGCGCTCTCCCACCGCGAATGGGGGCGGCGACAGGCCCGTCGCCCCCCGAGCCCCCCGGGTGACCCACCATGACCGAGCGCACGCCCCCCGAGGCCCCTGCGGCCCGCCCGGCGCCAGCGCCCGGCGCCCCGCGGCCCGCGGGCCCGATCGGCCGGGCGCTCGCATGGCCCGCCATCGGGCTGATCTGGGTCTACCGCGTCACGCTCTCCCCGCTCGTCGGCAACCAGTGCCGATTTTCGCCCACGTGCAGCCGCTACGCGCTGGAGGCGTACCGGCGGTATGGTCTGTGGGGTGGCTCGGTGCTCACCGCGGGCCGCCTGCTGCGCTGCCACCCCCTGCACCGCGGCGGCTACGACCCGGTGCCCCTGCCGCCAACCCCGGCGGCCGACTCAGCCGCCGGCCCCGGCCCCGCCCGCGGCCCCGATCGCGGCTGACCCCGCCCCGCGGGCCGATGCCGCGACCGCCGAGCGCCGATACAACCCCGCCCTGCGTTCCGTGCCCCCCCCCGGCCCCCGCGACCGAAAGCGAGCCATGAGCCGATTGCCCGCCGCCGAGCGCCGAGAGCAGTTGCTGGACAGCGCCGCGGCGTTGTTCTCGCAGCAGGGCTACGCCCGCGCCACCACGGCCCAGCTCGCCAAGGCCGCGGGCGTCACCGAGCCCATCATCTACAGGCACTTCGCCAGCAAGCGCGACCTCTTCGTCGCCCTCATCGAGCGCACCGGCACCCGCACGCTCGAGCAGTGGCAGGCCGCGATGTCCAGCGCGAAGGAGCCCGCCGAGCGGCTCCGCCGGCTCATCGGCAGCAACCCCATGGTCTCGGCCGCGGGGCGCGAGGCCTACCGCGTCTTCCTCCAGGCCATCAGCGAGGTCGACGACCCCGCCATCCACACCGCCCTCGAAACGCACCTGCGCACCCTGCACGGCTTCCTGAAGCGCGAGCTGGAGATCGCCCAGGACGCCCACCAGGTCGGACGCCGCTTCTCCGCCGAGGTGCTCGCCTGGCTCATGATCCACCTGGGCATGGGCTACGGCGTGCTGAGCGCGATGAACATCGAAGGCCACGGCGTCGACGGCTCCGGCGTCCACGTGCAGGAAGTGCTCGCCCGCGCCCTGGTCGGCCGCGCGGGCACGCAGGACGGCGGCAAGGACACCGGCCCCGCCGGCGGCGACGACGCCGAATAGCGCCCGTCGACCCTCAGCGCATCACATCATCAATGCACGCCCGCTGCACCGGCGGCGCGTCCAGCCCCGTCACCACGCGCCAGAAGGGCTCGCGGCCCCCGTCGCGCAGCCACGACGACAGCGGGCCCGACGCCCCGGCCGCGCAGCGGTCCAGCTCCGGCCCGCCGATGAAGACCACGCGCTGGATCAGCAGCAGGTCCTCGCTCGCGTACTCCGTCTCGGCGGCCACGCCCATCAGCGCGTCGGCCAGCTCGGCGAACAGCCCGGGGTTGGCCCGCAGCAGCAGGTCGGCGTCGTTCCACAGCAGGTAGCGCATCCGCGCCACGGAAAGTCCCGCGTGTGTTTCGCGGCTGCGCAGCGCTTCGGTCAGGCCGCGGGCCCCGTTGATCCGCCGGGCCAGCGACTCCACCGGCACCTGGAGCTCCACTTGGTGGCAGAACTGATCAAGGTCCGCCGCGAATCGCCCGTGGATGGTCACCACGTCCGTGTCGCGCTGGCCGCACAGGAACTGCTGCATGCCGGCGGCGAACCTCGCCCGGCGCGAGGCGTCCAGCGACCACGCCACAAGGTGGTGCTCGTCCATCAGGGCGATCGCGTCGGGCTGCCAGCCGATCGCCGCGAAGCCAAGGTCGGGATATCGCGCAGCAAGACTCATCGGCGCCCCAGCGTCTCTTCTCCGAACACCGTCCGAGCGATCCGAGATCGCCGCCGTCCCGCGCCACACACGCACGCGCGGGCCGCGTCCCTCTTCTCGCCCCCCGAACGCTGAGCGCTCTCGCGCGCAACGCCCGGGCCACCGGGGCAAGCCTTCCCGTTCCCCTTTCCGCGGTTTCTCCCGACCCGGCCCGTGCCGAGCTCCGACCGCGTGCCGGCGCGCGGGCTCCCACAGCCCGACGCTGGCGAATCACCTCGCCGCCCGCGCCCGCGGCCTGCGCCGCGCCGCCCGAACGGCCGAACCCACCCCAAGGCCGCACAGCCATCGCCGAGACCGCGTGGTCCGGGCGCGGTGACCTGCCGTGAACCGGCCGATACCGCGCACCACACCGCGCAGGTCCCGGCGTTTCCGCCGGCCCGACGCCGCGTTGGCGGCGTGACTAACCTAAACAGGGTGCAGATGTTGCTCACACACCCCGTTGCTGGAGTGTGCCTCAGAATCCGGACCCCACAACCCGAAGCGGCGGAATCCGCGCGAGGTTTGCGCGACGCTCACCCGGATGCAGCGGCCGCCAAGGCGCGGCCCACGAGAACTTGGGTAAACTGGAGGAAGTTGGTAATCACCAAGTCGTGTGTTGACAGAGGTTTCGGCGCATGGACCATGGTTTTTTGGCGACCCGGCCCGCGGTGTGGCCGAGAAGCTGCAAGGTCCGAGAGCAAACCGCCGAGTTGTGGGGGTTCAGACCGGGTGGCTTGGTACTTCACCCCATTCGGTGATGGACGGCCCAGAAAACCCCCTGTGGTGCTGCAGGTGGACCGATAGTCGGGGGAGACCAAGGTTGCCTGTTGAGGGGAAGGAAAGTTCCGTGAAATGTCTGAATGGGACTCCGGGCTGTCCGGGCAAGATGGTAAAACAGTGACGGAAATCCCTGACAATGGGGTTGGCAGACCGGGCGACTTCGGGCACGATCGGAGTCGCGGAGATCCTGGCAAACATCCGGCCCGGCGTGGGTTGTGTGATGGGACGCGAAACAGAGCAGGCTCGCGAACCCCGGGCACGCACCAAGAAGGAGACGGCACCATGCACTCGATCGGCGAAGACGCGATGACAGCGCTCGAAACCGCGACGATCATGACCGAGGCGATCTGCGAGTTGCCGGCCGTGGCCACCCTGGACTGGGGTGATCGGGCGGCCGAGGCCCTGCGGCCCGTGGCCGTCTCGGGGCGCGTGTGCCTGCTGCTGGCGTCGATTGACCAGAGCGGCGCGATCGTCTCGCACGAGGCGACGGGCGTCGCCACCGGTCGTCGCGACATGCCCGGCACGGCCGACCCGAGCGTGGAGCTGACCCTCCGCTCCCGGGCCGAGCGGCTGACCGACATCGGCTTCCGCCCCTCGGCCGCCGAACTGGACGAGGGCGTCTTCGGCTCGCTGGGCGAGCTGATCCGCTCGCCCGACTGGCGGACGCGCGGGCTGGGCCAGCTCTGGGCCGGCATTCCCTGTACGGATGTTCTGGTCGGCGCGTGCCGCATGGGCACGGTCGAGGCGGGCCGGCTGATGATCGCCCAGGTGGCGTACACCTCGGCCGAGGGGCCCGGCGGCGCGGCGGCCAAGGTGGGCGTCTCGCTGCTGCGGGTGTCGATGCCGCTGCTGGTGCGTCGGGCGCTGCTGGCGATCGGGGCCCGCCGGTCGACCTCGGCCCGCTGGCTGACGGTGCGCGAGCAGCAGGTGCTGCACGAGCTGACGCTCGGCAAGAGCGTCCGTCAGATCGCTGAAGAGATGGGCCGCAGCTGCCACACCGTGCACGACCACGTGAAGAGCCTGCACCGCAAGCTGAACGCGTCGAGCCGCGGCGAGCTCGTCTCGCGGGCCCTCGGGCACATCGACGAGGCGACGCGCATCCGCGACACCCGCCGCCCCGGCGCCGAGGCCACGCCCGAGGTGCGGACGCGCGACACCGCCGCCTTCGGCATGGGTCGCCCCGCCACCGACGCGACGCCCCGGCTGGGCCTCGCCGGCGAGGGGTACGAGGGCGCCCGCGCCACGGCGATGTGAGCCGGGCCAAACGGAGCCGGGCCAAACGGCGGGTGGTGTTGTGTTCTTTGGTGGCACGGGCTTGCAGCCCGTGCTTTTTTTATCCCCACAGGTCGATGCCCGTCTTCAGCGTCGACGACGGCGGCTGGCCCAGGCCGCGCCGATCAGGAGCACCGCGCCGCCGCCCGGCGTGGGCACGGGCGGGGGTGGGGGGGGCGGGGGCGGGTTGTCGTCGTCGTCGTCGGGGGTCGGGTCGTCGTCGTCGGGCAGGGGGTCGGTGGGGTCGTCGTCGGGGTCGGGCTCGTCGGGGGTTTCGGGCATGTCCTCATCGGGGTCGATGGGGTTGTCGTCGTCGTCGTCCGTCGGGTCGTCGGGGGGGTTGATCATGTCGTCGAAGGGGAAGTCGGGCTGGCCTCCGCCGCCGCCCCCTCCGCCTCCTCCGCCGCCGCCGCCCCCGCCGCCGAGGTTGTTGATGCGGGGGCCCGCCTGCTCGCCGGCGGCGCCGCCGCCCTGGGTGTCTTCGTCGGGGCCTTCGTCGGGCACCAGGACGAAGTCGAGGCCGCGGGCGTCGGTGACGCCGAAGTCGGCGAGGGCGACCATGAACGTGCGCTCGGCGGCGGGCGAATCGATCCAGAGCTCGGCCGACTCGGCGTTGTAGAGCGCGGTGCGTTCGCCCAGGCTTTCCCACGCGAGGGCGCTGGCGGCGCCGGAGGCCTCGAGCCGCGGGGAGGAGAGGCGGACGCCGATGACGGCGCCGGTGCGCGCGTCGACGGTCATCACCGTGCCTGTGGAGGTGTCGGAGACGAGAAGCGTGCCGGTGGGGCCCATCGCGATGTCGGCGGCCTGGCCGATGGCGACGGTGCCGGTGTCGAGCGACGCGACGGGCTCGATGACCGGCGAGCCGCCGGCGGGGACGAAGACGCGGTGGAGCTGGTCGGGCGTGGCGGGGTCATCGTCGCCGACGAGGGCGTGCATGACGCCGTAGAGCGGGTCGCCCGCGAGGCCGGTGATGCGGGGCGCGCCGAGGGCTGGGGCGTGCGCGCGGCCGTTGGTGAGTCGGGCCCAGGCGGGGTCGTCGGTGGGGGTGATGGAGGCGGGGGCGATGGAGCCGACGACGCGGACGACGTTGGGCGTGTCGGGCTGGAGGTCGCGCAGGTCGACCTCGACGAGGACGGGTCCTTCGAAGCCGCCGAGGGCGTGGTTCACGGCGACGTAGGCGCGGTGCTGGCCGACAACGGTGAGGGCGTCGAGCCCGCCGCCGAGGGGCTGGAGGGTGGTGCCGTCGTCGTAGACGAGGGTGCCGAAGTCGCGGAAGGTCTCGGCGGGGTTGTCAACATCCCAGACGGCAAAGAGCCGCGAGTTTCCGGCGTCGACACCCCAGAGGGTGAGCTGCTGCGGCGCAGCAGGCGACACGGACGCGGCGCTTCCGGCGGCCGCGGCCAACGAGAGGACCCGCAGGCACCACATAGGCCCGCCTCCCTCACAGAACGAGTTATTCGGACACACGCCTCGGGGCGAACGCCCTGGGCGAACGGAACGTGCCGTCGGTTGCTCACGCTCGTCGCGCGTGCCGAGTCGGGCCGCCGCTCGGTCAGGCGAGCGGGCGGTCTGAGTGAGCACCCCGTTTCGAGCGGTTCGTCGCGCCATAGCTCACCAAGCGGCTGGCCCGACGACAAGATTCACCAAGATCTACGAAAGACAAGGCAGATCGGATCCACATGCGCAGGGGTGTGCCCCCTGTGTTTGGGTGGTGGCGCGACTTAGACGGCAGAAGCGGCAAGAGCTGCGCGATCGGCCTGGGCGATGGGACGTTGGTGGGCGCCCGCGGTCGGCATGTTGCAATCCCGCGCAAGAAGCGCGGAGGAGATCTGGGCGGAGAGGAAGATGGTGGGCAGGCCGCTGCCGGGGTGGGTGCCGCCGCCGACGAGGTAGAGCCGGTCAAACCCTTTGAGGCGGTTCTGCGGGCGCCAGTGGAGCATTTGGCGCAAGTTGTGCGCGAGGTTGAAGGTGGCGCCGTGGTTGATCTTCATGGCGGCCCAGTCGGCGGGCGTGATCTGCTGCTCGCAGAGGATGCGCGACTCGATGTCGCGCAGGCCGAAGACTTCTTCGAGCTGCGCGATGGCGCGGCGGCGCATGGCGGGCGCCTCGGTGTCCCAGTTGATGGGGGCGCCGTCGGTGCCGGGGCGGCAGTTGGGCGTGGGGATGAGGACGTAGAGCGCGCTGCAGCCGGGGGGCGCGAGCGTGGGGTCGATGCGGCTCGGGTTGCAGACGTAGATGCTGGGGTCGTCGGTGACGCGGCCGCGCTCGGTGATGTCGCGGAGGTTGTCCTCGTAGCCGGGGCTGGTGTGGATGGTGTGGTGGGGGAGATCAACCTCGCCCTGCACGCCCAGGTAGAGCATGTAGGTGGAGCAGGAGTAGCGCTTGCTGTCGAGCACCTCGGCGGCGTACTCGCGGCGCGGGCCGGTGGTGCGGAGCTCGGCGGGGACGAGGTTTTTGAGAGCCCAGGCGGCGTCGGCGTTGACCACGACGGCGTCGAAGGGCGTGCGCTCGCCGCCGGTCACCACGCCGTCGGCGCGGTGGCCGGAGAAGGTGATGCGTTCGACGGGCGTGTTGGTGCGCACGACGGCGCCCTTCTTCTCGGCGACGTGGGCGAGGGCGGCCATCATGGCGTTGCAGCCGCCCTTGGGGTGCCAGATGCCGTACTCGTACTCGATGAAGGGGAGGATGGTGAAGAGGCTCGGGCAGTCAAAGGGGCTCATGCCGAGGTACTTGCTCTGGAAACTTACGGCGAGTTTGACGTGCTCGTCGGTGAAGAACTCGCCCAGGAGTTGGTGGACGCTCTTGTGGGGCTTCAGCAGGGGGAGGACCTGCGCGGTCTCGAGGTCGACAAGGTCGAGCAGCGAGCGGATGGGGCGGCGGAGGATGGGCTCGCTGAGGCGGAGCTTGGAGCGGTTGTGGGCGATGAAGCGGTCGAAGGCTTCGCCCTCGCCGGGCTTGACGGCGTTCAGGCGGCGGGCCATCTGCGCGAGGTCTTGGGTGGTGTCGATGACGAGGGGGTCGGCGGGGGCGCCGCCGGCGCCCTTGCGGCCGATGATGAGGCGGTACATCGGGTCAAGGCGGGTGAGGTCGACGTGGTCTTCCATGCGTTCGCCGGCGGCGGCGAAGATCTCGCCCAGGACGTAGGGCATGAGGAAGAAGGTGGGGCCGGTGTCGAAGTGGAAGGCGCGGTGCTGCGCGTCGTGCAGGGTGATGCGCCGGGTGCGGCCGCCGACGCGGTCGCCCGCCTCAAAGACGGTGACGCGGGCGCCGGAGGCGGCGAGGAGCACGGCCGCGGCGAGGCCCCCCGGACCGGCGCCAACGACGGCGACGGAGGGTGAGGCTTGGGACACCGGGGCGGGGCGGGACGTGGGCGTGGCGATCATCGGCGGGGCTCCGGCGTCCGCGGTGGGGCGGTGCGCGATGCGGCGGCGTTCGCTCGCCACGGGGTGGACGATGCGGGACGCGCCGCGGGGCACATCTATACTCGCCCCGTGAGCGAGGCGTCGGCGGCATCTCGGGTGGGCACGTCTTGGCGGGGCACCTCCGCGGCGGGGAGGGGCTGGAGGCTGCGCGAGCGGCTGGCGTGGGCGCGGCGGTTCCGAGGGCTGGTGGCGGGGGAGCACGCGGGGCTGTGCCGGCTGATGGAGGAAGAGGTCGGCAAGCCGGCGTGGGAAGCCTTTACGGCGGACATTCTGCCCGTGCTCGCGGCGTGCCGGTGGTGCGAGCGGCGGGCGGGGGCCCTGCTGCGGCCCCGGGCGGTTGGGGCGGGCGGGCTGCTCGGGATGGGCAAACGCGTGCGGGTGCACCGGGCGGCGGCGGGCGACGTGGGCCTCATCGCGACGTGGAACTACCCGGTCGGTCTGCTCGGGCAGCAACTGGTGCACGCCGTGGTGGCGGGGAACCGGGTGGTGGTGAAGCCGAGCGAGCATGCGCCGCGGTCGCAGGCGCGGCTTTTGGAGCTGGCGCAGGCCGCGCGGCTGCCGGACGGCGTTCTTCGGAGCGTGGAGGCGACGCGCGAGGCGGGCCGGGCGATGCTGGCGAACCATCGCTTTGACCACGTGGTCTTCACGGGGAGCACCGAGGTGGGCCGGGCGGTGGCGGAGACGCTCGCGCCGCGGCTGACGCCCAGCACGCTGGAGCTGTCGGGGCGAGACTCGGCGATCGTGCTGCGCGACGCGGACGCGAAGGTGGCGGCGCGGAGCATCTGGTTCGCCGTGGAGAGCAACGGCGGGCAGACGTGCATGGCGCCGCGGCGGGCGCTGGTGTGCGAGGGGGTGTACGACGCGTTTTGCCGGGAGTTGGGCCTGCTGGCCGCGGGGGCGGGGCCGCGGCGGCTGATTGACGCGGGGGCGGCGGAGCGTGCGTTCGGCCTGGCGCAGGCGGCGTGCCGGGCGGGGGGGCGGAGCCTGACGGGCGTGCTGGAGCCGCCGCGGGGGGCGTGGATGCGGCCCGTCGCGGTGCTCGATTGCCCGGCGGACGCGGAGTTGGTGGAGGGGCGGCACTTCGGCCCGGCGCTGGCGGTGGTGTGTGTGCGGGGGGAGGCGGAGGCGGTGGAGGTGCACCGCCGGTGCACGCAGCACCTGGCGACGAGCGTGTTCACGCGGCGGCCCGGGCCGGCGGCGCGGCGGCTGGCCCCGGTGCTGGGGGCGACGAGCGTGACGTTCAACGACGCCGTCTTGCCGACGGCCCACCCGGGCGCGGCGATCGGGGGCGTGGGCGAGAGCGGGTGGGGCCTGAGCCAGGGCGAGGCGGGGTTTTTGGCGATGACCCGGCCCGTGTACGTGAGCGTGACGGGCGGATTTCGACCGCCGATTGAGCCGCTGGCTGCGTCGCAGGCGGCGCAGGTGGCGAAGTGGGCGACGCGGATGTACGGTGGGGGGGCGAATCGGACGGCGGCGTCCGGTGGGCGGGCGATGTCGGCGGGCCCGGCTCCCGCCGCGGCGGAGGCGCCGGCAGAGGCTGTGCCCTGAGGTCATCCGCCGGTTCGCCGTCCTGTCCGCGGCCTGGTCCCCGGTCTGGTCCGCCGCCTGGTCCGTCGTACGGCCCGCAGCCATTCCGCACGCACAGAGAACCCTTCCCATGCAGACGAACGGTCATTCCAACGGCAACGGCGCGGCGCACACCAACGGTCACTCGCACGCGGGCGGCTCGGGCGGCGGGGGCGGGGGCGGGGGCGGGGGCACGCACGCGGTGGTCATCGGCGGCGGGCTGGCGGGCCTGGCGAGCGCGGTGGAGCTGGCGAGCAACGGCCTGCGGGTGACGGCCGTTGAGGGGAACCAGCACCTCGGCGGGAAGATGAACCTGATCGAGGACCGCGGCTTCTCGTTCGACATGGGGCCGACGATCATCACGCTGCCGAATGTCTTCCGCGGCATCATCCAGCGGAGCGGGCGGAACCCGGCGGACTACTGCGAGCTCGTGGACCTCGACCCGCAGTGGCGGTGCTTCTACGAGGACGGCACCGTCGTGAACCTGCGGCGGGACCCCAAGGTCTTCGCGGCGGAGCTCGACAAGCAGTTCCCGCAGCAGCGGCCCGGGCAGGGGTATCTGGACTTCATCAACTACAGCCGGCGGATGTACCGCCTGAGCGAGAAGGTGTTCTTCTACAAGGACCTGGGCGCGATCGGCGACATGATGAAGAGCCCGCCCAGCGACCCGGGCCTGCTGGGCGACGTGATGGCGATGCGGCTCCACTCCACGGTGGGGGCGACGATCGCCAAGCACATCAACGAGCCGCACGTGCGGCAGTTGTGCGAGCACTTCTTGCAGTATGTCGGCTCGAGCCCGTTCATGGCGCCGGCGATTCTGAGCCTGATCGCGGCGGCCCAGACCGACAACGGATGCTGGTACCCGATGGGCAAGGGCAACGCCGCGCCGGGCGGCACGCGGCTGATCGCGCGGACGCTGGAGCGCATCGGCCGCGAGCAGGGCGTGAACTACGTGACGGGCGTCCGCGTCCGCACGATCAACGAGGCGAACGGCCGGGCGACGGGCGTGACGCTGGCCGACGGCCGGGTGATCTCGGCGGACGTGGTGGTGTCCAACTGCGACGTGCAGCGGACGTACCGGGACCTGCTGTCGACGCCCGCGGCCTCGGCGGCGCAGCGCGACGTGGCGAAGAAGTACACGCCGGCGTGCAGCGGGCTCGTGCTCTACCTGGGCCTGCGGGAGCCCTACCCGCAGCTTGCGCACCACAACTTCCTGTTCAGCCGGAGCCCGGAGCACGAGTTCAGTGACATCTACAACAAGGGCATCCCGGCGCGGGACCCGACGCTGTACATCGCCGCGCCGAGCAAGACCGACAGCGGGCAGGCGCCGCTGATCGACGGCAAGCCGGGCGAGGCGTTGTACGTGCTGATCCACACGGCGTACCTGCGCGAGGGGCAGCGGTGGGAGGGCCCGGGCGGGCTGCTGGAGCAGTACCGGCCCGTGGTGATCGACAAGATGAAGCGGATGGGGATGCCCGACCTTGAGGAGCGCATCGTGTGCGAGCACACGCTGACGCCGCAGGGGATCGAGCGGATGTACAACGCCGAGGGCGGGGCGATTTACGGCCTGGCGAGCCACGGCAAGCTGGCGGGTGGCTTCAAGCCGCGGAACCGGAGCAAGGTGCTGAAGAACCTGTACCTGGCCGGCGGCAGCGCGAACCCGGGTCCGGGCGTGCCGATGGTGCTGATGAGCGGCGTGACGGCGGCCCGCTCGGCGGTCGAGGACCTGGGCCGCCGCCCGACGGGCGAGGAGCCCAGCGCCACCGAGCCCGCGCAGATGCCGGCGGGGAGCCGGCGCCTGGTGAGCGTGCCGGCGGGCGTGTGAGGCGTGCCGATGCCGAGGGGTCCGGGGCGGGTTGCGGCGGGGGTGGATCACGCGTCGGCCGGCGGGCCCGCGGCACCGGCCCGCGCTGCGCTGGTGCCCGCGCGGTACGCGCCGGGGTTTGTGCGCTTCTTCGGCTGGTGGGCGCATGAGAAGCTGATCGCGAAGAAGTTCTACGCCGTGCGCGTGGCGAACGAGGGGGCGGACGTGCTCGCCTCGCTGGCGTCGCACGAGGGGCCGCTGATCGGGGCGATGAACCACGTGAGCTGGTGGGACCCGCTGTTCATGCTGACGCTGCAGCGGGTGTACCTGCCGGGGCGGACGATCCGCGCGCCGATGGACGCGGCGCAGCTGGAGCGGTTCGGGTTCTTCCGCAAGCTGGGGACGTTCGGCATCAACCCCGACGACCCGGCGAGCCTGGAGGCGATGGGGGCGTACATCGGCGCGTACTTCCGCGACGAGGCGCGGCCCACGCTGTGGATCACGCCGCAGGGGCGGTTCGCCGACGTGCGCGAGCCGGTGGAGATCCGCCCCGGGGCGGCGCGGCTGGCGGCGATGGACGGGCGGACGCGCGTGGTGGCGGTGGCGGTGGAGTACACGTTTTGGCTCGACGCGCGGCCCGAGGCGCTGCTGCGGTTTCAGGCGGTGGAGCCGCGGCGTGCCGCAGACGGCACGGCGAGCACCGCGGCGTGGCACCGGGCGCTGCGCGCGGCGATGGACGAGAACTCGGCGCGGCTCGCCGAGGCCGCGGTGACGCGGGACCCGGCCCGCTTCCGCACGCTGTGCGGGGGCGATGCGCCGAAGATCAGCCCGTTTTACGACTGGTGGCTCCGGCTGCGCGGCAAGCACGGGGAGATCGACGACCGGCGGGACCGGCGCGACCAGCGGCTCGCGGCGCAGGCCGCGCAGTCCAGCAGGGCCGTTGCGTCCGGCCGGGCCGGCGGGGCCGTGGGAGACGGGGCATGAGCGTCGGCGTTCCCCTGTGGCTCGCGGCGTCGGCGGCGGGCGTCGCGGCGGCGCCGGCGCTGGTTGCCTCGGTGAACCTGCGGCTCTACCGGCGGAGCGACCCCGCGGCGCCCGTGCCGCCGGGCAGTGGGCCCACGGGGAGTGGGCCGGCGGGGGATGGGCCGCCCCGCGTGCTGGTGTGCGTGCCCGCGCGGAACGAGGCGGCGAACATCGAGGCGTGCGCCCGGGGCGTGCTGGAGAACGACCACCCCGCCGCCCGCGTGGTGGTGTACGACGACCAGAGCAGCGACGAGACGCCGGCGATTGTGGAGCGGCTTGCCTCGGCCGATGCGCGGGTGCTGCGCGCGCCCACGGTGCCGCTGCCCGCGGGCTGGTCGGGCAAGCAGCACGCGTGCTGGCGGATGGGCGAGGCGGCGCTGGCGGGCACGCTGCGCCGGGCCGACGGGAGCGTTGAGCCGCCGCTGCGCGAGGACGAGTGGCTGCTCTTCACCGACGCCGACGTGCGCTTCACGCCCGACGCGCTTCGTCGGAGCGTGGCCGAGGCCGCGCGGCTCCGGGTGGACCTGCTGAGCAGCTTCCCCAGGCAGCTCACGGGCACGCTCGCCGAGGCGGCGCTGGTGCCGATGATGTTCTATCTGCTGCTGGGCTACCTGCCCATGTGGCGCATGCGGCAGAACAAGGACTGGGCGTCGGCCGCGGGGTGCGGGCAGTTTTTGCTCGTCACGGCCCGGGCGTACCGCGGCAGCGGGGGGCACAGCGCGTTCAAGGCCAGCTACCACGACGGCATCCGCATGCCGCGGAGCGTGCGGCGGGCGGGCTTCCGGACGGATCTCTTTGACGGCACCGACATCGCCAGCGTGCGCATGTACCGGGGCTTCGCGCAGACGTGGCGCGGCTTCGCGAAAAACGCCTACGAGGGCCTCGGCTCGCCCTTGCTGCTCGTCGTGCTGACGGTGATGCACGCGCTCGGGCACCTGCTGCCGTGGGTGGCGCTGCCGGTCGCGGTGTGGGCGGCCGCGGGGGCCGCCGGTGGGGCCGCGGGTGGGGCGGCGCGGGCGGATTGGGAGCCGTGGGTGAGCGTCGGGCTGCTGGCGCTCGCGGCGGGGGTGCCGATCTGGCTCCGGCTGCGGCTCGCGCGGCGGTTTGGCACGAGCCCGGCGGGGGCGTGGCTTCACCCGCTGGGCGTGCTGGGGATGACGCTGATCCAGTGGCACAGCTTCGTGCTGCACCTCACGGGCCGGCGGTCGTGGAAGGGGCGGGTGCTGGGGGAGGGGGCGGCCGGCGGGGGTCCGGCGGCGTAGGCTTGACGCCATGCGGTGGGTGTTCTTCGGCAAACGCGACCCGCGCGACGCGGCGGCCCGCTTCCGGGCTGAGCATTCGGCGTTCCTCACCCAGGCCCTGACGCTGGGCCGGGCGGCGCCGCGAATTCCGATCCGGCCCGTGAGTCGGGGGGGCTTTGATCCGATGATGGCCCGGGCCGCGGGGCCCGAGCGGGCGGCGGCGTGGTGGTCGGCCGCGTTCGCCCGGCTTGACCGTTGAGGCGGGTCGCCGCGGGCCCGACGCGGCCGGTGGGACGGGAGCGCCCCCGGCGTTCGGCGAGCCGGCCTCGCCCGGCGAACGGAGACAGACGGGATGGACCGGACGACGCTGCACAAGCCCTGGCTCTTCAAGATCGTCGTGATGACGGTGGTGGTGCTGGGCTTTGGGAGTTGGGGCCTGTTTGACGCGCTGGTGGCCTACCCGAAGCGCGGGGCCGACTCCGCGAGCTTTTTGGAACGCGAGTACCTCGCCGCGGCCGACCAGGCCGATCGCGAGGAGCCGGGCGTCATGCTCCGCACCGAGCAGGCCGGCGACACGCAGCGGGGCGTCTCCCTCGCCGACCCGGCGGCCGAGCTGAAGCGCCTGGCCCAGGGCGACGTGCGCAAGTCGATCGACGAGGACGCGAAGAACCCCTCCAGCCGGCAGACGCTGCGGGCCCAGATGCTGCTGGCGCGGGAGCGGTGGCTCACGGCGCTCTCGCGCATCGGCGAGCTGCGGCCCGAGCGCACGACCTTTGAAGACCCGCGGGCGAAGCTCGCCGAGCTGACGACGCTCTGGCAGACGCGGCCCCGGCCCAGCCCGCTCGCCTCGTACGACATCCCGAGCCAGTGGATCATCGCGGGCGCGTGCTACGTCTGGGGCGCCTACTTGCTCTGGCTCTTCGCGACGGTCGCCAGCAAGTCGTACCGCTGGGACGCGGAGGAGCAGCGGCTGACGCTGCCCGGCGGCGCGAGCCTCGTGCCCGCGGACCTGGCCGAGGTGGACAAGCGCAAGTGGGACAAGTTCATCGTCTCGCTGATGGTGAAGCCCGGGCACGAGCGGCTGGGCGGGCAGGCCGTGAAGGTCGACACGTACCGCTACGCGAAGCTGGAAGACTGGATCCTGGAGATGGAGGCCGCGGCCTTCCCCGACACGGTCGAGCCGGCCGAGGGAGCGGAGATGGCCGACGCCGACGCGGAAGCCCCGGCCGAAGCGTCCGCCGCCGCAGCAAACTCCGCCGTACCGAACGCCGGAGCGTCCGACCCGGCCTGAGCCCGCACCCCTGCCCCGCCGCCCTCGGCGCTGCACGCCCGCCTCACAGCAGAACCGATGATCTGGGTCGCCGCATCGCTCGTCACGCTCGCCGCCTGGTTCGGCGCGTTGCTCACGTGGGTCACGCTGCCGGGCATGTGGGTGGCGCTCGCGGCGGCGGCGGCGTGCTGGGCGTGGCAGCCGGAGCTCTTCAGTTGGCCGACCTTCGCCGGCGCCGCGGCGCTCGCGGTGCTGGGTGAGGTGGTGGAGTTCTTCGCCTCGGCCGCGGGCGCGGGCCGGGCCGGCGGCACGCGGGCCGGGGCGTTGGGCTCGCTGGTCGGCTCGGTGGCGGGGATGGTGGCGGGGGCGATCTTCCTGCCGTTTTTGCCCATCATCGGGGCGATTTTGACGGGCATCGTCGGCGCCGGCGTCGGGGCCGTGCTCGCCGAGCGGCGCTGGGCCAAGCGAACGTGGGACGAGAGCCTGCGCTCCGCCCGCGGCGCGGCGACGGGCCGCGCCCTGTCGATCGTCGCGAAGGGCGCCGTCGCCATCGCGCTCGCCGCTGAGCTGACGCTCGCCGCGTGGATCAACTAACCGGCCGCCCGGCGTGTCGCGGCCTCGCCCCGCAACGCCGACCGCTCACCCCGCCGCGGCCCCGCTCGATGCGCCCGGCGGCGATCGAGGCCCCGCCTCTTCGGCCGCCGCGGCGGCGGCCTCGTCGCGCTGCAAGCCCGTCGGCACCTGCTCCACCACCGGCGGCTTCGGCCCGCCCAGCAGCGCGATCAGCACCCACAGGCACGCCGCGAAGAACAGCGTCACCAGCGCCACCCACCCCGTCGCCGCACGCACGCGGTCCGGCTTGCCCTCCAGCGGCCGGCCCATCAGCGAGACGGCCCGCAGCAGCACCGGCTCGGCCCGCGGCGCAAGCCATGCCCACGCCGCCCGCGCCCCCGCCCACAGCGCCGCCGCCCCACGCCGCGCCAGCGCCCACGCCCGCCCGCCCCCGCTCGCCGAGGTTGACCCGCCGGGCGATCGCGCCGCGTCGCCCGAGGCCGGGGCGCCGGTCCCGGCGGCGGCTTTCTTCGTCGCCGTCTGCATCGCGCTGGTGAGGCGCTCCAGTTCGGCGAGCGCGTCCGCGGTGTCGCCGCCGGCGCTGGCGCGTGCCGTTGGCTCGGTGGTCGGGGCGCCGGCGCCCGCCCCGACGCCCGCGGCGCTCTTCGCAGCGCCGGCGACCGGCGCGGCCCGGGCAAGGTCGCGTTCCAACGCCGCGGCGACGGACTCGGCCGACGCGCGGCTGAGGTGCTCGTCCAGGTCGTCGGCCGTCGCGCCGGGGGGCGTGATCAGGTCGGGGTGAGGCTCGTCGGCCGGGGCGTGGTCGTCGCCCGCGTCGTCCGCGGCGGGTGCGGCGGGTGCCTCGTCCGCGGCGGCGGCGGGGGGCGCGGCCGTGTCGGCCTCGGGCCCGGCGCCGGTGCGCAGCGCCGCGTCCCGCGTCTCGGCCGGCCACTCGTCGAGCGACGAGAGCATGTCGTCCAGATCGTCGAAGGGCTCGCGCGGGGCCTTCGGGGCCTCGCCCGCGGGTGGCGCGGCCGCGGCGACAGCGCGGGCTGGGGCCGGGGCGGGGGCTGGCTCCGCCGGCAGGTCCGGCTCGGGCAACGCGGCCTCGGCGGGGTCGGGCTCGATCGGGTCGGGCGCAGACAGGTCCGGCTCAGTCAGGTCCGGCGCAGACAGCTCCGGTTCAGTCAGATCCGGCTCGGGCAGGTCCGCGTCGAACGCCTCGGCGTCCAGCGCGTCCGCGTCGGCCGCCTCGGTCTGCGGCACGTCTGAGGCACGCCCCGTCCCGGCCAGCCCCAGATCCGCCGACATCGCCTCCGCCGTGTCCGGGTCGTCGCCCAGTTCGTCGCCCAGTTCGTCGCCCAGTTCGTTGGCCAGCGTGTCGTCGAGCGGGTCCAGCGCCGGCTCGTCCGCGGCGTCGGCCGGCCCGGCTTCGCCCCCGTCGACGGCTTCGACCGCGTCGATGTCCGCGACGGCGGCCACGGCCGGGCTCAGATCCTCGCTCGCCTCGGCCTCGCTCGCCTCGGCCTCGCTCGCCTCGGCCGTCGACGCCACCTCGTCGAGCGCGACGCCGAGCGATTCGTCCGCGGCCTCCCCATCGTCTTGGTTACGCGCCGCTTCGGCGACCGCTTGGTCGTCCACGGCCGCGACGGCGGCCTCGACGCTGTCGCCGGCGGCCTCGTCCGTCTCGTCGGCGTCGTCGGCGTCCAGCGCCTCGCGGATCGCCCGGGCCTCGATCGCCTCCACGGTTTCCACCGCGTCCCGCATCGCCGCCACGGTCGTCGCCACCGTCGCCGCGGCTGCGGGCCTCGGGGCGGCCCGCGGCGTGGGCATCGCCGCGGCGGTGTCCATGCGGTCGATGTCGTCGGCGAGATCGCCGGCACGATCGCTCGCGAGGTCGTCCGCCCCGTCGTCCATCCCAACGGCGACCGCGTCGCCCGTCACGCCGCCGGTCGCCTCGGCTCCGTCGCCCCCGTCGGCCTGCGCCACCGCGTCCTCGTCGTCCGTCGTCGACGCTGCGTCGCTCGGCTCGATGGCCCGGTCGGTGTCCGCGTCAACCGCGACGTCGGCCTCGTCCGAGGCACCCTCGTCCGCGGCGGCCGCGTCCGGGTCGCCCGCCAGCGTGCCGTGGACGGCGCTCTCCAGCACCGCCTCGAGCGAGGCGTCGTCGCCCTCGTCCGCGGGCGAGGCGTCGTCACCCTCGGCGAGCAGGTCCGCCGCGCCCACGTCCGGGGCTGCGGGGGAGAGCCCCTCGGCCCGCCGGAGCGACTCCACCGTCTGCGACACTTCCTGCAGCAGCGACTCCACCCGCTCGGCCAGCGGCTCGGTCTCGTCGGCGTCCACGGCGTCATCGGCGTCGGCCGAGGCCTCCTCGGGCGGCGGGCCCGCGGCGGCCTCGCCCGGGTCGGCGGGGTCGGCCGGCCACGCCACGCCATCGCCGGGGCCGGCGTCGTTCGCGGCGGGGGGTTGGGGCGCAGCATCGGCCACGCCCCGATGATCGGGTCGGGGGCTGGTCAACTCAAGGCTTCTCGGTCCAGCCCGGCCCCGCCCGGCAAAGAAACCCCTCATAATGGGCGAGACGCGCACCCGCCCCCTCCCCCCGGCCCGAGAACACCCCGCCCGACCCCGCCCGCCCCCCGCCCGACATGCCCACCCTCCGCGTGCTCATTGACGACGCTGCCGCCTCCGCGGGCCTCGCGCCCGGCGACGTCTTCCCCATTCTCGGTGAGGAGGCCCGCCACCTCTGGTCCGCCCGCCGTGCCCAGGCCGACGACCGGCTCGAACTGCTCGACGCCGCCGGCCTGCGTGCCGACGCCCGCATCGAGGGGGTGGACAAGGGCGGCCGCGACGGGCTGACCGTCCGCGTGCGCCTGCTGAGCGTCCATCGCGAGCCCCCGCCGCGCCCCGCCGTGCACGTCTTCGCCGCCCCGCCCAAGGGCGACCGCCTCGCCGCGATGATCGAGGAGCTGAGCCAGGTCGGCGCGGCCTCGTGGACGCCCCTGCGCACTGCGCACGGCGTGGTCGACCCGCGCGAGACCAAGCTCGACCGCCTGCGCCGCGTCGCGCGCGAGTCCGTGAAGCAGTGCGGCCGGGCCCACGCGATGGAGATCCGCGAGCCGATGGACCTTTCCGCGGCGCTGCGGGCGCTGGGTGCGCCGGAGGGGGTGGCGCCCGCGGCGCGCGCGCTCGTCGCGCACCCCGGCGGCGCCCCGATGCAGCGGCGCGGGGCGGCGAGCGTCGCGCTGTTCATCGGCCCCGAGGGCGGCTGGTCCGATGCGGAGCTCGCCGACATGGCCTCCCGCGGCGTCGAGCGCGTGGGCCTGGGCCCGCACATCCTGCGCATCGGCACGGCGGCGGTCGTCGGGTGTGCGCTCGCATTGCTGGCCGAGGCCGAGCCCGATCCCCCGCGCGGCGCGGGCGATACGCTCCCGCCATGAGCATGTTCCGCCTCGCCGTTGTCGTTGGTGCGGCCGCCCTGGTGGCGGCGGAGGGTGCCGCCGCGCTGTCCCCCGAGCGCGACGCGCAGGCCCGCGAGGTAGCGGCCCGGGCCGTGGGCTATCTGCGGGCGCAGCAGGACGCCGAGTCGGGCGGCTGGGCCGTGAACCCGCAGAGGCCGGACTTCCCCGCGATCGCCGGCCTTGTCGTCACGGGCCTGCTCATGGACCCGCGCATCGACGGCGACGACGAGGCCGTCCGCCGCGGCGTCGCCTACATCCTCTCCCACGCCAAGCCCGACGGCGGCCTGCACGACGGCGTGCTGCCCAGCTACAACACCGCCATCTGCGTCTCGGCGCTCGCCCGGCTGCACACGCCCGAGGCCGCCGCCGCGGTGCAGCGGGGCGTCGCCCGCCTGCGCACGCTGCAGTGGGGCGCGTTTGACCCCCTCACCTCGCCCACGCCCGAGGCCCCGGACTGGAACCAGCCCGTGGACGAGCGGCACCCCTTCTACGGCGGCGTGGGCTACGGCAACAACGGCCGCCCCGACCTCTCCAACACCCAGTTCTTTCTCCAGGCCCTGCAAGACGCCGGCGTGAGCGCCGAGGACGAGGCCCTGCAGCGGGCCCTGGTCTTCCTCCGCCGCACGCAGATGGACGGCGAGGTGAACAGCGAGGCGTACGCGCAGGGCAGCCGCCAGGGTGGGTTCATCTACGCCACCGTGCCCAACGCCGAGAGCATCGACAACCGCCCGGGCCAGAGCCAGGCCGGCGTCTTTGAAGAAACGCTGGACGACGGCACCGCCGTCTCGCGCCTCCGCGCCTACGGCAGCATGACCTACGCCGGCTTCAAGAGCCTGGTCTACGCCGACCTGCCGCGCAGCGACCCGCGCGTCGTCTCCGCGCTCCGCTGGATCGAGCGGAACTACACCCTCGCCGAAAACCCCGGCCTGGGCCACGACGGGTACTACTACTACCTGCTCACCCTCGCCCGCGCGCTCGACGCGTGGGGCGACTCCACGCTCCGCCTCACCGGCCCCGAAGGCGAGCCGCTGCGCGACGCCGACTGGGCCGACGAGCTCGTCGCGCGCCTCGCCGAGCTGCAGGAGCCCGACGGCCGCTTCCAGACCCTCAGCAGCCGCTGGCTTGAGGACAACACCGCTCTCACCACCGCCTACGCCCTCATCGCGCTGCAGCACGCCCGCGGGCAGGACTGATCCGCCCGCCCCGCCGCCCGCCCCGCCGCTCTCTCTGCCCCGCTCATCCCCACCGCAGAAGGGACCCGCCCGATGCCCGACCCCGCCCCGCTCGCGGACCTCCGCCGGCACCTGCGATCCATCAAGACCCTCGGCAGCGTGAACGCCCTGCTGGGCTGGGACCAGGAGACGTACATGCCCCCGCGGGCCGTCGCCGCGCGGGCCGAGCAGTCGGCGGCCCTCGCCGCGCTCGTGCACGAGCGGGCCACCGACCCGCGGCTGGGCGAGGCGATCGAGCGGGCCGCGGCGGCCGTCGCGTCCGAACCCGCATCCGCCGAGGCCGCGCTGGTGCGCGAGGCCCGCCGCGATTACGACAAGGCCCGCAAGCTCCCCGCGTCCCTCGTCGCCGAGCTCGCCGAAACCGGCAGCCGCGCCCAGCACGTCTGGAAGGATGCGCGAGACCGCAACGACTTCCCGATGTTCCGCCCCTGGCTGGAGCGCATGATGGAGCTCTCGCGCCGCAAGGCCGAGTGCCTGCGCGAGCCCGCCCACGCCGAGCTGTACGACGCCCTTCTGAACGAGTACGAGCCCGGCGCCACCGCGGCCGACATCCAGCGCGTCTTCGCCCCGCTGCGGCAGCGGCTCAGCGCCCTCGTCGCCGAGCTGCTCGACCGGGGCCACGCCCCCGACGCCTCCCCCGCCCACGCCCCCGTCCCCGCGGCCCAGCAGCACGCGCTGGGCCTGCGCATCGTCCGCGCGTTCGGCTTTGACCTCGACGCGGGCCGCCTTGACACCACCGCCCACCCCTTCTGCTCCGGCATCGCCCCGGGCGACACACGCCTCACCACGCGCTACCGCGAGCAGAGCTGGTGCGACGCGCTCTTCGGCACCATGCACGAGTGCGGCCACGGCCTCTACGAGCAGGGCCTGCCCAAGCTCCGCGCCGACGGCGAGATCGCCGACGACTTCGGCACCCCCCTCGCCGACGACATCAGCCTCGGCATCCACGAGAGCCAGAGCCGCATGTGGGAGAACTTCGTCGGCCGCGGCCGCGCGTTCTGGCGCTGGGCAAAGCCCGAGGCCGACGCCTGCTTCGCCGGCGCCCTCGCCCGCTACGACAGCGAGGCCCTCTACCGCGCCGTCAACCGCGTGCAGCGCAGCTTCATCCGCGTGGAGGCCGACGAGGCGACGTACAACCTGCACGTCATGCTCCGCTTCGGCCTGGAGCGGGACCTCATCTCGGGCCGCCTCGCCGTCGCCGACCTGCCCAACGCGTGGAACGACGCCTTCCGCGAGGCCCTGGGCGTCCCCGTGCCCGACGACCGCCGCGGCTGCCTGCAAGACGTCCACTGGAGCTTCGGCCTCGTGGGCTACTTCCCCACGTACACGCTGGGAAACCTGTACGCGGCCCAGTTCTTCGAGGCCATCCGCGAGCGGCACGCCGACCTCGACGACCGCATCGCCCGAGGCGACTTCGCCCCCATCCTCGCCTGGAACCGCGAGCACATCCACCGCCACGGCCGCCGCTACAGCGCCGCCGAAACCTGCGAACGCGCCACCGGCAAACCCCTCAGCCCAGACCCACTGCTGCGGCACCTCGAGGCCAAACTGCGGCCGATCTACGGCGTGTGACCCGCGGGCGCGGACTCACGGAGAAAAGGCGAACGCGAAGGGCGCGGAACAGTCGCCGCACGCGGAGGGCGCGGAGAGGCCATAAGGCTCTCAAGCCATCGTCCCCGGCATCCGCGCGCGCCAACACAGTTTTTATTCTTCCCCGCGTCCTCCGCGTCCCCCTCCGCGTCCCCCGCGTTCGTCTTCTCCCCCGAGTCTCCGCCGCCTCACCCGCCCGCCAGCTCTCGCAGCAGGTCCCACGCCGCGCGGACGTGCTCCATCCGCGTCTGCGTCCCGCCGATCGCCATGCGGATCACGTACCGCGGCTCGGCCTCGCCCGGCGTCTTCACCTCCGTGTGGCTCAAAAACACGCGGCCCGTCGCGTTGGCCCGGCGCATCAGCTCGCGTGTCGCCTCGTTCCCCGCCCGCAGGCGGAAGCACACCAGGCTCAGCGACCGCGGCGCCGCGAGCTCAAACCGCGCGTCGTGCTCGATCTCCCGCTCGAGCCACGCCGCCCACTCCACCCCCTGCCGCACAAACGCCCGGATCCCCTCCGCCCCGTAGTGCCGCAGCACGAACCACAGCTTCAGCGCCCGGAAGCGCCGCCCCAGCGGGATCTGCCAGTCGCGGTAGTCGATCACCGCCCCCGCGTCGCTCGCCTCGTTCCGCAGGTACGCGGGGTTCAGCGACAGGCTCGCCGTCAGCGTGCGCACGTCCCGCGTCCAAAAGAGGTCGCAGTCAAAGTTCGTCAGCATCCACTTGTGCGGGTTCACGCAGAAGCTGTCCGCGTGCTCCAGCCCGTGGAACAGCCCCCGGTGCTCCGGGCACGCCGCCGCCGGCCCCGCCCACGCCGCGTCGACGTGGAGCCAGCACCGCGTCCGCGTCCGCCCCGGCAGCGCCGACCGCCGCGCGATGACGCGCGCAATCGCCTCCAGATCATCGCTGTACCCGAGCCCCGTCGCACCGATCGCCGCCGTCACAAAGCCCGGCCAACGACCCGCGGCGAGGTCCTCCGCCATCGCCGCGTCCAGCGCGTCGGGGTCCATCGAGCCGTCCGCGCGGCTTGCGATCAGCCGGAACCGCCGCTCCAGCACCCCCACCGCGCGCGACGGCGGGTCCTCAAGCCCCGCGATCAGCCCC
The DNA here is from genome assembly GCA_964496975.1 of uncultured Phycisphaeraceae bacterium. Taxonomy (GTDB): domain Bacteria; phylum Planctomycetota; class Phycisphaerae; order Phycisphaerales; family UBA1924; genus CAZCBN01. The sequence continues at coordinate 22,546 of CAZCBN010000027.1, forward strand.
GCCCGCTGCACGCTGCTGTGCGCCTGCTCGCTCGTGTAGCCCACCATCCGCGCCGGGTCAGGCCCGGGCCTTCCCGCCCTGTTCCCCAGTTCGCCTGCGCACGCCGCCGCCCGCTGCCGCGCCGCCAGCAGCGCCACGAGCGTCCCCTCGCTCGCCGTGCTCTGCAGGCACCCCCCTCCGGCCTCGCCCGCGTGCGCATCGCCCGACCCCTCGGCCACGCGGTGCCCGCTGAAAAACTGCCCCGGCAGCGCGAACAGCTCCGCGCACCAGTCGAGCACCCGCGTCTCCAGCTCCGTCGCCGCCGGGCTCGTGCTCCACAGCATCCCGTTCACGTTCAGCCCCGCGCTCAGCAGCTCGCCCAGCACCGCCGGCCCCGACAGCGTGCACGGGAAGTACGCGAAAAACCCCGGGTGCTGCCAGTGCGTCAGCCGCGGCACGATCTGCCGCTCCACGTCCTGCATGATGCGGGCCCACTCCCCCTCGCCCCCGCGCGCCTCGGGCATGTGCGCCGGCAGCTCGGCGAGCAGGTCCCCCGGCTTCACCTCCCCCGTCGCCACCGGGCTCGCCGAGTACTCGCCCACGCGCTCCCAGTACGACGCGATCCAGTCGATCAGCTCGTGCCCCGCGCGGCGAAACTCCGCCGCCGACATGTGCCCCGCGTCCAGCGCCCCGCCCCGCGATGGCATCCCATCAGACCTCGCACTCGTCATCGCATCGCTCCGCAGTCTGGGCCGCTGCCGGGCACACACCACACCACACCCGCACACACACCCCGCACACCCCAGCGAAGCCTACCCACAAGCCCCGCGCGCCCACCCCCCGCCCACGCCAACAATCCCGCATGCCCCACACCCACCCCGCCCCCGCGGCCCCCTCCGCCCTCATCCTCATCGCGGGCGGCACCGAAGAAATCGAGGCCATCACCCCGGGCGACGTCCTCGCCCGCGCCGGTGTCCGCGTCACCTACGCCGGTCTGGGCGCCACACGGCTCACCGGCTCCCGCGGCCTCCCCCTCGCCGCCGACACCACCATCGAGGCCCACGCCCAAGCCCCCTCCCACGCCACCGCGCTCCACGACGCCCTCATCATCCCCGGCGGCGGCCAGGGCGCCGCCAACCTCGCCGCGAGCGACCACGCCGCCGACATCATCCGCCGACACCACCGCGCCGGCCGGCTCATCGCCAGCATCTGCGCCGCGCCCGCCGTCGTCCTCGCACCCCTGGGCCTGCTCAGCGGCAAACGCGCCACCGGCTACCCCGGCACCGAGCCGCACTTCCCCAGCGATGCCATCTTCCTGCAAGAACCGGTCGTCGTCGACGGCCCCTTCATCACAAGCCGCGGCCCCGGCACCGCGATGGCCTTCGCCCTCCGCATCGCCGCCCTGCTCACCACGCCCGCCGTCGCCGGAGCCGTCGCCCGCGACATGCTGGTCGACACCCACGCCCACCCCGCCCCCACCCCCGCGCCGGCGCACGCATGACCCACACCGCCCTCGTCACCGAGTCCCTCGCCGCCGAGCCCCTCGCCTGGCTCAGCGAGCGTTGCCGCGTCGTGCGCCTCGCCCCGGCAGACCCCGCCTTCGCAGACGCCCTCGCCGCGGCCCACGCCCTCATCGTCCGCACTTACACCCGCGTGAACGACGCGCTGCTCGCCCGCGCCCCCTCCCTCCGCGTCGTCGCCCGCGCCGGCGTCGCCCTTGACAACATCGACCTCCCCGCCTGCCGAGCCCGCGGCGTGCAGGTCGTCCACGCCCCCGGGGCCAACACCTCGGCCGTCGTGGAATACGTCTTCGCCCTGCTGTTTGACGCCCTCCGCCCCCGCCTCTTCCTCGAGCGTCCCCTCCCCCTCGCCGACTGGGAAAAGCTCCGCGCCGACCTCATCGCCCCCCGGCAGCTCGACCGCCTCACCCTCGGCGTGTACGGCATGGGCCGCATCGGCTCCGCCGTCGCCCGCGTCGCCTCCGCCTTCAACGCCCGCGTCCTCTACCACGACCTGCGCGACATCCCCCCCGCGCAGCGCCACGGCGCCGAGCCCGTCTCCCGCGAAGACCTCCTCCGCCACGCCGACGCCCTCACGGTCCATGTCGACGATCGCCCCAGCAACCGCCACCTCCTCAGCACCGACGCCTTCGGCCGCATGAAGGGCGACGTCATCTTCCTGAACTGCGCCCGCGGCCTCGTGGTCGACCCGATCGCCTGCGCCGACTTTTTCATCAACCACCCCGCCGCCCAGGCCGTGCTCGACGTGCACGACCCCGAGCCCTTCGACGCCGCCTACCCCCTGCTCGACATCCCAAACGTCCACCTCGCCCCGCACATCGCCGCCGCCACCGCCCCCGCCAAGGACAACATGAGCTGGGTCGTGCGCGACGTCTGGCGCGTCCTCTGCGGCGACCCCCCCGAGTCCCCCGCCCCCGACGCCCCCTGAACGCCTCCGCGCGACGTTCCGCGGAAGGCGAACGCGACGCAGAAAGACGAACGCGGAGGCCGCGGAACAAGCACGGAACGCGGAGAACGCGGCGATCGCATCAGGTTCTCAAAGCATCAGGTTCTCAAGGCATCTTCCCCCGCACCCGCTCGCGCCCACGCAACCCCCGTTCTTCCCCGCGTCCTCCGCGTCCCCCCTCCGCTCCCTCCGCGTTCGCCTTCTGCCTAAGGGCCGCCGCGTTCGATCTCACCCCCGCGGCCCGATCACCGTCACAAACCGCCGCGCCGGGTCCAGCACCCGGTCAAAGAGCCCGCGCCACGCCGCGTCATCCATCGTGCCGAGCCGTTCGCGGAACGCCGCCGCCTGCGCCGCGTCGCCCCCCGCGGCCCGTTCCACCATCGCCGCGTTCAGCGCCCCTTGCAGCGCAACAAGCCCCGTCGCAAACCCCTCGTCCATCCCGCGCAGCCGCGCGATCTGCGCCCCCTGCGCCCGCATCGCCGCCGCGTCCGCGAGCCCCGTCGGCGGCAGCGTCGCTCCCGCCCGCAGCGCCGCGTACATCCCCGCCGGCACCGGCTCGCGACGCATCGCCTCCGCCCGCGCCACCAGCGACCGCTCACCCGTCGCCGTCTCCGCCCCCGCCCGCACCGGCGCCACCAGCACCACCGGCAACTCGCCCACGGGCCACGCCGTCCCCGACGCCAGCGCCAGGTGCAGCCCCTCCATCGCCTCCCCCTGCCGCACCGCCATCGCGAGCGCCACGCCCACCGTCGCCGCGAACCGTTCAAACGCGTCCTCCGGCGGCGCAAACGCCACCACCACCGCCCGCGCCGGCAGGTCCCACGTCATCTCCATCCGCCGCCCCGCAAGCCCCGCCCACGGCAGCGGCTCGGGGTTCCACGCGCCCGCCGCCGGCGCCCCGGCAAACGCCCGCCGCGCCACCGCTTCCGCCGCGGCCGCGTCCACGTCCCCCGCGATCACCAGCCGCAGCGTCCGCACGCCGTACGCCCGCTCGATGAAGGCCGAAACCTCCTCCGCCGGCGTCTCGCCCAGCGTGCCCACCATGGACACGTCCGCCGCCCCGTGCCGCCACGCCTGCGCGCACGCCATCAACGCAAACTTGTGCACCATCGGCTCGGGCAGCCCCGCCACCTGCGTCGCCTCCGCCGCCGCCCGCGGCGCCTCGCGCGCCACATCCGCCGCCGTCACCCGCAGCGAGCGAAGCCGCTCCGCCTCGGCCCGCACAAGCCGCTCCACATCCGACGCCGGCGCGAGCAGGTCGTACGACGTGAACGCGCCCTGCGTCTCCGCGTTCGCCGAGCCGAGGCCCTGCAGCTCCGCCCAGCGTGCGCCCGCCTCCGCGGCCTCGTCCCCCTCGCCCACGGCCGCCGTCACGCGCATGTGCTCGGCCAGGTGCGCCATCTGCGCGCGCCCCGCCGGGTCGTGCAGATAGCCCACGTCGTACATCGCGATCACCCCCGCCCACCCCAGCCCCGGCACCGGCAGCACCCGCACGCGCAGGTCTTCCGCCGCATCACCCGCCCCCGCGGGCGCCAGCACCACCGACACGCCGCCCGCGGCCATCGCGCCACGCGCCGTGCCCGTCTCGGCGCCGCTCGCCGCGCCCGCCGCGGGCCCGGGCGTCACCTCGGCGTTCGGCGCGGAAGCCGGCCGAACCGCCGCCCGCACCGCCAGCGCCGTCGGCCCCGCGAACAGCACAAACGCGAGCCCGGCGCACACCACCGTCATCAGCCCGCCCGCGCCGCCCAGCGGCCGACGCGCCGCCGCCTCGCCCCGCAGCAGCGCCGCCTCCACCCGCCGCCTCTCGGCTCGCCGATACACCGACAGCAGCACCGGCACCAGCCCGCCCGACAGGCTCGCCGCGATCGCCCCCGTCAGCAGGAACGGGTACCACACGTGGTACGGCTGCCCGCCCAGCAACGCCGCGACGCCCGCCCCCGCAAGCACCACGCCGAACACCCCCGCCCCCGCGTACAGCCCCACCACCAGCGGCTTGCCCACCCCGCGCCCCGCCAAGGGCCCGCCCACGCCGCCCCCCACGCCGCCGAGCCCCACGCCCACGAGCGTCCCCAGCACGCCCGAAAGCCACCCCGACGCCGCGGCGTCAAACCAGGGCGCCACCCCCGCCGCGCTCGCAGCATCCGCCGCCCCCGCGGCCTGCCCGATCGTCGCCGCCAGCGTCGCCATCAGCACACCGATCACAGGCCACCTCCTTCGCCGCGTTCTTCACTGCGTTGTTTGTCGCGTTCTCGGTCGCGTTGCCCAGCCTCGCGCACCCGGTCCAGCACCATCCGCGCCGTGGACGCCGACATCTCCCCCCGCTCCACGAGCGAGGCCAAAAACTCCGCCACCGGGTCCCGCGGCCGCCCCGCCACCGCCGCCCGCAGCCGCTCGATCAGCGCGTCGAGCCGCCCGCGGATGGTCGGGTAGCTCACGCCGTACACCCGGGCCAGGTCTTTCAGCGACCCGCTGTGCAGCACGAGCTCGGTGACCAGGTTCAGGTCGTCGTCGTCCAGGTGCAGCAGCGGATGCTGCCGACCCTCGCGTCCGGAAACCCCCGGCACCCCGGTGGTCCCCGAGTTCAATGATTCAAAAGTCATGCTTCACAAAATAAAACCATCGACAACAAAAAGCAAGTCCTCATCAACAAAAAGAAAAATCCCGCCGCGCCACCGCCCACCCGTCCGATAGACATGGCAGTCTGGGCAAGCCAAAGGCCCCCGTTCGGGTTCGCGCGGCGTCCGCACCCGGATAGAGTCGCCCGATGCTTCAGCTCGGCGTCAACATCGACCACGTCGCCACCGTGCGGCAGGCCCGCTACCGGCAGGGCGCGCCCGGGGGCCTGGTCGCCATCGCCGCCGACGCCGAGCCAGACCCCGTCCGCGCCGCCCACGAGGCCGAGCTGGGCGGGGCCGACGGCATCACCGTGCACCTGCGCGAGGACCGCCGCCACATCGTCGACCGCGACGTCGACCTGCTGCGCGCGCTCGTCCGCGTGAAGCTCAACCTGGAGATGGCCGCGACGGACGACATGGTGAAGATCGCGCAGCGTCTGCGCCCCCACACCGCCATGCTCGTGCCCGAGGGCCGCGAAGAGGTGACGACCGAGGGCGGGCTCGACGTCGCCGGCCGCGCCGCCCCGCTGCGCGACGCCGTCGCGGCGCTGCGCGAGGCGGGGCTCATCGTCTCCGCGTTCATCGACGCCGACGCGGCGCAGGTCGAGGCGGCCGCCGACTGCGGCTTTGATGTCTGCGAGGTCCACACGGGCCCGTACGCGGCCGTCTTTGCGCGCACGGGCGGCGACCCCCGCCAGCCCGAGCTCGTCGCCGAGATCGACCGCGTCGCGGCCGCGGGGCGGGAGATCCGCGCCGCGGGCATGCGCTTCAACGCGGGCCACGCCCTGAACTATCACAACGTCGACCACATCGCCGCCCTGCCCGGCGTCGAGGAGCTGCACATCGGCCACGCCATCGTGAGCCGCGCGGTCTTCGTCGGCCTGCGGCAGGCGGTGAGCGACATGAAGGCGCTGATGGACCGCGCGTCGGCCTGGGGCCACCGGCGCGCGCACGGCCGGGGCGAATAGCCCCCGGCGGCGTGGCGACCAGAACGGGGCGGCGGCCGGGGCGCGAACGCCCGGTCCGGGCCGCCCGTACGCATGAGGGCGGGCTCCCGCCGCCGGTCTGGGCATCCGGCGGGGGGCTCGGTTGGGCTCGGGATGGGGCAGGCGGCAGGCCTGGGGCAAAGGGGTTCGGCGATGTCGGGAAGAAGCGGCACACGGCGGGGCGCCAAATCGGCTGCGGTGCGCGCGGAGGCACCCAAAGACGGCCATGCCAAAGACGGCCACGCCAAGGACGGTCCGTCCACCCACTCGCCCGACCGGGCCTCCGACCGGGCCTCGGGCCTCATCGAGGCCCCCGCCCAGCGGCGCCGCGTCCGCCCCTTCGCCACCGACGAGGCCGCCCGCGCCTGGCTTGAGGGCCTGACCAACTTCGAGCGCGTCCGCCCCTCGCGGATGGACCCCGAGTCGTTCCGGCTTGACCGCATGCGGGCCCTGCTCGCCGAGCTGGGCGACCCGCACGCCGCCGTCCGCTGGGCCCACGTCGCCGGCAGCAAGGGCAAGGGCAGCACGTGCGAGATGCTCGCGAGCTGCCTGCGCGCCTGCGGGTACACCGTGGGCCTGACGACAAGCCCCCACCTGGTCGATGTGCGCGAGCGCGTCCGCATCAACGGCGAGATGATCTCAACGCAGGACATGACGCGCCTGCTCGCCCGCTGCCGCCACGCCGCCGACGCCGTCGCCCCGCGGCACGGCGAGGCGACCTACTTCGAGGTCGTCACGCTGCTGGCGATGGTGCACTTCGCGGAGCAGGCGGTGGACATCGCCGTGGCCGAGGTGGGCATGGGGGGCCGGCTCGACTCGACCAACGTGATCACGCCCGAGGTGTGCGGGCTCACGGCGATCCAGCTCGAGCACACCGCGATCCTGGGCGACACGCTGGAAAAGATCGCCGCCGAGAAGGCCGGCATCATGAAGTCCGGCGTCCCCTGCGTGAGCGTGAAGCAGGACAAGGGCGTGCTGGAGGTCTTCCGCCAGACGGCCGAGCGCGTCGGGTGCGACCTCTCCGTGCTGGGCAAGGAGATCGAGTTCACCACGCGCTTCGAGAGCAGCCACGACCTGGGCCCCCACACCCGCGTCTGCGTGCAGGCCAAGGGCGGCGGCGGCTACGAGCACCTGCCCGTCCCCCTCCCGGGCGAGCACCAGGCCGCCAACTGCGGCCTCGCCCTCGCGATGCTCGAGAAGCTCCGCCAGCGCGGCTTCAAGGCCCCCGAGCGCGACGTCGCCACGGGCCTCGCCGCCACGCCCCGGCACGGCCGGGTGGAAACCGTGCTGGACCGCCCGCGCATCGTGATCGACGGCGCCCACACGGGCGAGAGCGTGGGCGCGCTCGTCAAGGCCATCGGCTCCAGCATCCGCTACGACAGCATGGTCATGATCTTCGGCTGCGCCGGCGACAAGAACATCGACAAGATGCTCGAAGAAGTCGGCCGCGGCGCCGACAAGGTGATCTTTACCAAGGCGAGCCACAACGCCCGCGCCGCCGACCCCAAGATGCTGGCCCAGCGCTTCGAGGACCTGACGGGCAAGATGTCGCAGGTCGAGCCCACGGTGCGCGACGCGATCAACGTCGCCGCGCGGGCCGTCGCCCGCGACGACCTGATCTGCATCACCGGCTCGTTCTACCTCGCGGGCGAGGCGAAGGCGTTGCTGCTGGCACGCCACGCCGCGGCGGGCTCTGCGGCCTCGCCCGCGGCCCAGGCCGAGACGGCGCGACGCTGAGCGGTTCCCCTCGCCGCGCGCGGGCCCGCGGGCCCGCGGCCCCGTCACCCCCCCGCGTGCTCGATCCACTCCAGCCGCAGCCCCTCCGGCGGCAGCGTCGGGCCCGCCAGCGTTCGGTCGGCCGACGCCAGCGCCCGCGCCACGTCGGCCTCGCTCATCCGCCCGCGGCCCACCTCCACGAGCGTGCCCGCGATGATGCGCACCATGTTGTAAAGAAAGCCGCCCCCCTCCACCGTGATGCGCACCCGCCGCGCCCCGCACGCCAGCGCCGCGGGCGAGGCCGCGGTGACGTCCTCCACCTCGCAGCGGTGCACGGTGCGCACCGTCGTCTCGCGGCCGTGGTCGATGCGGCAGAAGCCCGCGAAGTCGTGCGTGCCCACGAGCGCCGCCGCGGCCCGGGCCATCGCCGCGGGGTCGAGCGCGTGCCAGGTCCAGTAGACGTGCCGGCGGTCCCAGAGCGGGCGGGTCTGCCCGCTGTGGATGGTGTAGGTGTACGCCTTGCGCACCGCGTCGCCGATGGGGTCGAACGCGAGCGGCACGGCCCGGGCCCGCAGAATGAGCACGTCGTCGGGCAGCCGGCCGTTGAGCGCGCGCACGAGGGCGTCGCCCCCGCGCGCGAGGGGCCACCCCACGCCGCGCGCGGGGTCGGGCCGCGTGGTGAAGGCCGCCACCTGCCCGCCGGGCCGCCCGTCGGGGAAGGTGCCGCCGGCGTGCACGCCCGTGTCGGTGCGGCTTGCGCCCATCAGCGTCAGGCCCGGCTCGCGCAGCACCTCGCGCACGGCCCGCGTCAGCGTGTGCTGCACCGTGCGCAGCACGACGGCCCGCGGCGCGGCGTCGTTCGCGGTCGCGGCGCTGGGCGAAGGCCCCTCGCCCTGCGGCGGCGCCGCCGGGCCCAGCTCCCATCGCGAGGCGGCGCTCACGACCGACTCGGGCGACACGCCCGGGGCGAGCGGGATCTCCTGGTGCTGCCAGCCGTGGAAGTCGGTGCCGTCGTAGGCGAGCGTGAGCTGGTACCGCACCGGCGCAGCGGCGGCGTCGGCAGGAGACGAAGAGGAGAAAGGGTGGTCCACGGGCGGCGTCGTCACGCGGCAGGGTATTGGCTGACCCCCGCGCCCGGCCGGGCCCGGGCCCGCCGCCCGCGCAGCGCCCGCCCGACCTTCAGCGCCCGCCCGACCTTCAGCGCCCGCCCGACCTTCAGCGATCGACCGCGGTGATCGGGGCCCGCGTTGCCGTTGCCTGCAACGCGCTCTCCGGCACGTCGGGCGCCAGGAAGAGGCCCGGGAAGGGCACCCACCACACGGGCGTCGTCGCCGGCGGGTCGATGCTGCGCAGCACGTCCTCGCCCGTGCAAGGCCCCGCCCCCGCCGCGGCCTCGCCGGCCAGGGCCAGCGGCATCGGGGCCATGGGCATGCGGCCGATCAGCGGGCCGCCGGAGAGCATGGCCGTGAGCGCACGCCGATGGGCGTGGATGCGCGTCGCGAGCAGGCCCGTGCGGTTGGCGATGTCGGCGAGCTGCTCGTCCGTCAGGTTGTCGAGCCGCTGCCGCGTTGCCCCGGTCGCCAGCCCGACGACCGCGGGGGCCGCCACAGGCTCGGGCGAGGCCGGGTCGCGCGGCCCGGCCGACGCCGTCACCGCAACCACCGCGGGCACCGCCGCCGCCAGGGCCCAGCCCGCACACCGGCCCGCGAGACCGGTCGCGGGCCCGCGAGCAGGAGACGTCCCGGTCTTGGCGACCAGGCCGCCGCGCTCGGCGAGGGGCGAAGGCGTGGCCGTTGGCGTCGGTCGGGTGCGGATGGGCGTGCTCCGGGGAAACTCGGCGGGGCGACGGGTGCGGAGGGGGTCGTCGGGCCGACGGGCCATTATGGCGGCCGAGGCGGGGCCGGCGAGGGAGCGGGCCCGGCGAACCGTGTGAATGCGACAAAACTTCGCGCAAGTCACACTTGATTCAGGGGTTGCGTCGCGTTTCCGCGGGGCGCGACGAGGCCGCCGGCGGGGCCTCGCGGGGTTGAACGCGTCGGGCGAGCTGGGCTTGCCGGGGCCGGGCACCCGGCGGCGACCCCGGCGGTCGAGCGACCGGCTAGCATGAGGGGGCTGATTCGGGCGCACAGATCTATTG
>CAZCBN010000028.1:0-30085 GCA_964496975.1 uncultured Phycisphaeraceae bacterium
CAGCAGCGCCGCGAGCCACCCCCGACCAAGCCCCGCCCCCGCCGGCCGCAGCAGCTCAACCAGCATCTTCAGCTCGTCGCTCGGCGACAGCACGCCCGACCCGCTCGGCCGCGCCGCCGCCCCCGTCTGCTCCCTGGTCTGGTCGCTCGGCTCGCTCATCGCCCCTCGTTATCCCGGTCGCGGCCACCGCCGTCTGCAACGCCCGCAGCCGCGTGTCCACCGTCTGCATGTACGTCTCAAGCCGGTCCACACGCTCGATCAACGCCGTCAGCGTATTCGAGATCGCCGTCATCAGTTCCGCGCTGTTCGCCTCGGTGAGCGCGTGCGCGCGCAGATCCGTCACCTTCGCCGGCCCCTGCCCCGTCAGCAGCCACCGCCCGTTCACCCCCATCGCCCGGCACAACGCCGCCAAGAACTCCGCGCTGGGGCTCTGCCCGGACATATACCGACGCACCGTCTCCTGGTTCGTGTTCGTGATCTCTCCCAGCCGGCGGAACGTCATCTGCCCCGCCACCGCCGCCAACCGCCCATGCAGCCCCGATTCCGTGCTCGCTGTTTGGCTCATGTCACCAGCGTACAAAAAGCCAACAGCCCCGGTACGCCCTCAGTACCAACACGCAACAACCCCGGGCATCCACGCGGCAATGGCTCGCAGCCTGCGCCGACCACCAACCAGCTCCCCTACCCAACATCCCCCAACCCCAGCATCCGCCCATACCGCTTCAACACCCGCCGCCGCGCCAGCGCATCCTCCGGCCGGGCCAGCTCCGCCGACGCCTCCACCCACGCCGCCGCGTCCTTCCGCGCCATCGCCAGCAGCGGCAGGTCCCGCGACAGGTCCGCCACCTCCAGCGGCGCGAGCCCCGACTGCCGCGTCCCGAACAGCTCCCCCGGCCCGCGGATCTCAAGGTCCCGCTCCGCGAGGTCAAACCCGCTCGCCGTCGTCTCCATCACCGTGAGCCGCTTCTGCGCATCGTCCGCCCCCGCGCTCTCGTCCGAGGCGATCAGCACGCACACGCTCGCCCGCTCCCCCCGGCCCACCCGCCCGCGCAACTGGTGCAACTGCGCAAGCCCGAACCGCTCCGCCCCCTCGATCACCATCACGCTCGCGTTCGGCACGTCCACGCCCACCTCGATCACCGTCGTCGCCACCAGCACATCGAACAGCCCCGCCCGGAACCGCCCCATCACATGCTCGCGCTCGGCGCGCGCCATCCGCCCGTGCATCACCGCGAGCCGCGCCCCCGAGAGCCATCCCGACCCAAGCTCCTCCACCAGCCGCCGCACGCTCGGCAGAGGCCCGGCGACACCCTCCATCTCCGTGCGCTCGTCCAGCAGCGACGCGTCCTCTTCCCCGTCCCCGATCGCCGGCGCCACGACAAACGCCTGCTCCCCCGCGGCGACGCGCTGCGCAAGCCACGTGTACACCTCCGCGCGCGCCCCCGCCCGCACCACCCGCGTCTTGACGGGTTTCCGCCCCGGCGGCAACGCGTCGATCGTGCTGACGTCCAGGTCCCCCAGCAGCGTCATCGCCAGCGTGCGCGGGATGGGCGTCGCCGTCATGACGATCTGGTGCGGGCACAGCACGCGCCCGTCCGCCGACATGGCCTCCGTCGCCTCCCCCGCGGTGCCGGTGCTGCGCAGCCGCGCGCGCTGGTGCACGCCGAAGCGGTGCTGCTCGTCGATCACCGCGACCGCCAGACTCCGGAACGCCACGCCCTCGCTCAGCAGCGCGTGCGTGCCGATCACCAGGTCGATCTCCCCCGCCGCGAGCGCCCCCGCGATGCGCTCGCGCTCCGCCCGCGGCAGCCCGCCGGTGAGCAGGGCCGTGCGCACGCGGCTGCCCTCCAGCAACCGCCCGATGCTCTCGGCGTGCTGCTCGGCGAGCAGCTCCGTCGGCGCCATGAGCGTCGCCTGGTGCCCCGCCGCGACGGCCAGCAGCATCGCGTAGACCGCGACCACGGTCTTGCCGCTGCCCACGTCGCCTTGCACCAGGCGGTTGGCCGGCGTCGGGAGCGCAAGATCGGCGCACAACTCGTCCACCACCCGCCGCTGCGCCTCGGTCAGCGCGAACGGCAGGCGAGCCTCAATCCGCGCGCGCACGTCCGCCGCCACCCCGAGCGCCGGCGCCGCCAGCGCCCGCCGCCGGTGCGCCCGCTTCAACTGCACCCCAAGTTGCAGCAGCAGCAACTCGTCGTACGCCAGCCGCCGCCGCGCCTCGGCGACGTCCGTCTCGCTCTCGGGCCGGTGCATCATCCGGTGCGCGTCGGCCAGGCTCGGCATCTCTCGCTCCCGCCGAAACGAGCTTTGCAGGTGGTCGGCGAGCAGGGGCAGCGCATCGTCCAGCACCGCGCGCACGGCCTTCTCGATGCGCCGGCTGTCGATCTCCGCCGTCGCGGGGTAGACGGGCCGCAGCCGCCCCTCGCGCACGCCCGCGTCGGCGCCGATCACCTCAAAGCGTGGGTTCGCCAGTTGCAGGCCGGGCCCGCGCTGCTTGCTGGTGCCCTGCACGCGGAGCCGCATGCCGACGAGGATCTTGTCCTTCAGGTAGGCCTGGTTGAACCAGACGAGGTCCAGCCGCCCCGTGCCGTCGTGCAGCACCGCTTCAAACCGCCGCGCGCGGCCCAGCCCCGACACCCGCGTCGCCGAGACCTCCCCCCGCGCCGAGACGATCGCCCCCGCCGCAAGTTCCGCGATCGGCGCCTCGGCCTCCTCCCGCTCGTGCCGCATCGGCAGGTGCGCCACAAGCCGCCCGACGTTCGTCAGCCCCATGTGCGCGAGCGCCTCCGCGTCCTTGGGCGGGATGCGCGGCAGGTCGGCCAGCGGGGTTGTCAGTTCGACGTTCGCCATTGCCGCCTGAACGGTACGGGGTTTCGCAAGCAGACCGGTTTTTGGGTGCCACGGCTTGGCGCAGGCCAAGCCGTGCGAAGAACCGGGTGCCGGGTGCTGGGTGCTGGGTGCTGGGTGCCACGGCTTCGCCCACGCCAAGCCGTGCGATGAACAGCCAGCGCCCAAGAAGCACGGCTTGGCAAAGCCAAGCCGTGGCACCCAAGCCGAGCCGAGCTACCCGGCCAAGAAGCACGGCTTGGCAGGGCCAAGCCGTGGCACCCGGCACCCGGGCCAAGTCGAGGCACGCCGTGGCACCCAAGCCGGGACAAGCCCATCCCATCGCCCGCGGTCCGGCTTACCGAAGCCCCAGCGGGTTGTCGTGCGGGGCCGCGTCATCGCCCGGCGCGGTCAGCGTGTTCTCCCCGTCGGCCCGGCGTTCGGGGTCGATCTCGCGCAAATACGCCCACGTGTAGATCCCCGTCGAGTGACCGTCGCTGAACAGGATCTTGATCGCGTAGTTCCCCACCAGTTCCGCGCCCGTCGCCGTCAGGGCCCCGCCCCCGCCCGTGGACGGCAGCACCGTCAGCGGGTTGGCGGCGATCGCCTTGCGCAGCTCCCGCACGTCGGCCGACGGGCTCATCCGCCGCAGGTACGCGATCGAGTAGTACGACCCGGTGCCGTCGGCCCACTCGACGGCCAGGCCGCGGTCTTTCTTCAGGTCAATCTTCACCGGCGTGTTGGCGTCCATGGGTACACTCGCGAGGTGGGGCTGTCGTCATGCGGACGCTGTAGTGTTCGCCGCCCGCCGCCGCAGGTTTTTTGGCGGGGACCGGTGTCCCGCCTGTCGCTCGGTCTCTCCAGATCCCCATGACCACCCCCCGCTTTGCCGACCGCCTCGCCGCCACGCTGGATGCTTCGGGCTCCCCCGTCTGCGTGGGGCTGGACCCGGTCGCCGACCGCATGCCGCCGGAGCTGGCCGACCTTGCCCGCCGCTCGCCCGCCGAGGCGTGCCGGGCGTTTTGCGAGGGCGTGATCGACGCGTGCCGCGGCCCCGCGGGGGGCGCGTCCGCCGGTCCCTCGGCGGCGGTGGTCAAGGTGCAATCGGCGTGCTTCGAGCGCTACGGCAGCGCGGGCTTTGCCGCGATGGAGCGGGTCTTTGCCCACGCCCGGGCCGCGGGCCTGCTCACCGTCTGGGACGCCAAGCGGGGGGACATCGGCATCTCCGCCGCGCACTACGCCGCCGCGGCCCGGGCCCTCGGCGCCGACGCCATCACCATCAGCCCCTACGTCGGCCCGTGCGCGTTCGAGCCGATGCTCGAGTCGGGCCTGGGCGTCTTCATCCTCGTGCGCACGACCAACCCCGACGCCGACGCGCTGCAGGCCCTGGAGCTCGCGCAGGGCGGCACGCTCGCCGAGCAGGCGGCCGACCTCGTCGCCGAGTTCGCCGCCAACGCGATGGGCGAGCGCGGCCTGTCCGACGTCGGCGCCGTGGTGGGCGCCACCCGGCCCGAGGCCGGCGCCGCCCTGCGCACGCTCATGCCCGACAGCGTGCTGCTGGTGCCGGGCGTGGGCGCGCAGGGGGGCGAGGTCGCGTCCCTCGCCGGCTTTGTCCGGCCCGGGGCGACCTCCGCCGGCACCGCGGGCCTGCTGGTCACCGCGAGCCGCGGCGTGATCCACGCCTTTGTGAACCCGCGGCCCGGCGCGACGCCCGGCCCCTGGACCACCCACGTCCGCGACGCGGCCGCCCGCCTGGCGGACGAGTGCCGGGCGTTGCTGCCGGGGGCCTGAACGCCGCCAGCTCAGCACGCCGTACGCGGAGCAACGCCGTACGCGGAGGCGCGGAGGGGAGGCGGAGGACGCGGGATCAGGCAGCACGCAGGGTTGCGCCACCCCTGGGCTGTTCTGGTCTTCTCCGCGCTCGCCGAGCTTCTTCGCGTCCTCCGCGTTCCTGCCTTTCCCGAAGCACCCGACGCGCGCGCACGTGCGCCGCAAAAACGACGCGGGCCGAGTCCAAGGAGACCCGGCCCGCGTGAAGATCACTGTGGGGCGGCGGTCTGGCCTTGGCCTCGCCGCCGTCGTGACGCCGTCTCGCCGGCTGCCGGCGTGTTACTTCGTGGGCTCAAACGCCGAGCCGCCGACGCGCTCGCGGTCGATCAGGCTGCCCGCGGCGGGCGCCGGGGCGGACGAGTCGTAGCCGCGGCTGCTGCCGGCGACGAGGTAGACCTCGACGCGGCGGTTGGCCGGGGTGTTGCCGCCGGGGCTGTTGGCGACGCGGGGGCGGTACTCGCCCCAGCCCGCGACCTCGAGCCGCTCGGGGCCGACGCCGATGCCGCCCAGCTCGTCGCGCACGGCGATCGAGCGGTGCACGCTGAGGTGCGTGTTGGTCGGGTGCTGCTGCTTGGTGCGGGGGTTGGCGACGCGCTGGCTGTCGGTGTGGCCCACGATGCGGACGTCGTACCCCTGGGCCGTCGGGCTCTGCAGGATCTGCGCGAGGGCCCGCAGGCTCTCGCGGGCGGTGGACTTCACCTCGGCCGAGCCGCTGTCAAACGTCAGGTCGCTGTTGAACCGCAGCAGGCCGCGCGAGGCGTCGTACTCGACCAGGCCCGGGTACTGGGCGGCGAGCGCGGCGAGGGCGGCGTCGGTCGTGGGGTCGAGGCTCGTGAGCTGGATGCCGCCGAGGCGGCCCTCGAGGTCGCGGATCTGGTCCCGCGCCTGGCCCAGCTGCTGGCGGAGCAGGCCGTTCTCAGACTCCAGCTCGCTGAGCGTGCGGCGGGCGTTGCTGGCCGAGCCGGAGATGCCGTTGATCTGCCCCTCAAGCTCGCCGACGCGGGCCTGCAGCTCGGTGTTCCGGGCGGTGAGGGTGCGGTTCTCTTCCACCAGGTCGTCAAAGGCCTGCTGGCTCACGCAGCCGCCGGCGAGGAGCGTCAGGACGCCCACACCCGCGACCCGGGCCAGGGCAGCGACGCTGCGCCGGCCCGCCAACGACTTCATGCGACCGATCAGGAAACCGCTCATCCGTCATTCTCCACGCCGGCCGCGATGGGCCGAAAGGACCGGGGGACGCCGCGAGCCCGCCGCCGTGCGGCCTCCCGCGCTGCGAGACTGTACCGTCGGCCAAACCGGGCCGAGTTCTTGCGGAATGCAGACAATACCCGCCGGACGGGGGGCGTGCGCCGCCGCTCGCCGCGCCGGGACACCCGACCGATGGCCCGATTCACGATCCGCATCCTCGCCGCCGCCGCCGCCGACGCCCTGGGCCAGCACGCCGGCCCCGTCGCGATGCGGCTCTCCGCCGCCGGCCCGCCGCGGCCGAACCCGGCGGGCCCGCCCGCGGCCCTGCCCGCGGCCCTGCCCGACCTGCGGTTTGAAGGCATCGAGGCCCGGCCCGCCGCCGCGGCCGCTGCGGCCGCCGACCTTGTTCTGGAAAGCCCGGGGTGCGTGCTGCTGCCCGCCCTCGTGAACGCCCACGCCCACCTGGACCTCTCGCACCTGGGCCCGCAGCCGCACAACGCCGACGACGGCTTCACCGCCTGGATCGACCGCGTGCGCCTGGGCCGCCGCACCGACCCGGCCGCGATCGCCGAGGCCGTGCGCCGCGGCGTGGCGCTGTCGCTCGCCGGGGGTGTCGCCGCGGTCGGCGATGTCGACGGCGGCTACCGCGGCCGGGCGACGCTCGCCGCGGCGGAGGCCGTGCGAACCTCCCCGCTTTCGGGAACGAGCTTCGCGGAGTTCTTTGCGATCGGGCCAAACTCCGAAACCGGGTGGTCTGGGGCCGCGTCGCTGTTTGCCTCGGCCTCCCCGGCATTCGGGGGTCGCCTGGGCCTGTCGCCGCATGCGCCGTACACGGTGGCCCCGCCGATCTTTGCCAAGGCGGCGGCGACCGCCGGCGTGCGCCTGATGACGCACCTTGCCGAGAGCCCCGAAGAGGTGCGGTTCGTCCGTCACGGCGACGGGCCCATGCGGGCGTTTTTGGACTCGCTGGGCCTGTGGACCGATGCGCTGCGCACGCAGGGCATCGGTGTGGGCCTGCACCCGACCGATCTGCTCGCCCGGGCCCTGGTCGCGGCCCCCGGGAGATGGGCCGTGGTGCACATGAACGACGCGCCGGATCGGGCGATTGCGCTGCTGGCGTGCACGCGGACGAGCGTGGTGTATTGCCCCAGAGCGTCGGCCGCGTTTGCCGCGCCCCGCCACTTTGGGGTGCACCGATACCGGGAGATGCTGGCCGCGGGGGTGAACGTGGCGCTCGGCACCGACTCCATCCTGACGCTGGACACGCCGGATCGGATCTCGCCGCTGGACGATGCGCGGCTGCTGTGGCGGCGGGACGGCGTGGACGCGGCCACGCTGCTCGCGATGTGCACCACCCGGGCGGCGGCGGCGATCGGGTGGCCGGAGGAGCGGTCCCGGTTCGTGGCTGGGAGACAACTTGGGGGCGTGATCGCGGTGCCGGCGGCGGGGGCGGCTGGGAATCCCCTGGAACTGGTGATGAGGAGCGACGCGGGGCCGGAGTTCTTGCTTCTTGGTGATTCTTCTTGTTGAACGGGAAATCTGGGGCTCCAAAGCCCGGGTTGGCGGCGAAGACCTATCGTGAGGCGGCCACGCGGCCCGGGCCCCGGGGGGCATGAAGACGGACTTTGTCAGGGCCTCCGGCCAGCCCCGAGGGCCCCGGCGTGCGGCGCGATGAGGTTCCGGGGGACGGAGCCGGCCGGTGTGGCTGTTTGGTGTGGCTCTCTGGTGTGGCGGGCTGCCGAAGCGGGGTGCGATGAGCCGGAAGTGGCAACGGGTGCAGCGATGGGACGACGAGCACCTCCGCGGCCCGGTGCTGGGCGTGGTGAAGGTGGTGCTGCGGACGCTCAGCTCGATCTGGCTTGCGGTGGTGCTGCTGGTGGGCGTGGGGCTGTACGGCGTGCTGGCGAGCGTGCCGGTGGGGCTGCTGGCGCTGGCGCCGACGTGGGCGGTGTACTCGGCGAGCGCGGTGGCGGCGGTGCTGCTGGCGGCGGCGGCGGGGGCGACGCCCGTGCGGATGGTGATCCCGCCGCGGGCGGGGGCGCTGCGGTTCGCGGCGACGGTGCTGTCGGTGCTCGCGTTCGGGGCGGTGGGCGCGGTGCTGTGGCACCGGCTCGCGTGGCCCGTGCTGCGATACGACGCGGCGAGCGGGGAGGGGCTGCGGTTTTTCGCGGGCTTTGTCGAGGCGCACGGGGCGACGACGCTGCGGCGGCTGCCGGCGTTTGAGATGACGGAGCTGGAGTTTTACTCGTGGTGGCCCATGCGGCTGCTGCTGTCGCTGTTTGTCGTGAACCTGGTGGTGGCGACGGTGCGGCGGATCGAGTTTGACTTCAAGCGCATCGGCGTGCTGACGGTGCACACGGGCATCGTGGTGATGGCGCTGGGGAGCCTGTACTACCAGCGGCTCAAGGTGGAGGGGGACACCATCCTGTTCGCCGCCACGGAGGGGGCGGTGGCGGCGGCCGGGACGGCGGGTGGCGATGCCACGGCGGAGGGGGCGAAGGCGACGGTGCCGGGGCGGGCGCAGCGCGGCTTTTACGACGGCACGCAGGTGGCGCTGTGGGTGTCGAGCGGGGGGACGTGGGAGCAGCGACCGCTGCGCGGGGTGCCGCGGTACAACGACCGGGGCTTGGACGGGGCGCAGGCGGGCGGGCGGCGGGGGCGGGGGGACGGGCGTTGGGGGGCGGGGGGGGGCGGCGGGGACGAAGGCGGGTTGGAGATGGGGGCCGCTCAGGACGGTGCCGGCTCGGAGAGCCGGCCTACCCAAGACAGAGCCGGCTCGGAGAGCCGGCCCACCCAAGACAGAGCCGGCTCCGCGAGCCGGCCCACCCAAGGCCGGGGCGGCTCGGCGCCGGGGGCGGGGCGGGGGCTTCGGCTTGAGGTGCCGGCGGGGTCGGGGTTTGTTGATCCGGATCTGCGGTTCCGCGTGGTGGGGTACGCGGTCGACGCGACGCTGCACGAGACGGTGGTCCGCAGCGAAACCCCACCGGCGGGCGCAGCGGCGAACCCGCTGCGGACCGTGGAGCTGCTGAGCCGGCTTCCCGATGAGGCGACGGGCCAGCCCGACCCGGACTGGGAGCGGAAGCCGGCGCTGCGGCTGACGTTTGAGCCGCTGCGGCCGGCGTCGCGCGTGCGCGAGACGGCGGTGATGGCGTTTGAGTACGCGGTGGACATGCCGGCCGAGCGGTGGCGCGACCTGCAAGAGGCGGTGCCGGGGCGGGCGGGGCACGCGCTCGTGGTGGAGGTGCCCGGCGTCGAGGGAGCGGCGGCGACGCGCGTGGTGGTGCCGGCGGCGGTGGGCGGGACGCACGCGATCGGCGCGACGGGGTGGACGGTGAGCGTGGAGCAGCTCTCGCCCGAGCCGCCCTTTCCGATCATCACGGAGGGGTATCGGGGGGCGAGCAGCTCGGTGGCGGTGGTGCGGGTGCGGCCGCCGGGGGGCGGGGCCGCGTTCAGCCGGTGGGTGTATCACCGCTATCCGGAGCTGAACCAGGACATCGCGGACCCATCCGGGCCGGGCGAGCGGCCGGTGCGGTCTGATCCATCGGCGGCGATCCGCATCGCGTATCTCGATGCGACGCGGCTGCAGGTGTACTTCGACGAGTCGAGCGCGGCGGGGCGGGTGCGGGCGCTGGTGCGGCAGCCCGACGGGAGCGTGTCGGCGTACGGCGGGGCGGAGGGGCTTGAGCCGGGCGGGGCGCTGCGCGACGTGGTGCCGTTGATTGACCTGCGGCTGGGGGAGCGGTGGGCGCACGCGAAGCGGGTGACGGAGCCGCTGCCGACGCCCGAGGCCGAAAGGAACCCGGCGGACGCGGGGACGCACGCGCGGGCGCTGCTGGGGGTGGAGATTTCGTCGGACGGGGGCGGGGGCGCGGCTGCGAGCGGGTCTGGCGCTGGGGCGGTGTGGCGCACGGTGGTGTGGCTGCCGTTTGTGAAGTACATCGAGGCGGCGGGGGAGACCTCGCGCGAGGTGACGCTGCCGGACGGGCGGCGGCTGCGGATGGCGTTCGGCCGGCGGTGGCGGACCTTCCCGAACTTCACCCTGCAGATGCACGACTTTGAGATGATTTCGTATGACCACCGCGGGGCGCCGCGGGACTATCAGTCGGTGGTGGGCGTGTCGCCGGCGCTGGCGCTGCAGCGGGACGGGTCTGGGGCGCCGCCGGCGTTTGAGCCCTATGTGCACACGGTGAAGCTGAACGCGCCGCTGCGGGCGCCGGTGGTGTGGGACGCGTCGCGGAGTTGGATCGAGAACGCGTGGCGGATGGCGGCCCGCGGGCTGGACCCCGAGCAGTTCAAGCTGAGCCAGGCGGGGTGGGACCGCGAGGGGTGGACGCAGAGCCAGGAGGCGGCGGACCGGGGGCTGACGGACAGGCCCCGGGCGCGGTTTACGATCTTGCAGGTGGGGAACAACCCGGGGATCCACATCATCGCGCTGGGGGGTGTGCTGATGGCGGTGGGGACGCCCTGGGCGTTTTATGTGAAGCCGTGGCTGGTGAAGCGGGAGCGGGCGCGGCTGGCGAAGGCGGCTGGGCTGCGCACGGAGGCATCGTGATGCGGGCGACACGGGCAGCGTTTCGGGCGTGGCCGGCAGTTCGGGTGTGGCCGGCGGCGGTGGCCTGCCTGGTGCTGCTCGGCGCGATGGGGCCGGCGGCGGCGCAGACGGCGCCGGGGGCGCCGGGGGCTCCGGCGGCGGCGGGGATCGAGACGCACGCCGCCTCGCCGCCCGCGGGGCCCGAGGGGAACGCCCACCCCGACCTTGACCAGATCAGCGGCGACGCGGACGCGCCCAACCCCTTCGGCGAGCCGACCAGCGCGGCCGGCATGACGATGGCGGCCAAGCGGGCCCTCGCGGAGGCGGTGGACCTGTCGCCGCTGGCGGACGTGGCGGTGTTTCACGCGGGGCGCGTGAAGGTACTGGACACGCTGTCGCGGGAGATGGTGCAGTCGCTGACGGGGCGGGCGCGGTACGACGAGTTTGTGGTGGCGCCGGGCCCGACAGAAGCGGCATCGGCCGCGGACGGCGCGGCGGGGGCGGCGACGGCGTCCGGTGGGGCGTTGCCGGAGCGGGTGAAGTTCGACCCGCTCTTTACGTGGCTTGATCTGCTGATTGACCCGGGGTTTTATGCCCCGCGGCCGCTGATCGCGGTGGACTATCTGCCGCTGCGAGAGCTGTACCTGGAGGCGGCGTTCGGCGCCGACACGACGCTGCGCGAGCGGTGGAAGAAGACGGGGCGCGTGAGCCCGGCGATGGTCGCGCAGTTCAGCACGCCGATCCTTGAGCAGCACGACGACGACGCGGCGGTGGGGGGGGCGCTGAAGCCGGTGGAGCGCGCGTTCCGGCTGTACGCCGGGGGCGCGGCGAACGTGGTGCTGGTGGCGCCGTCGAGCCGCGAGGAACCCTGGCGGCACCTGGGCACGAGGCCGGCCGATGCGCCCGAGCGTCGCGCGGCGGCGGCGCTCGGCGCGGCGTGGCGCGCGGGCGACGCGGCGGGCGTGAACGCGGCGGCGGCGGAGCTCGCGTCGCTGCTGAAGGCCCAGTCGCCCGGCGTCTACCCGCAGGGGAGGCGGGCGCTGGAGCTGGCGTACAACCGGTTCGCGCCCTTCGAGATCGGGATGTGGCTCTATCTGCTGAGCGTGGTCTCGCTGGTGCTCGCGTTCGGCACCGGGCGCGGGTGGCTCCGCGGGGCGGGGCTTGGGCTGCTGCTCGCGGCGGTGCTGGCGCACGGGGCGGGGTTCGCGGCGCGGTGCGTCATCGCCGAGCGGCTCGCGATCCAGAACCAGTTTGAGAGCATGACGGGCCTGAGCCTGTTCGCGGCGGTGGTGGGCCTTGTGGTGATGTGGGCGAAGCGGCAGCCGCTCTTCGGCGCGGCCTCGGCGGCGACAGGGTTTTTGGTGCTGATCGCGGCGACCAAGACGGCGATCCCGGGGCAGGTGATCTCGTCCGAGGCGGCGATCCTGAACACGAGCGTGCTGCTGAAGTACCACGTCACCACGGTGCTGACGAGCTACGGGCTCATCACGCTCGGGTTCATCGTGAGCCTGTTCTACCTCGCGTCGCACTACGGGGCGGCGCTGTTCGGGCGGAGCGAGGCGCAGGTGCTGGCGACGGGCGCGCTGGGCGGGTCCGTGGGCGGGGCGATCGGCGGTTCAGCCGACGGTTCAGCCGACAGTTCAGCGGGGGGGGCGGCGGACGGCGCCGCGGGCCGTGAGGGGCCGACGAATGCGCGGCTGCTGGCCGACCTGGACACGGCGCAGATGACGGTGCTGCAGCTGGCGTTCTGGACGCTGGGCGTGGGCATCCTGCTCGGGGCGTGGTGGGCGGACCACTCGTGGGGCCGGTGGTGGGCCTTTGACCCGAAGGAGACGTGGGCGCTCATCACGTGGATCGTCTACCTGATCGTGATCCACGTGCGGTTCGCGTCGCCCTCGACGAAGGGGCTGCTCACGGCGTGGCTCAGCGTCACGGGCTTCTTCGTGATGGTCTGGACGTACTTCGGCGTGAACCTGCTGCTGCCGGGCCTGCACGCGTACGCCTGAGCGGGCGTCAGGCGGCCAGCGGCACGGGCGCGCTGATCAGGAAGTGGCGGACGAGCCCCGCGACGAGGAACTCCTCGTCCGACTCCCAGTGCTGCGCGAGGTAAGCGCGGATGTTGCGGTGCTCGGCCTCCTCGCGGCCCTCGGGGTTCTGCGCGTCGCACAGGCCCCAGTGCCAGGCGGCGAACATGGCGCGCTGGCAGGGCTCGTCGATCAGGACCGCGATGTCAGTATGCCGACGGTCAGCGATGATGCGGCCCATCGCGAGGTCCACGGCGACCGGCTTGCCCTCGAGGACCTGCAGGAAGTTGCTGCCGCTGTAGCACAGGATCGCGGTGACGCCGACGAGCTTGTTGTGGTGGTTCGCGCTCCGCGACAGAATCTGCAGCGTGACGTGGTCAAAGGACATCAGCGAGCGGCTGACGTACACCAGGCGACGAAGGTCAGACGGGGCGGTCATGCGCCGAGCATCGGCACCTCAACGGCCGCGGTCTTGCCCAAGCATCCCGCATCCCGGCCCGTTGCGCGTCTGAGGCAGCGGGACGCCGAAACGGGCTGGGGAGCGTCCCCTACCCGGCGTCCGTGCCGAAACATTCGGCGAAGCGGCCGGACCAACGGATCCACAACTCCGAACACGAGCGGCGCGGCGGATTGCGGCACGGGGCCCGCGGCGGCCCCTGCTCGGAACGTCCGCGGGCCACGCGGCCCCCACCGCAACAGGTGACGCCTTTGTGGGTGAACACGGGAGGTGCATGTGTCGAGCGTGCGCGGGCGTAAGCACTTTGCCGATGACGCGGCGGCGGTCGCGCGGCGGTTGATCGGGGACGTGCTGGTCCGACGGTTGCCGGACGGCACCCGGCTGGCCGGGCGCATCGTCGAGGTGGAGGCGTACCTCGGCACGCAGGACGGGGCCTCGCACGCCGCCGGCGGGCGACGCACGGCCCGGAACGAGGCGATGTACGGCCCCCCGGGCCACGCGTACGTCTACTTCACCTACGGCATGCACCACTGCTTCAACGTGGTGTGCGGGGCGGTGGGCGAGCCGGCGGCGGTGCTGGTCCGCGCGCTGGAGCCGCTGCGGGGTCAGGAGGCGATGCGCGAGCGCCGGGCGGGGACGCGGGCCGGCGCGGGGACGCGGGCCGGGGGGGAGCGGCGGCTGCCGGACGAGTCGCTGTGTTCCGGGCCCGGAAAACTGTGCCAGGCCCTGGGGATCGATCTGGCGCTGAACGGGGCGGCGCTGGAAGCGGCCAGCGGGGTGTGGGTGGAGGCGGGCGAGCCGGTCGCAGAGGCCGACGTGGTGCGCGCGCCGCGGGTGGGCATCGCGTCGGCGGGGGCGTGGGCGGCGGAGCCGCTGCGGTGGTATGTGCGTGGGTGCCGGCATGTGAGCCGAAAAGACACGGCGGCGGAACGGGCGTCGACCGTCGCCGGCCCGGACTGACGGGGCCACGGGACCTAGCATCTGGGTCGAGATGCGCCCGAGCCGCAGGCGGGGCTGGGCGTTGCGGCCGGGGTCTGGCCGCGGCGGAGTTGAGATCCCTTGAGCGAGCTGTTCGACCTTCGCATGATCCTTCGCCGGGCGGGCGGGTACTCGCCCCAGGCGTTCCGGTTTATCCGGGACGGGCTGTCGCACACGGTGCGGCTGGTGCACGGCGAGGAAGCGGCCGAGGCGACGCCCTCGCCGGACGACGAGTCGCGGCATGTGAGCGGGCAGCAACTCTGTATCGGGCTTCGTGACTACGCGGTGCTGCGGTACGGCCTCTTGGCGAAGCTGGTGCTGAACCGCTGGGGCATCACGCGGACGGAAGACTTCGGGAAGATCGTCTTCGCGTTGATCGACGCGGGGCTGATGCGCAAGACCGAGGACGACTCGCTGGAGGACTTTGTCGAGGTCTTCGACTTCGACGAGGAGTTCGGCAGCGGCGTGCTGGACCGGCTCAGCCCGGGCGCGGCCAATCCGGGCGCGAGCCTGCCGGGCGGGCAGCAGGCGGGCCCGTCGTCGGGCGACGGCGTTTCGGGGACAGACGCCGCGGGTTGAGCGGTCTGCTTTTCTCGGGCGGGCTTTTCTCGGGCGGGCTTTTCTGGGGGGTGCTTTTCTCGGGCACGCCTTGGTCCCGTGGCGTGCTCCGATCACTCGCTTTGGTTGACGTGCGCTGATCGACTCGGCCTGATCGGCGCGTGCCGTGGGCTGTGGCCCGGGGCCGACGTGCGCCGGTCGGCGGCCGGCCGTATCGTTTCCTTCGCATGGACGACACCAGGCAGCGCGGATCACGGGAGGCGGCCGGCGGGGCGGGTCGCGACGGCGGGCGCGGCGCGGCCTCGTGGATGGACCGGCACCTGTGGCAGATCCAGCCGGTGCGGGACGTGCTGCTGGTGCTCGCGGCGTTCGGCGTCTTCTGGCTTGGGTACAAGACGAGCGCGGTGACGGTGCCGTTGCTGCTCGCGGTGACGCTGGCGTACGTCGCCGAGCCGGTGATCGGGCGGCTGGCGTCGCTGCGGGGCATGTCTCGGGGGCGGGCGGTGGCCGCGGCGATGGTGGCGGTGCTGGGGTTTGTTGTGGTGCCGTCGGGGGTGGGTGTCACGGTGGCGGCCGTGCAGGGGGCCGAGCTTGCGGCGCGGGGGCTGGGCGCGGCGCAGGCGGTGGCGGTGAGCGTCGCCGACCCTGAGGACACGGCCAAGGCCGAGCGGGTGCCCCCGGGGCCCGCGACGTTTTTGCGCGACCGGCTTGTGCAGGCGATGCGGCCGGCGGCGGGCGGCGCGGCCGGCACGGATGACACGCACGACACGAATGACACGGAAAACACGCCCCCGGGAGACGCGGCGCCCTTGGGCGCCGCGGGGGAAGCGGGCGAGGTCTCGGCGGGCGGCGTGAACGTGGTGGACTCGGCGCTCCGCGCAGCCGTCGCGTGGCTCGCGGACAACCCGACGGCCGTCGCGCAGCGCGCGGCGCTCGCCGGCGTTGACGTCGTGGCGACGGCGGCGGGGGTGCTGCGCGCGGCGGGGGTGACGGCGTTTGCCCTGTTTTTGACGGCGTTTTTCTTCTTCTTCGTCTCGAGCCGCTGGCCTTCGGTGCTGCTGTTCGGCCGCGGGCTCATCCCGCGGAAGAACCGGACGCGGGCGCTCGAGCTCATCGGCAAGATGGACCGGGTCATCGCCGCGTTCGTGCGCGGGCGGCTCACGATCGCGGTGATCCAGGCCCTGGTGTTCAGCGTGGGGTACTGGATCATCGGGGTGCCGGCGCCGGCGCTGCTCGGCATCGTCGTGGCGCTGCTTGCGATCGTGCCGTACGCGGCGCTGGTCGGGCTGCCGGCGAGCATGCTGCTGCTCTGGTTCGCGCACCTCGACGGCGTCCGCGGGACGTGGTGGTGGGTGATCGCGGCGCCCGTGGTGGTCTATCAGTTCGGGCAGTTGCTCGACGACTACGTGCTGACGCCCATGATCCAGGGCAAGGAAACGGACCTAGATGTCCCGACTGTGTTGTTCGCGACGATCGCCGGCGGCGTGCTCTTTGGCATCTATGGGCTGCTGATCGCGATCCCGTTGGCGGCGTGCGCCAAGATCCTGATCCGCGAGGTGGCGTGGCCCCTCGTGCAGGAGTGGCTTGCAGGGAAACGTTCGGATCCGCTGCCGCTGGAGTAACCGGTCCGCCGCGCGGTCCGGGGGCCATCGCTTCGGCGAACTGGCTTGCGGGCGGGGCGAACCGGGCGCACCATTCGTTGGGCGGGCGGCGTGGCCGCCGTGGGGTTGCGGGAGGATCGATGTGTTGACCGCGAGCGTGGTGGCCGGCGGGTGGCGTGCGGCGTGGGGCCGGCTTGGACGCACTTTGTTTGGGTGCACACGGCAGGGCGGCGCGCGGTCGGTGTTCGCGGGGCTCGCGGCGTGGGCGGCGGTGTGGGTTGTGGCGGCGGGCACCGTCGGCATCGCCGCGGCGGGGCCCACGTACTACGTCGACTTCGCGGCCGCGCAGCCCGGCGACGGCACCCGCGAGCGGCCCTTCAACACGCTCCGGCCCTTTCTCTTCCCCGCGTGGCGCGTCGCCTCGGGCGACGAGGTCGACGGCGTCGAGGTCGTCAGCGGGACCACGCTCCGCCTGCGCGGCCGGGGCGACGCCTTCAGCTCGGGCCTGCAGATCGACCGCGTGAACGACATCACCGTCACGTCGTGGGAAGACGGCGCGGCGTGGGAGCTCGCGGGCTTTGCGGAGCTCGCCCGCTTCCCGATGCGGACCAGCGCGCAGCGCGGCGACAAGCACCACGACGTCTTCTCGTTCGACCTCGACGCGTACGAGCGGGAGCTGCGGGATGTCCGCGGCTTTGGGCAGGTGGGCGTCGGCGCGGTGATGCGGGGCTATCGGCCCGAGCTGCCCGAGCCCGCGGGCGTGAAGCGGCCGGCGTGGCGGGGCAACTTTGACTACCGCATCGGCGATGTGGTCGAGGCGGCGTCGCGGCCCGGGATGCTCTTCCGCGTGCGCACGCCGGGCCGCTCGGGCGCGGTGGAGCCGGCGTGGCCCCTTCGCGGCGGCGACGCCTTGGCCGACGGCACCGCGGCGTGGGAGGCGCACCTCGACGGGGTGCAGTCGGTGACGGCCCGCGACGTCTTTGCGCTGGAGGTGCCGGGCGGGCCCGCGGCGCTCGTCGCGGCGGGGGGCGTGGGCGGCTACTCGTACGACGCCGAGCGACGCCTGCTGCACGTGCGCACGCCCACGCGGCGTGCGCCGGGGCAGGACGGAGAGCCGGCGTGGCAGGTGCGGCTCTACGGCCGCGGCACGCCCCGGTCGGGCACGCAGCTCGCCAACGGGCCGCTGCTCGACCTGTTCATCGTGGATGGGGCGACGGTGGAGCGCGGGCGGCTGCTCGTGAACACCGGCGGCACCGGCTTCAGCCCGCGGACGCTGCAACTGGCGGGCGCGACCAACAGCACGGTGCGCGACATGTACATCGCGTACTCGGGCGATGACTCGATCGCGGTGGTGCTGGGGGACATCCGGAACGTGACGGTCGAGCGGTGCAGCATCGTCGCGCCGGGGAACGACACGGGGATCGTGGTCTTTACCAACGGCGACACGGACGGAACGCCCAACGGCGTGCGCGACGTGCGCGTCCGCGATTGCGACGCCCACCAGACGCGGCCCACACGCATCGGCGGCGGGTTCGCCGACCTCGGGCGGCAGGGCAGCTCGTCCTCGTTCGCGTGCCACATCGGCGACGGCGCGAGGCTGGTCGAGGACGTCGAGTGGTTCCGGTGCCGCTCGATCGGGTACGGGCACTCGATCGACGATCGCACGTCGATGTTCGCCTTCTCGCCGCGAGACCTGGCGCCGCCGAGCGGGCCGATCGGCGAGGTCGCCTCGTACGGCAGCCGGTTCATCGAGTGCGTCGCGCTGCTGAGCCTCCGACCGCCGAACATGCAGGGCGCCTTCGACCGCACCCTGCTGACGCTGAGCGACGCGGGCAACGGGTTCGGCGTGACATCGGGATCGGGCACGCTGTTCAACGCGTGCGTGCTGCGGGCCGAGACGCCGCCGAACATCAACTCGTTCTGGGTGGGTGGGCCCCTGGTGCTGCGAAACACCCTGGTTTCGGTGCCCGTGCAGGCGGGGCAGGCGTTCTTCGGCTACGACCCGGCGGCGGGGAACGACGCCCGCGTCCTCGTAGACCGAGTGGTCTTGGAGAACCGGGCGGCCACCGGGAGCGGCTCGGGCACAGGGCCGGGCGTCGGGGCGTTGTCGTCGCGGCTGCTGTCGCGCGACCCGCCGGCGAACGGGGCGTTTGCCGCCCTCGACGGCTCGGCGGACGTGACGGCGTGGCTCGCGGGCGTGGGGAACTACCGCACGCCGGAGAACCCAGGGGTTGTGCTGGGCAACGGCGTGGCGGAGGTGATCAACCTCGACGCGCCCGGGGTCAACCCGGCGACGGGGTCGTCGGACCCGCCGGCGGGGTCCCCCTCGTTTTTGGAGGGGCGGCCCGGGGCGTGGGTGGTGACCGACGTGCCGGGATACCCGGATGGGCCGTGGAACGCCGTTGCGGATGCGGAGCCTGGGGTGGAGGCGTTGGTGCGCTCGGTGGTGGCGGGTGCGCCGGGGGCCGGGCTTGGGATCAATGGATTGGGGGATACCGGGCTGTTCGGGCCGTACCAGTTCGGGGCGGCGTTGGCGTGCGGGCCGGCGGATGTCGCGACGCCCCACGGCGTGGTGGACGCGGACGACCTGCTGGCGTTCCTTTCGATGTTGGGCACCGGGGCCGCGGGGGCGGATGTGGCCGAGCCGCGGGGGACGCCCGACTTCTTTGACCTGCTTGCGTACCTGGGTCTGCATGCCACCGGTTGCGGGGGCGGGTGACGGCTGGGTGATGCGTCGCGGGGCCCGGGGTGTGGTCGCCGGAGCAGGGGAGAGGCGGCCCCGGTTCGCCGCGCGATGTGTCGGCCGATCGGCGTAAGCGCAGGCCTCATCAAGATTTCTGGCGGGTGTGCTGGCCGAAACCGGGCCACGTGGCACTGTGGGGTGTGGAGATGGGGAAGGTGCGTCGGGTGCGCGGGCTGTGGCCGGCGAACCGGGCGGACCCCCACGGAGCACCGCGGGCCTTTCGGCCTTGGCGGGTGAGGCGAGTGTGGCCCGGGATCGAGCGAGGAGATCTGCCCATGCGTTTGGTTGCTGCTGCGATGGTGTCGGCGTTGGCGGGGACGGCGCTGGCCGGTGTGGAGACCAACATCGCGAGCTTCGGCTTCACCGACCTGCTCGGGTCGTACGCGCTGAACGAGGGCGGCTTTCCGGCGAACGTGGACGGCGTGTTCGCGGCGGTCGCGGTGTCGGACGGGGCGTTTGCCACGGCCGGCGACGTGACGCGGCTGACGAGCCCGCTCGCGGGGACGGCGGAGTTTGACACGGGCGACTTCATCGCGCGGAACGCGGCGATGGTGGACATCCGCATCACCGTGGAGGACATCGCGGGCTCGTTCGCGATCGGCCTCGGCGAGTTCACGATCACCGACACCACCGGCGACACGCTGACGGGTGAGCTGAGCGGCGACTGGCTCGTGCGGGCGTCGGGGGGCGTGTTCTTCAGCGGCGACGCGACGAACGTGGCTTTTACGGACAACTCGGATGACGGCCTGTTCGACGGGACGGAGGGGTCGTTCGCGATCACCGACCTGGTGGAGCGCGTGCTCGAGGGGTCGTTCAGCCTGCTGTTCCGCAGGCAGGGGGCCTTTGTGAACGGGCAGTCGTTCGAGGGCGTCTCGACGCAGGCGGACGGGCTGCTCGTTCCCGCGCCGGCGGGCGCGGCGTTGCTGGCGGGCGGCCTGATGGTCGCGGGCCGCCGTCGCCGCGGGTGAGCGGGATGTGGACGGGCCGGGCGGTGTGACGCCGGGTGGGTGTGGGTGATGGCTGCCCCGTGGGGCGGCGAGAGCCGTGCCGGCGGCCCGAGCGTGATGCGTGCGACGGAGCGGGCCGCCCGGAGCGGGCCGGCTCGCCGCGGCGCGGTGCGCTCGCGGCATGGGCGGCGGTGCGGTCGGCGGGTTGTGCGGCGACAACGATGCACGGGGGCGATCGCCGCGAGTTGTGCAGCGGCGACGTCCTCATTTTTGTGGCGCGAGTTTCTGGCGGGGGCTGTCGGCCGCTTCGGCGGCGGTGCTTGTGCTGTGACGGCGATTCGGCAACGACGAAGACGTAGACGAGGCCAGAGACGAAGCCCAAGACGAACGCGAAGGTCGCGAAGAAGCGCGGAGGCCGCGGCGAGGCGAGGGTCGTTCTTGCTGCGCGGGCCCGGTGATCTGATGTTGATTCAGTGGTGAACGCGACGGGCGACGGGGACGTTCGGGACGGCCGGGCCGCCGAGATGCGGAGCGATCGGAGTTGCCGTTGACTCAGGACGCGGCGGACGGCGCGGGCGTCGTGACGGGCAACGGCTCGCCGCGGCGGCGGGGCGGGGCGAAGAGGAAGGCCGTGCCGAAGGCGAGGCCCAGCGTGGCGAGGCTGGCGACGGGGAGGGTCCAGCCTGCGTTGCGGAGGGCCTGGTTTTCGTGGGTGATGGCGGGCGGGCGGGGCATGCCTCGGAGGGCGAGGTCCCACTGCCAGGTGTCTTCCTTCAGCTCGTCGGCGGCGCGGACGGGCGCCGGCTCGCCGCGTTGCTCGGCCCGGACCTGCCGGCGGTAGAAGCTGGCGCCGCTCTCGGGGAAGCGGAGGGTTTCGGTGGCGATGGTGCCGTCGCGCAGCAGCTCGCGGAAGGTGAAGGACCAGCGGTTTCGCATGGTCTCGCCGTAGCCCCAGGCCTCGTCGGGCACCTGGAGGTCGCCGACGACGGTGTCGCGTTCGCCGCCGGGGCTTGGGGTGCGCGTGACGACGGCGAGGCGGAGCGGGATCTCGCCGGCGAGGACGCGGGCGTTGAAGCGCTCGATGGGCTCGCGGTCGGCGTTCTCGGCGAAGAAGTAGACCTGCATCCAGTCCTGGAAGCGGACGAGGCCCGGGAGGGGCACCTTGTTCGGGACGGCGACAGGGAAGGTGAGCGTGAGGGGGGCGGGCGCGTCGGCGGGCGTGTCGACAGGCGCGGGACTTGACTGGGCGGTTGACTGGGCGGTCGGCTCGACGCCTGGCTCGGCGGATGGTTCCGAGATCGGTGGGCCGATGGTGAGGGTCATGTCGCCGCGGCCGTCGTCATCGAGCGACCAAGTGAAGTTGATTGGCCGGCCCGCGAAGGTGAACGACGGCTCGGCGGTGCGGATGCAGTAGTAGAGCGGACGCTTGTGCGAGGCTTGCCAGTCCGCGATGCGCGTCGACAGGGCCTTCACGCTGACGGCCAGGGCGACGCCGGAGAGAGCGATGACGCCGAGGCAGGCCAGCTTTGGGCGGGAGATGGGCATGCGGTGCGGTGGTCAGTGCGGCGTGGGGGCAGTTGATTCGGAAGCGGCTTCGTCGGCGGCGTGGGTTTGGGTGCTGCTGTGATCGTTGTGATTGTCGTCGGCGCTGTGGGAGCCGGGGGCGGTGTGGTCGCCGTCGTTGCCGTGGTCCCCGTGGGAGGCGTCGTTGCCGTGGTCCCCGTGGGAGTCGTGGCCGCCGTGGCCGCCGTGGCCGTGCTCGATGTCGTGGGCCTGGTCGTGGGTGTAGTGGGCGCCGGAGTCGATGAACTTCTGGTAGTGGTTGTTGGTGTCGTCGGGGTGGCGGCGGAGGTGGTGGTGGTCGTAGGCGGAGCGGACGGCGTAGTAGTCGTGCCAGAACTGGTCTTCGCCGACTTCGGCGATCTTCTTGTCGCGGGCGAACTTGACGATGGAGGTGCCGCCGCCGACCTGGTCGCCCGAGGCGAGGCGGACGTTGCCCATGCCGCCGAGCATGGGCTCGGCGTTGCCGAAGCCCTTGACGCGTTCGCGGTTGCCGATGTCCAGCGAGGGGAAGGTGAGGAAGATGGCGAGGACGACGAACGTGAAGAGCATGATGTAGGTGTTGATGGGGTTGTCGTGGCGGAGGTGCATGAAGTACATGCAGACGAGCATCGCCTTCACGGTGGCGATGCTCATGGCGATGATGACGTTCCAGAGCTGGGTGATCGGGATCTGGGTGTTCGCGGTGATCCACGACTCGCCCGCGGCGACGACGACGGTGAGCAGCGTGAAGAAGAGCAGGGCGAAGAGGACGAGGGTGAGGAACTGCCAGCTCGTGACGTGGTGCTGGTGGCCCGTGTCGTGGCCGGCGGCGTCGTGGTGGAAGCCGTGCGGGTCTTTGGGGTCGTAGGCGGGGTCGCCGGGGTTGGGGGCTTGGTGGGTCATGGGGTCTGGCTCGTGTCGTGCGACTGGGTGTGGGGTCGCGGTCGGCGTGGGCTGTGTGCGGGGCGGCGGGGCGGCTGCGTTCAGTGGATGAGGTACAGCAGGGGGAAGAGGAAGATCCAGACGAGGTCGACCAGGTGCCAGTAGAGGCCGGCGTTCTCGACCATAGCGTAGTTCTTGGGGCCGTAGGTGCCCTTGAAGCTGCGGACGAGGACCCAGATCAGGAGGCCCGCGCCGATGAGGACGTGCAGGGCGTGGATGCCGGTGCCGGCGTAGTAGATGCCCCACCAGAGGGGCTCGTGGGGGTCTTCGGCGTAGGGGTAGGAGAAGAAGACGCCGGGGGCCTTGCCGATCGAGAGCTTGGGGCCGTACTCGAAGATGAGCTTGATGCAGAAGAAGGCGGCGGCGCAGATGATGGTGATGATGATGTTGAGCTTGAGCCAGAGCTGGTGGTTGAGCTGGGCGCAGCGGACGGACATGGCGACCGTGAAGCTGGAGATGAGCAGGACGATGGTGTTGATGAGGCCCCACTTCACGTCGAGGTAGCTGGAACCGTTGATGAAGGCCTCGGGGTACTTCATCCGCATGATGGAGTAGCTGACGAAGATGCCGGCGAAGAGCAGCACCTCGGTGCTGAGGAAGAGCCACATGCCGAGCTTGGCGGCGTCGAACTCGTCCTCGGCGTTGCGCCAGTGGTGGCCCTGGATGTAGGTTTCCCAGGGCTTTTTGGGCCGGGCGAGCGGCGCGGGGGGTTGGTTTGGGTGGATGGCGGTCATGGGTGGGCCGTGGGTGAGGGCGTGCGCCGGGCTCGGGTCTGGGTGCCGGGATTTGGGACTGGGTCTGGGTCTGGGTGGTGTGGCGTGATGGGAACGGATCAGTGGGCCTTGGCCCCGGCGGGGAGCGGGGGCGGGAGGGGGAAGTCACGCTCGTCGCAGTGCGGCGGGACGACGGTGTCGTAGTCGTAGGGGCCGTGCTTGACGATGGGCTCGTGGTGGAAGTTGTGGGCGATGGGCGGGCTCTCGGCCTCCCACTCAAGGGTGAGGCCGCCCCAGGGGTTGGGCGAGGACTTGGGCCCGAGGATGAGGCTGTGGATGAAGTTGAAGAGGTGGATGAGGAAGCCCGCGAGCAGGAGCCACGAGCCGACGGTGGAGACGATGTGCAGGATCTGGAAGTCGTCGACGTAGCTGGCGTAGCGGCGGGGCATGCCCTGGAGGCCCAGGATGAACTGCGTGAAGAAGGTGATGTTGAAGCCGACGAAGACGACGATGGCGCCGATGCGGCCCCAGTTCTCGTTGTACATCCGGCCGAACATCTTGGGCCACCAGTGGTGCAGGCCGCCGACGAAGGCCATGACGGTGCCGCCCATCATGACGTAGTGGAAGTGGGCGACGACGAAGTAGGAGTCGTGCAGGTGCAGGTCGGTGGCGAGGGCGCCGAGGGGCAGGCCCGTGAGGCCGCCGATGCTGAAGAGGAAGAGGAAGGAGAGGGCGTAGAGCATGGGCGTGGTGAGGGCGATGCTGCCCTTGTAGAGCGTGGCGATCCAGTTGAAGATCTTGACGGCCGTGGGCACGGCGACGAGGAAGGTGAGGGCGCTGAAGAGCGTGGCGGCGAGCTCACCCATCGCGGTGAACATGTGGTGGCCCCACACGATGAAGCTCACGGCGGCGATGCCGATGCTGGCGAAGGCCACGGCGCGGTAGCCGAAGATGGGCTTGCGGCAGTGGACGGCGAGCAGCTCGGAGATGATGCCCATGCCGGGCAGGATCATCACGTACACGACGGGGTGGCTGTAGAACCAGAAGAAGTGCTGGTAGAGGAGCGGGTCGCCGCCGATGGCGGGGTCAAAGATGCCGACGCGGAGGGTGCGCTCCAGCATGAGCA
Source organism: uncultured Phycisphaeraceae bacterium (assembly GCA_964496975.1). Classification (GTDB taxonomy): domain Bacteria; phylum Planctomycetota; class Phycisphaerae; order Phycisphaerales; family UBA1924; genus CAZCBN01. The sequence continues at coordinate 24,004 of CAZCBN010000028.1, forward strand.
GGAGGAGCGTGACGCCGATGACGGGGGTGGCGAGCACCTGGATGATGCTGGTGGCGTAGAGGGCCCAGATGAACAGGGGCATGTCGAACCAGCCCATGCCGGGGGCGCGGAGCTTGTGGACGGTGACGATGAAGTTCAGGCCGGTGAGGATGCTGCTGAAGCCCAGGACGAACGCCGCGAGGATCATGAAGAAGACTTTCCAGTGGTCGGCGTCGGTGGTCGTGCTGTAGGGGGTGTAGAAGGTCCACCCGGTGTCGACGCCGCCCATGACGATCGCGAGCACGCCGAAGATGCTGCCGAAGACGTAGATGTACCAGCTCAGCAGGTTGAGGCGGGGGAAGGCCACGTCCTTGGCCCCGAGCATGATGGGCAGGAAGAAGTTGCCCAGGCTCGCGGGGATGCTCGGCACGATGAACATGAACGTCATCACGATGCCGTGCAGGCTGAAGAGCTTGTTGTACTCCTTGTTGTGCGCGAGGACGTTGCCCGCCTCGGCGCCCAGCAGGGAGGTGACGTTCAGGCCCGTGACGGTGCCGTCGGCGGCCTGACGCACGGGCTCGAGCAGCTCAAGCCGCACGGCCAGCGCGGCGACGCCGCCCAGGAAGAACATGAAGAGCACGGCGAAGAGGTACATCACGCCGATCTTCTTGTGGTCGACCGTGGTCGCCCAATCGATGATGGTGGCGAAGATGTTGCTCCGCGGGGCGAGGTAGGAGCCCTCGTGCCCGTGCGAGCCGTGCGGGTCCAGCGGCAGGTCGTGTGGACGGTTGATCGTGGTCATCGGCGTGCCTCTGTCTCAAACGGTCCGTCGGGTCGTGTGTCTCGGCGGAGGTCATCCCCGCGTCGGGCCGGGGATGTCGGGTTGTCGGTCAGGCTGGGCTTCGGTCAGGCCGGCGTGCGGTCGGCGTGGTCTGGCTCGGGCTATCGGCCGGCGCTCGTGAGGACGGCGGCGGGTTCGGCGGGATCCGTCTGGGCCGCGTCGCCGGGGGTGCCGGCCGCCGGGTCTACGGCCGGATCAGCGGCCGGGTCGGTGGATGGGGGCGTTTCGATGCCGCCGTCGGTGACGGGGGCGCGGTCGCTCAGGCTGCGGATGTAGAGGATGAGGTTCTCGAGCGCATCGCCGGTGATGACGCCGTTGAAGTTGGGCATCGCGTTGGAGTAGCCCTCGACGACCCGGGCACCGGAGTTGAGAATGCTCTCGCGGAGGTAGTTCTCGTCCTTCACCTCGATCGAGGAGCCGCCGACGAACTTGCCCGGGTAGCCGTAGAGGTTCTTCCAGGTGGGGCCGGAGCCGGCGCTGCCGTCGACGCTGTGGCAGGCGAAGCAGCCGCGCTGGTTGGCGACGCCCTGGCCCTGCTGCTCGGGCGTGCCGCCGACCTGCGTCCACGCGGTGAGGGTCGTGGCGTAGTCGGCCCGCTTCACGACGCGGAGGATGGCGGCCATTTCCGAGTGCGACTCGCCGCAGTACTCGGCGCAGAAGACCCAGTGGTCCTGGTACTGCTCGCCGGCGGGGAGGGCGGGGGTGGTGAAGGCGAAGCCGCTCTCGCGGTTGGGGAAGACGTCCATCTTCACGCGGATGTCGGGGATCCAGAAGGAGTGGATGACGTCGCGCGAGGTCATGCGCAGGCGGACGGCGGTGTCCTCGGGCACGACGAGCACGGGGACGCCCGCGCCGCCGTTGTGGGTGTTGCCGGGGTCGAGGGGGAGCTTCCAGGGGCTGAGCGCGCCGTTGGGGTAGGTGACGTCCCAGTTCCACTTGTAGCCCTCGACGCGGAGCTCGACCGCGCTCGTGGGCTGCACCTGCCACTTCATGTACACGCCGAAGCCGGCGACGAAGAGCACGATGAGCGCGCTCGAGGGGACGATGGTCCAGATGAGCTCGAGCATGGTGTTGTGGCTCGGGCTGCGCTGCGGCGCGACGCCGGGGACGCGGCGGTACTTGATGACCCAGTAGACCATCAGCGCCATCAGCAGCACGAACCAGAAGACGCCGAACCAGAAGATGAGCATCATGAGCGCGTCGGTCTGGTGCGCCGTCTCGGTGAGGGCCCCGCCGCGGAGGAAGAGCCGCTCAAAGAAGCCGCCGATCGCGGGCACGTCGCGGTTCGCAAGGCGCAGGGGCTGCACCTCGGCCGCGAGGGCGGCCTGCGAGACGATCGAGAGGATGGGGAGGGTGCTGGTCATGCGGTCGGGCCTTGGGTCAGGTGGGCGGGTTGGTTTCGCGGCTTGGTTTCGTGGCTTGGTTTCGCGGCTGGGCGTTGGTGATGACGTCGGCTGCTCGTTTCGGCGGGCCAGTCCTGCGGCCGGGCACGTGGCACGCCGGGGCTATGTGATCACGACCGTTGGTTGCGGCGGCTGCGGCGGCTCGGGGACGGCGCGGCCGCGGCGACGAGACGCCACCACGGCCCGGCGGGCCCGCTCGCCCGCGAACATCAGGCCGAGGAAGACCGCGAGGCCCGCGATGGTGAGCGCGCCGGCGACGCGCATCACCGCCATCGCCTCCATCGTGTACGCCCCGGCGGAGGGGTTCCAGCGGTAGCACATGAACGCCATCACGTCGCCCACGCTCTTGGCGATCTTGCCCTCGCTCGCCTCCAGCAGCGCGAGGCGGAACTGGTCCGCGTCGTACTGCACGCCGTAGAAGTAGCGGCTCACCATGCCGTCGGGGCTCAGCACCGTGACGGCCATCGGGTGGGCGTACTCGCCGTTGTCGAGACGGTTGAAGCGGAAGCCCACCGCGTCGGCGAGGCGAGAAATCTCCGCGGGCGTGCCGGTGAGGAAGGCCCAGTCGTCGGCGACCTCGGCGGCGGAGGCGTGCTCGTAGCTCGACGTGTACAGCGCCTTCTTCGTGCTGGACTCGGTGACGCCCTCGGTAAAGTCAAAGCTCGCGACGACGACGTTGAAGTCCTCGCCGACGACGTAGTCCATCTCGTTGAACGCCTTCAGCAGGCGGTCGAGCACCATCGGGCAGACGACGGGGCAGTCGTAGTAGACGAGCGCCAGCACCACCGGCTTGTTGTTGTCGTTGAAGTACGACCGCAGCGTGGCGGGCGTCCCCTCGGCCGCGAGGAACGAGATGTCCAGCGGGATGCGCTCGCCCAGCCGCTCGTCCACGCCGATGTCGCGTGCGGGCTCCGGCGGCTGATCGAGCAGCACCTGCGCGTGGGCGGCGGTGTTGAAGAGACCCAGCACCACGCCGCACGCCGCGGCGGCGAGCGACGGAAGGCCGAACCCGCCTCGTCCCGCGGCCGCCGGCCGCCCGCTCCGCCCACGCCGCGTCCCGCCGGCGGCGGCACCGAACGCAGCAGGGGCGGGGGCTGGGGCGAAGGCGTTACTCATGCGGCGCGCTGTGCGAATCGGTCGGGGAGGCCGCTGGGGCCTGCCGGGGTGCGAGGAGCGTGGGGCCAACCCACTCCGCGGGGACGCCGCCGGCGGTGGAGCCGGCGAGCACGATCGACCGGGCCTGCTGCAGCGTGGGCCGGCCCGAGGCGGCGGGGGGCGAGGCCAGGTCGGCCTTCTCCTGCTCGCGGTACGCCAGGTACGGCTCGGCGACCGGCAGCACGCCCTCGCGGAGCATCGCGACGGTGTTGGTCGCGTACGCCCCGAAGTACAGGGCGAGCAGCAGCACCACGCCGAAGACGCCGAACACGATCACCAGCAGCGTGACGCCCAGGGCGGTGCTGCTGACATGGGCCGCGTGCTCCGCCTGCGGAAGCCCCTCGGCCTTTGAGTGGCTGAACCAGTCGTCGTGACCGTGGCCGCCGTGGCCGCCATGAGTGTGGTCGCCGGCGCCGGCGTGGCCGGGGTGATGTGCCGCGTGAGCCGCATCGGACGCGTGAGACATGGCAGGGCCCCGTGGACCCCGGCCGCCTCGGCCGGGGTGGGCTCGCCCGGGGGCGAGCAGGTCTGCGGTGCTGTTCGTCCCCCAGCCGAGGCCGGATGAGCCGACGTGTCACCTAGGCGAGAATGATTCCGGTTTGCCAGCAATCGGACAACCGCCTCTTCAGGTGGTTGTCCCAGATTTCCTCGGATGCGAATGGGCCTGCAAAGCGGCCTGATGCATCCTGATTCGTCGCCACCCGCCGTGGCCGACCGCCGGGACCCGGTCTGAACCCGGACGGGTCAGACGTAGTTGGCGTGGCGCAGGGCCTTCGCCAGCCGCGGGTCCTTCAGCGGGACGAGCGGGTGGTCCACCAGGCGACCGACCAGGCAATACCCAAACACACCCAGCACGCCGACGACGGCGACGACGTCGAGCCAGACCGAGACGAACGACGCGGCCTCGGGGCGGTCGACGTAGGCCATCGGGCGGATGATGTACACCATGTCGAGCACCTGCATCACCAGCAGGTACGCGCCGAGAACGCCCAGGCCCAGCGTGCTCTTCTTCACCTTGCGGCTGATGAGGATGAGGAAGGGCAGCACGAAGTGCCCGATGACGAGCAGCATGCCCAGGTACTGCCACCCGCCCTGCTGGCGGTAGATGTACCAGGCCGTTTCTTCGGGGATGTTGCTGTACCACATCAAGAAGTACTGGCTGAAGGCGATGTAGGCCCAGAAGACGTTGAAGCCGAAGAGCAGCTTGCCCAGGTCATGGAAGTGCTCCTTGGTCACGAGGCCCGTCATGCGGCCGAAGGAGCGGATGACGGCGACGATGACCGCCGCCAGGGCGAGCGCGCTCATCGCGGCGCCGGCGAAGTAGTAGACGCCCCACATGGTGCTGAAGAAGCGGAAGTCCAGGCTCATCAGAAAGTCAAAGGCCGCGAAGGGCACCGTGAGCGCGAACATCAGCAGGCCCGTGCAGCTCAGCCGCCGCATGCGGCGCGACAGCTCGCGGTCGCCCGAGGCGTCCTGCTCGATCGACCGGCCGGCGAGCACGCGGGCCAGGCCCATCCACACGACGAAGTAGACGATGAACCGCGCGACCAGGAAGCCCTCGTTCAGATAGCCCCGCTTGTGGTCGAGCAGCACGTTCGACCCCTCGTCGAGGTCGAACCAGGTGTACCCCAGCGCCGGGCCGTAGGTGAGCTCCGCGAGCAGCATCAGCACGATGAGGCCCAGCGGCACCCAGATCGCCGCCATGATGTGCTCGAGGACGCGGCGGATGGTGACCGACCAGTGCGCGTTCACCGCGTGGAAGATCATCACCCAGAACATCGCGCCCAGGCAGCAGGCGAGGGCCGTGAAGACGCCCACCTTGAAGCTGGCCATCGCGTGCTGCGGCGAGTGGATGAACGCGCCGAGCAGCGTGAAGACCAGCCCCCCGAGCCCCAGCACCAGCAGGGCCCGCCGCACGCCGTCCGCCCCGCGCTCGCCCAGCCGCACGTTGTCGGCCGCGAGGCGCGGCTCGTGGGCGAGCGAGGCGAGATAGCCCTCGTACCCCTTGTCATCGACCGTGGGGCCGACGCCGTGGGCCGCGGGGGCGGGCTGCGGCGTGACGACGCCGCTGAAGGACTTTTCAAACTTGAACAGGCCCCCACCGCCGCCGGCGCTGTGGCCGGGCTGCGAGGCCGATGCATGGTCGTGGCTCACGGCACCACCTCCTTCAGGCCCGCGGGGGGCACCGGCGTTGCGCCGCCGGATTCGGCCGCGGCGGGCTCGGCGATCGGGGCCTCCGCGTCGGCAGTCACGGGCGTCGCCGCCGTCGCCGCAGCAGCCGCGGCGCTCGCGCCCGTCGCCACCTGCAGCACGCGGAGGTGCGCGAGCACGGCCCACGCGTCCATCGCGTCCAGGGCGTGGGAGTACGCGGGCATCTTGTTCACGCCGTCGGGGCCCCACACGCCCTCGCGGATGACGCTGAACAGGTAGCCGTCCTTGCCGAGTTGCTGCGTGCGATCCTGGTACTTCACGTCGAGCAGGTTGGCGACGGGGTAGGACCACTTCTGGCCCACCATCCCCTTGCCGTCGCCCTGGAAGCCGTGGCACACGGAGCAGTAGATGTTGAACCGCTCCTCGCCGCGGGCGAGCATCGCGTCGGTGATGCGCACCGGCATCACGTCGACGTACGTCTTGGTGCCGTCGTCGCCCACCGTGTAGCCGCGATAGAGCGCGTCGTCCTCGGCCAGCGTGGCGGCCCGCTCGG
>CAZCBN010000028.1:30095-32410 GCA_964496975.1 uncultured Phycisphaeraceae bacterium
AAGGCGGCCATGCCGAAGGCGACCGTGTGCGGCACCTCGGGCCTGCCCGTGCGGCCGTCGGTGAAGAAGTCGGTCTTCTCCTGCGGGTCCCAGCGCGGCTGGTCGTCCATGTCGGGGAAGAACTGCCGCGGCGGGGCGTCGGTGCGGTCGCCCCGGCACCCGGCGAGGCCGCCGACGAGGACCAGCGCGCCGACGCCGCAGAACGCGAGCCGCGCCGCGGCGGACAGGTCGATGTGGCCCGGCCGGATGGAGGCGGCCCGGGAGGGGCCGGCCTGATGGTGTGTGTGACGATGCTGCATGGTGGCCTTGTCACGGTTCGGCCGCGGGGGCGAGGGCCCGCCGCGGCCGCGGGTGGTCAGTCGGCGTCCTCGATCAACTCGATGTCGTGCCCGCCCGCCTGCTCGAGCAGGCGACGCGTGGCCTCGGGGTCAAACCGCGGGTCGTCCGCCTCCACGGCGATCACGAACCGGTCGTCGCTCGTCTCCAGGAACTGGCGGCTGCTGAACAGCGGGTGGGCCCACCGTGGCAGGCCGTTGAGCGCCAGCATGCCGATGAGGGCCGCGAAGGCCGCGTGCAGCACGCCCAGCTCAAAGATGATGGGCGTGAACTGCTCCCACGCGCCGAAGGGCTTGCCCTGCCGCACGATGGGGTAGTCCACCGCGCTGATCCAGAACTGAAGCCCCCAGCCCACAAAGACGGCCCCGCCCAGCCCCGCCGCGAACACGATGTACGGCAGGATCGTCTTGCGGTGGCCCATCGCCTCTTCCATGCCGTGGATGGGGAAGGGCGTGCTCACGTCCCACCGCTTGTACCCCGCGTCGCGCACGGCCTCCGCGGCGTGGTAGACCGCCGCGGGCGTCTTGAACGCCGCGATCAGCCCGTGCACCCGCGTGCCCGACTGCGTGACAAACCGGGGCGTGGGCCGCGGCAGGAAGGGCAGGTACTCCGCCGCCTGCGACAGCAGCGCGTTGATGCTCGTCATGGCTCAGTGCCCCCCTTCCGCGTGCGCGGGGCCGCCCAGGCCCCCGTGATGCCCGTGGGCCCCGTGGGCCCCGTGGCCCCCGTGCTCGCCGTGGCCGTGCGGGTCGGCCTGCGGCATCACGGCCTTGATCTCCGCGATCGCGCACACCGGCAGGAACTTGATGAACAGCAGGAACAGCGTGCCGAAGATGCCGAAGCTGCCCGCGAAGATGCCGATGTCCACCCACGTCGGGAAGAACATGTGCCACTCGCCCGGCAGCCACGCCCGGTGCAGGCTCGTCGCGATGATGACGAACCGCTCGAACCACATCCCGATCGTCACGAGCAGCGCCACGATCCAGATCGCGATCCGGCTCTGCCGCAGCCCGCGGAACCAGAAGACCTGCGGGCTCACCACGTTGCAGAAGATCATCGTGTAGTAGGCCCACCAGTAGGGTGCGCCCTTCTCGCTCAGCCACGTCGGCGTGGCGCGGTTGTTGATGAACACCGCCCACTCGTACTCGTTGCCGCTGTACCAGGCGATGAAGAACTCCATGCTGTACGCGAAGCCGACGATCATGCCCGTCGTCAGCAGGATCTTCGCCATGTTCTCAAGGTGACGCGTCGTCAGGATGTCCTTGAAGTTCGGCAGCACCTCCCGCAGCGGCACCAGCAGCAGCAGCACCATCGCGAACCCGCCGAACACCGCGCCCGCCACGAAGTAGGGCGGGAAGATCGTCGTGTGCCAGCCCGGCAGCACGCTCGTCGCGAAGTCGAACGACACGATCGAGTGCACGCTCAGCACCAGCGGCGTGCTGATGCCCGCGAGGATCAGGTACGCCGCCTCGTACCGGTGCCAGTGCCGGGCGCTGAAGCGCCAGCCCAGGCTCAGCAGGCCGTACACATAGGCCCGGATCACATCAGGCCGGAAGGCCGGCACCGTGATCGCCCCGCCCGTGGGCAGCGCGATCGCGAAGGGCTTGCTGAGCCCCTTGCGGAGCCGCGCGTCGGCCCGGTCACGCAGCGTCGCCAGGTCGGGGATCATGCCCATGTACCAGAAGAGCAGCGACACCGTCGCGTACGTGCTCACCGCGAAGACGTCCCACAGCAAAGGGCTGCTGAAGGCGGGCCAGATCCAGTTGGAGTTGGGGATCGGGAACAGGAACCACGCGAACCACACCCGCCCGACGTGGATGCCGGGGAACGTGCCGGCGCAGATCACCGCGAAGATCGTCATCGCCTCGGCCGCGCGGTTCACGCTCGTGCGCCACTTCTGCTTCAGGAGGCAAAGGATGGCGCTGATCAGCGTGCCGGCGTGGCCGATGCCGATCCAGAACACGAAGTTCGTGATGTCC
>CAZCBN010000029.1:0-30420 GCA_964496975.1 uncultured Phycisphaeraceae bacterium
GCCCAGCGCCGCCGCCAGCACCAGCACCGGCGCGGCGAGCCACGCCCCGCGCGTGCCCGTCGCCAGGATGCCCAGCCCCGCCGCCACGCTGCCGGCCACACCCAGCGCCCGCGCGCGCGCCCCAACACCCCGGCCCACCGCCGCCGGCAGGTGCAGCCCCAGCGCCGCCATCAGCAGCGTGCCCCCGACGGCCGGGTCCCACCAGCCGGAGTTGCGCCCGCTCATGCGGTTCCACGTGAGCCACTCCCACCCCGCGAGCCGTCCCAGGCCGTGCAGCGCCTGCGTCCCCTGCCCCGCCGCAAAGCCGACGAGCAGCGCCCCGATCAGCACGCCCCGCCGGTGCATCACCGGGAAGAGCATCGGCACCAGCAGCAGCCACCGCGTCTGGCTGAACTCCTCCCACCCGAGCCCGCGGTCGCCCGTCCACAGCAGCCCAAGCCCGAGCCACGCCGTGAAGAGCAGGCACGCCCCCCCCAGCGGCCCCAGCCACAGCGGCGCCCACAGCCCCGCGATGAACCGCGCCCGCACCAGCCAGCACACCGCCAGCGGCACCATGCCGATCTCGCCCAGCGAGGTCGGCCCCGTCAGGCACGCCAGCGTCAGCGCGGCGAGGCCGACATGCACCGATTCCCCCGCCGCGTCACGCACCGCCACGCCCGTCGCGACCCGCTGCCACCGCGACCGTGGCAACGCCCGGCCGGCCCACCACCCCCGAATGTGGCGGTATACCCCAGCAAAACCACCGGGTGTCGCGGCGACGGCCGACCCGGCGGCGGGAACCGGCGGAGTCGGGCGGCTGGCGGCATCGGCGTCGGGCACGTGGGGGCGATCTTGCCGGCATCTGGCCCCCGCCGCAACCCGGCCCCAACCGCAACCCGGCCCACGTCGCAACCCCGGCGCTTCCGACCGGTATCGCCCTGGTTGGTCTGGGTTCGGGTTTGGGTTCGGGTTTGGGTTCGGGTGGGGCGGCGGCCGATCGACTCGCCGTGCGCGGGAATCTGTCGAAAACGCCGAACTACCCTTCCGAACGTTCGGCCGCGTGCGCACGCCTCTGGGCGGGCGGCGGGGCTTTTCGGGCGAACCCGCGGCGGGCGGGCACCGAAGGCAGGAAGGCTGGCATCGCCGGGGCGCGGGCCCCGCTCGGGAGCGACGCATGGAACCGATCCACCGTGTTCTGAAGGCCGGGGCTCGCCGACTGCTGCTGAACGGCTGGCTGCGGTGGGCCACGCGGGTGGCGGCGGTGCTGGCGGCGGGGCTCGTCCTCACGCTCGCGGCGTGGAAGCTGACGCCGCTGAGCGTCGCCTGGGGCCCGGTGTTCGCGGCGACCGGGGGCGTGTGGCTGCTGACGAGCGTGCTGCTGGCGTGGCGCGGCCGCCCGCGGGGCCTGGCGCTCGCGGACGAGCTGGACCGGCGCGCGGGCCTGCGCGAGACGCTGAGCACGGCGATGCTGGTGTCGCAGCGGCCCGACGGCTGGTCGCGGGCGGTGGTGGAGTCCGCCCGGGAGCGGGCGTCGCGCGTCGTGCTGCGCGACTCGGTGCCGATCGAGCGGCCCCGCGGCGTGTGGTGGCCGGTGGGCCTCGCGGCGCTGTTCGGCGCGGCGGCCTTCCTCCCCCGGCATGACCTGACGGGCCTGCTGGAAAAGAAGCAGGCGGCCGCGGAAGAGGAGCGCGAGCTGCGCGTCGTGACGGCCCAGATCGAGGCCAAGACCAAGACGCTGGAAGAGATGCTGGAAAAGGCGGGCGTGGAGTTCGCGAAGGAAGAGCCCGACGAGCAGGCCGGCGCTGGCAACGACGCGAACGCCGCGCGGCCCAAAAAGGCCGAGGACGTCCGCCGCGAGGCGCTGCGCAAGCTGACGAGCGTGAGCGACGAGCTGACGAAGCTGACCGAGGGGCAAAAAGGCCAGCAGCTCCAGGCGATGCGCGAGCAGCTCCGCAAGCTGGAATCGCCCAGCGAGGGGCCGGTGGCGGAGTTTGGGCGGAGCCTTTCCCGCGGGAACTTCGCCGACGCCAAGCAGGCGCTGGCGAAGCTGGAGCAGAAGCTGAAGAGCGAGGACCTGCCCGAGTCTGAGCGCAAGGCGGCGCAGGAGCAGCTCAAGACGCTGAGCGACCAGCTCGCCGAGCTGAGCCGGCAGCGCGAGGACCTAGCGGAGAAGCTGCAGGCGGCGGGGCTGAACGCGGCCGACGCGCAGAAGCTGGCCGCCGACCCGGGCCAGTTGGAGAAGGCGCTGAACCAGTTGCAGGGCATGACGCCCGCGGAGCAGCAGAAGCTGCTCGAGGCGGCGATGGCGCAGAGCAACGCGGGCGAGGCGATGCAGGCCATGGCGCAGGCGATGGCGCAGATGGCGCAGGCGTCGGACCAGAGCCAGGCGGGGCAGCAGGGGGGTGACCAGACCGGTCAGCCCTCGCAGTCTGGGCAGGGCGGGCAGCAGCTCGCGCAGCAGCTCAGCGCGTCGGAGATGCTGGCGGCGGAGGTCGAGTCGGCGGAGATGGCGCTCGCCGAGGCGTCGGCGCAGATGCAGGCGCTGGGGCAGGGCACCGGGCAGGGCATGGCGCAGGGGGCGGGGCAGCCCGGCGAGGGCGAGGGCGCCGGGCAGGGGCAGTTTTTGGAGGGCCGGAGCGACCAGGCCGGCGGAGGCTCGGGCGGGCCCGGGCAGGGGCAGGGCGAGGTGGGGCCCGGGGAGAGCCCGTCGGACTTCATCCTGACGAAGGAGAAGGCGGCGGTGCAGGACCAGGGCGGGCCGATCATCGCGTCGACCGTGGTGTACGGCGCGCAGATCGTGGGCGAGAGCAAGCAGGCCTTCGGCGAGGCGGCCGCGGCGGCGGAGGTGGAGGCGGCCGAGGCGATCGAGACGATGCGCGTGCCGCGGGAGTACCACGACGCGGTGCGGCACTACTTCGGCCGCCTGCAGCGGCGGGCCCAGGGCCAGTCGCCGGCGGCGGCCCCTGCGGCCCCGGCCGCGACGCCCGCGGCGGAGACGAAGCCGGGCGGTGTCTGATTCTGGCCTTCTCTGATCCCGGTCGCGGCTGAGGATGCGGGCCGTACACTGACCGCATGAGTGCGTGGACGAGTTGGCGGGGCGTGGCGGCTGCGGCGTTGGCGTGTGCTGGGCTGATGCTGGGGCCGCTCGCGGGGTGCGGCAAGTCGGGGTCGGCCGAAGCGGGCTCGGGCGGTGGCGCGGGCGACCGCGCGGACGGTGCCTTCGGCGCATCGGGCGCCGCGGACACGGGCGACGCGGCGGCATCGCCTTGGGCCGCTGGAACGGAATCTGGGGCTGGCGATGGCCCGGCGACGCCGGTGGTGGCGGGCGAGGTGGTGCTGTACAGCAGCGCGGACGATGCGCTGCTGAAGCAGGTCGTCGCGGCGTTTGAGGCGGCGACGGGCGTGCGCGTTCGCGCGGCGGGCGACACCGAGGCGACGAAGACCACGGGGCTGGTGGAGCGGCTGCTGGAAGAGGCGGCGTCGCCCAAGGCCGACGTGTGGTGGAGCAGCGAGCCCTTCGGCACGGTGCGGCTCGCGGGGGCGGGCGTGCTGGAGCCGTACGAGTCGGCGTCGGCCGAGGCGTCGGTGGAGGGTGGCTGGCCGCGGCGGCTCCGGGGCGTGGACGCGTCGGGCGCGGTGGTGTGGTACGGCTTTGCGCAGCGGGCCCGGGTGATCGCGTACAGCACGGACCGCGTGGGCGAGGGGCGGGCGCCGCGGGTGCTGGCGGCGCTGGCGAGCGCGGAGTGGGCGGGGCGTGTGGGGCTGGCCGACCCGCGGTTCGGCACGACGCGGGGGCACATGGGGGTGCTGCTGCAGCGGTGGGGCGAGGCGGCGTTCGGCGCGTGGATCGGGGAGCTGGGCGCGGGCGGGGCGCGGGTGTACGACGGGAACGCGTCGGTGGTGCGGGCGATCTGGCAGGGCGAGATCGACATCGGGCTGACGGACACCGATGACGTGTGGGCGGCGCAGCGGAACGGGTGGCCCATCGGCTTTGTGTACGAGGTGGCGGACGAGCAGGCGTTGCCGCCGAGCCTGGGGCCCTTGCTGCTGCCGAACACGGTGGGGCTGGTGCGGGGCGGGCCTCATCCGGCCGCGGGGCGGCGGCTTGTGGACTTTTTGCTGAGCGAGTCGTGCGAGCGGCTGATCGCGGAGAGCGAGAGCCGCAACGTGCCGGTGAGCCCGACGGTGGCGGCGGAGTTTCCCGAGTTGGCGGTGCCGGACGCGCTGCTGGTGAACTTCTCTGACGCGGCGGAGCGGGTGCCGCGGGCGGTGGAGATGGCGGGGACGGGCTTGCGGCGGTGAAGACCGAGCCCGCGGAGGGGTGGGGAGAGATGCGAACGCGGAGGGCGCGGAGGGGGAACGGAACGTGGAGGGCGCGGAGAGAGAGACGGGTTCACGACGTGGTCGCCATGGTTTGGGTTCGGACCCATGGCATCTGGTTTTCTCCGCGTTCTCCGCGTTCGGCCTTCGCGTCCTTCGCGTTCGCCTTTCCAGCGGTGTGACGGCGGGGAAGGATGGGGCGGCTCGACTCTGGTGGTTTGTTTGCGAGGTGTGTGATGGTGGGTGTGACGGCGTCGGTGCGGGGGCTTGTTGAGGCGGAGGTGCCGGGGCTGGTCGCGCTGCGGCGGGAGCTGCACGCGCGGCCCGAGCTGGGCCACCAGGAGCACGAGACAAGCGCCCGCGTGCAGCGCGAGCTCGCGGCGCTCGGCATCGCGTACAAGGCGGGGCTCGGCGGGATTGAGCCGGGGAAGGGCACGGGGGTGCTGGCGCACCTGCCGGCGACGGAGGGGGCGGGTTCGGGTGCGGGGGGCGCGGTGGCGCTTCGGGCGGACATGGACGCGCTGCCGATCGCGGAGCAGACGGGCAAGGCGTATGCGTCGCGCACGGCCGGGGTGATGCACGCGTGCGGGCATGATGGGCACACGGCGATTTTGCTGGGGGCGGCGCGGGTGCTGTCGCGTCTGCCGCGGCGGCCTAACCCGGTGACGTTCATCTTTCAGCCGGCGGAGGAGGGCGGCGCGGGCGGGGAGAAGATGGTGCGGGACGGGGCGCTCGCGGGCGCCGCGGGCGGGGGGCTGGGGCCGGCGGTGTCGCGCGTGTACGGGCTGCACGGGTGGCCCATGATGGCGCTGGGCGAGGTGGGGACGCGGGTGGGGCCGCTGCTGGCGGCGACGGATGACTTTGAGGTGATCGTGCGGGGCGAGCAGGCGCACGCGGCGATGCCTCACCTGGGTCGAGACCCGGTGGTGGCGGCGGCGGGGGTGATCCAGGCGCTGCAGACGCTCGCGAGCCGGACGGCGGACCCGGTGGACTCGCTCGTGTGCACGGTGGGGACGGTGCACGGCGGGACGGCGAACAACATCATCCCGCGCGAGGTGAAGCTGACCGGCACCGTGCGCACGCTGCGGGCCGCGACGCGCGAGACGGCGGCGCGGCGGCTCCGCGAGATCGTGACACAGGCGGCCGGGGCGTACGGGTGCGAGGCGGTGCTGGACTGGCAGCCGGGGTACCCGATGACGGTGAACGACGCGGCGGAGGCGGCGCGGGTGCTGCGGACGGCCGAGGAGGTGGTGGGGTCGGGGAACGCGAAGCGGATCCCCGATCCGTTCCTCGGGGGCGAGGACTTCAGCTATTACGGGCAGGTGGTGCCGGCGTGTTTTTATCTGATCGGCCTGACGCCGAAGGGCGTGGACCCGCGCGGCGTGCCGCAGCTTCACCAGCCGGAGTTTGATTTCAATGACGAGGCGATCCGGGTGGGGGTGGAGATGATGGTGGGGTTGGCGGTGGGGTAGGGGGAGGAAGGCGCAGGAAGCCGCGCCGGCATTGAGGGTTGGGGGGCTGACGACGGGTCTGCGCGACGAGGGAAAGGCCGCGAGCCGCCCACATCCTCGCGTCGGCTTGGTCCACGTGCGGACGGTTGAGGCTCAGGGGCTATCAGGGTGAGGGGCGTCGAACGAGCGTTCGCCGTCCTTGATCGAGTCGATAGCATGTTCCGCGACGCGTTGAAGATCGCGGTCTTGGCTTCCGAGGTATGTTTCCAGCACCGGGAGTGCTTCGATCGGCGCGGGACGAATTTTGGCTAGAACATTGATCAGGTGTGTCGCCCGGTGAATGGCTTCCGGCACGTCCGGGGATTCGAGCTCGCGGATCACGTTGTTGACGAGTGTTGGTGTTGCCTTGCCATTGACGCCGGCCGCGGCCGTCAATGCCGCAAAGCGGTTGGCGTCGGTTTCGGCGGCCAATCGAACGGCGACCCAGTCGGCGAGTTCGGCAGAGTCGCCCCTGAGAGAGCCGAGCACGCCGAGGACCACGACGGCGTTCTCTTGCGGCCACGCGTTCAGCGATTCCCTCGCGATCGGAAAGACATCATCAACTGTGGTGCCGGCGGTGCGCAGCAGCGTCTTGGCCGCGCTGATGGCGCGTCGTGCTCCAGCGTTGTTCGCGGCGAGGCATATTGTCTGCATCACGCCCGGTCTCAGTTCCGGGGGCAGCGGCTTTGCTCCGCCAACGATTGGACAAAGCCACTGGATGGCGGCGAGGCGCAGCGAGAGATCATCGCCGGACATGACGCCGAGCAAGACGCTCGACTTCTTGTCTTCCGACTCAGCGGTGAAGAGCGTTGCGGCCAGTCCGGCGGTCCTCACGAACGGATCGCGGTCGTGCATCGCGGCTTCGCCGAGATTGGCCTCGCGGAAGTGCGCGGAGTCAAGGAGCGCTGCCGTCAGCACCGCGGGCGTGCGCACACCGGGCGCCGGGTGTTGGAGCAGGTCGAGAACGGCCGAAAGCTGTTGCTCTTTGGGGAGGCTTTGCAGGGACTCGCAGGGCTCGCACCATGTGTCGTGATCGGCTTCCCGTTGAGCTTCGGCGAAGAAATCTGCTTCGAAGATATCTCTGAACGCGCGGTAGATAAGCTCGCGTGCGAGCTGGTCCGGGTTTGCGAGGACGGACACGACTTTGGGCGCGATGTCGCGGGCCAGATCGGGATTGGTCGCCAGGAGGAGTTGGAAGAAGTCCGTCGCGCATGCGACTTCGCGCGTCGTGCCGCTCTCCAGGAGCGCGGCGATCGCACGCGGGAGTCGTTCTGGCTTGGTGGAGAGCATGTCCAGTCGATCAAAGGTGCCGCCGTGGCGACGAGTACGAGACCGGAAGTCGACAAGCATGAGAAACTCAGATGCGCGGACTCGGTCGTCGGGGTCACTGTTCGGGTGTATGAGGACGCGGTATGCGCCGTTGAGGAGGCCAATGCTCGGAGCGTGCCGGGGAGAGTCTGCTCGAAACCGCATCAACGGCTCGTCGACCCACGCCTGGCCCCAGTCATCCAGCGCGGCGTAGTTCATCGCGAGGAACCACGCCGGGGCGACGGTGGGCCAGCCGGCCTTGGCGGACTTGGCGGCCCAGTGCGTGGCGAAGCCGGAGGCGCACAGCACGGCGAAGAGGGCGGCGAGGCCCTTTCGGCGGCGGGTTTTCCAGAGGCGGCCCTCGTGCTTGGCGGTGCGGCCGCACTCGGGGCATTGCAGGCCGGGCACGCTCGCCATGCTGTACCAGCACCGCGGGCAGCGGCGACGGCCCCGGCTTTGGTCCTGAAGCCACGCGACCAGCACGCCGACACCGCCCAGGACGCCGAGCGTCCACGCCAGCACGTTCCACCCGTTCATGGCGCTAGATTAGCGGTGGGGCCCACGTGGGCGCACAAGTCGGTGGTTTGGGTGGGGGCGTGACCTTGGACAGCGAGCGTGGATGGACAGGTCAGGGCGGGGGGCCTTCGCACGCGGCGGTCGGGCCTTCGACGCGGTGCGTGCACGCGGGGGGGTTGGTGGAAGCGGGGACGGGGGCGGTGGCGCCCTCGATCTGTCTGTCGACCACGTTTGAGCGCGACGCGGACGGCGGGTTTTCGCGCGGGTACACGTACGCGCGGTCCAACAACCCCACGCGGGCGCTGCTCGAACGCGGGCTGTGCGAGGTGGAGGGCGGGGCGGGGAGCCGGGCGGCGTGCGCGGCGTTTGGGTCGGGGCTCGCGGCGGCGGCGGCGGTGCACCAGGCGCTGCGCGCGGGGGACCGGGTGGTGGCGCCGCTGGACGGGTATTGGGGGACGGCGTCGCAGCTTCGGGCGATGGTGTCGCGGTGGGGCATCGAGGTGGTGTTTGTCGACATGACCGACCTTGACGCGACGCGGGCCGCGATCGGCGCGCGGGCGAGCGTGGTGTGGGTGGAGACGCCCAGCAACCCGATGATGGCGGTGGTGGACGTGCCCGCGGTGGCGGCGATGGCGCACGCGGCGGGCGCGGTGCTGGTGGTGGACAACACGGCGTTCCCGCTGATCCAGAGGCCGTTTGAGCTCGGCGCGGACCTGGTGATGTACTCGACGACGAAGTATTTCGGCGGGCACAGCGACGTGCTGGGCGGGGCGGTGATCGCGAAGGAGGCGGATGGGTTCTTCGCGCGGGTGTGGGAGGCGCAGAACCTGGGCGGGGGCGTGCCGTCGCCGTTTGATTGCTGGCTCACGTTGCGTGGGATGCGGACGCTGGCGCTGCGGATGCGGGCGCACGGCGAGGGCGCGCTGGCGCTGGCGGAGGCGCTGCAGCGTCATCCGCGGGTGGAGCGGGTGAACTACGCGTGGCTTCCGGGGCACCCGGGGCACGCGGTCGCGCGGCGGCAGATGTCGGGGGGCGGGGGGCTGCTGAGTTTTTGTGTGCGGGGCGGGCGGGCGGAGGCGATGGCCGTCGCGGCGCGGCTGCGGGTGGCGACGCGGGCGACGAGCCTGGGCGGGGTGGAGACGCTGGTGGAGCACCGCGCGTCGATCGAGGGCGCGGCGACGCGGTGCCCGGAGAACCTGCTGCGGGTGTCGGTGGGGATTGAGGACGCGGCGGACGTGGTGGCGGACTTTTTGTCGGCGCTCGATGGCTGAGGGCGTGACGTGGACGCGATGTGGGTGGGAGCGGTTTCAGTGTGGGGGTCTGGGGGCGGGGTGGAACAAGCGGTCTTGTGGCGTGGTTGTTCGGGGCGTCGGCCCGGGGTCGCGGCGTGTTGTTGCCGCGGCGTTGCGTTGTGTGCGGGCCGTGGGGGAACGGGGAGCGGGACAAGGGAGCTGTGCGATGGGTCTTGATGCGTTGCTGTCGCCGGTGTCGATGGGTGATCTTCGGTTGCCGAACCGGGTGTTGATGGCGCCGCTGACGCGGTCGCGGTCTCGCCAGCCCGGGGATGTGCCTCAGGAGGTGAACGCGCGGTACTACGCGCAGCGTGCGTCGGCGGGGCTGCTGATCGCGGAGGCGACGCAGATCAGCCCGCAGGGGAAGGGGTACGCGTTCACGCCGGGGATTTACAGCGATGAGCACGTGGCGGGGTGGCGCGGCGTGACGCGGGCCGTGCACGCGCGGGGCGGGCGGATCGTGCTGCAGCTGTGGCACGTGGGGCGGGTGAGCCACACGGCGCTGCAGCCGGGGGGCGTGGCGCCGGTGGCGCCGTCGGCGATCCGCGGGCCGGGGAAGACGTACACGAGCGCGGAGTCGGGGATGGTGGAGCTGTCCGAGCCGCGGGCGCTGCGGACGGAGGAGATCCCGCAGATTGTGGCGGACTATCGCCGCGCGGCGGAGCGGGCGAAGGAGGCGGGGTTTGACGGTGTGGAGATCCACGGCGCGAACGGCTACCTCATCGACCAGTTCACGCGCGACGGGACGAACCACCGCACCGACGCGTACGGCGGGAGCGTGGAGAACCGGACGCGCTTCGGCGTGGAGGTGGCGCAGGCCGTGGTGGGCGTGTGGGGGGCGGGGCGCGTGGGGTACCGCGTGAGCCCGCTCGGCGCGTTCAACGGGATGAGCGACCGCGACCCGGCGGCGACGTTCGGGCGGCTCGCGGAGCGGCTCGGGGCGCTGGGCCTCGCGTACCTGCACGCGGTGGAGGCGATGACGCCGGCGGACCGGACGGCGGAGGCGGAGGCGGTGTTCTCGACGGTGCGGGAGAAGTTCCGCCGGGCGGGCGGGCAGGCGTACATTGGCAACGGGGCGCTCACGCCCGAGGAGGCGGCGCGCCGCGTGGAGCACGGGCAGGCGGACGCGATCGCGTTCGGCAAGCTGTTCATCAGCAACCCGGACCTGCCGACGCGGATCGCGCGGGGCGGGCCTTACAACGAGTGGGACCAGGCCAGCTTTTACGGCGGCACGGAGAAGGGGTACACCGACTACCCGGCGCTGGCGGACGTGGTGTAAATCGGAGGCGGTGCGGGCCGGGCGTGCGACCGCTCGCACGCCCGGCGCCCGGCGATGCGCGGAGGTGATGCGATGCGTGCGTGGGTGATCGACCGGTTCGGCGGGCCGGAGGTGTTCTTTCGCGCCGAGCGGGAGACGCCGGCGGCGGGGCCGGGGCGGGTGGTGGTGCGGGTGGCGGCGAGCAGCGTGAACCCGGTGGACGCGAAGATTCGCTCGGGCGCGGCGGGGGCGATGTCGCCGGCGTTCCCGGCGGTGTTGCACAGCGACGTGTCGGGTGTGGTGGAGGCGGTGGGGCCGGGGGTGAGCGGGTTCTCGCCGGGGGATCGGGTGTTCGGCTGCGTGGGCGGGATGGGGCCGACGCAGGGCGTGCTGGCGGACGCGGTGTCGGCCGATGCGCGGCTGCTGGCGCGGGCGCCGACGAAGGTGTCTCTGGCTGAGGCGGCGGCGCTGCCGCTGGTGGGGCTGACGGTGGCCGAGGGGCTTTGGAAGCGGCCCGTGCGCGCGGGGGAGACGGTGCTCGTGCGCGGCGGGACGGGGGGCGTGGGGCACGTCGCGGTGCAGATGCTCAAGGCGGCGGGGGCCCGCGTGGTGGCGACGGCGTCGAGCGATGAGAAGCGGGCGCTGTGCGTGCGGCTGGGGGCCGACGAGGCGATCGATCACACGCCCGAGGCCGCGGCGGCGGCGGCGAAGCGGCTGACGCGGGGCGGGTTTGACGTGGTGTTTGACACGGTGGGCGGGTCGAGCCTTGAGGCGGCCTTCCCGGTGACGCGGATGAACGGGAGCGTGGTGACGATCCAGGCGCGGGGGAAGATCGACCTGTCGGCGGCGCACGGGCGGGGGCTATCGATCCATGTCGTGTTCATGCCGGTGCCGCTGCTGACGGGCGAGGGGCTGGAGCGGCACGGGGAGATGCTGCGGGAGTTGGCGGGGCTGGTGGACACGGGCAAGGTGCGGCCCGTGCTGCACGGGCGGCGGTTCACGTTTGACGAGGTCGGGGAGGCGCACGCGCTGCTGGAGTCGGGGGGCGTGGTGGGCAAGATTGTGCTGGTGCACCCGGAGGGGGAGCGTCGCTGAGGGCGAGCCGCGGTAGCATGGCGGCATGAGCAACACGCGCACGGGCCGGGGCGGTCTTTGGGGTCGGGTCGCCGGGGTGGTCGGGGCGGTGGCGGCGTGCGCCGGCGTGGCGTGCGCGGGGGGGACGACGGAGGCGGAGGCGACGGGCGACTCGCGTACCGACTCGGTGGTCGATCGGGTGGTCGGCGTGGCTGACGATGCGCCGGCCGAGGGTTTTGTGTTTCATGAGTTGTCGATGGGGGGCACGACGTATCGGTACGTCGTGTACCGGCCGCGGGGGCTGGATGCGTCGGTGCCGGCGCGGGGGCTGGTGTTCTTGCACGGGCGCGGGGAGTGCGGGGTCGACGGGTCGAAGCACCTGGGCGTGGGGCTGGGGCCGGCGCTGGTGTGGGACGCGGACCGCTGGCCCTTTGTCGTGCTGATGCCGCAGAAGCCGACGGGCGAGAGCGAGTGGGAGGACCACGACGCCGCGGTGATGGCGATGCTGGACCGGATGATCGCCGAGCACAACGTGGACGCGAAGCGCGTCGCGATCACCGGGCTGAGCCAGGGGGGGCACGGGACGATCCAGATCGCGGCGCGGCACCCGGGTCGGTTCGCGGCGGCGGCGCCGGTGTGCGGGTACATCATGCCGGTGTGGCGGAACGGGGAGCGGGTGAACCCGTTTGCGCCGCCGACGGCCGAGGAGACGGCCGGGCTCGCCGCGGCGTTTGCGGGCGTGCCGGTGAAGATCTTCCACGGCGGGCGGGACGACGTGGTGCCGGCGTCGCAGTCGGAGCGTTTTCATCAGATCCTGCAGGCAGCGGGGGTGGAGAGCGAGCTGGTGATCTTCCCCGAGGACAACCACAACTCGTGGGACAGCACGTACCGGAAGAGCGGCGTGTGGGCGTGGTTTGTGGAGAAGACGGGGGGGTGAGGGTGAGGGGGAGGGGGAATGGGGAATGGGGAATGGGCAATAGGCAATAGGCAATGGCGAAAGGGCAAGGGGCCGTGGGGGGAGGCGGCGTGGTGCCTTGCCTGCTGATGGCCGTTCGCCTCGCGCCGAGTGCCCGTGCCTTGCTCTGCCCCATTGCCCATTCCCCACTGCCCATTCCCCACTGCCCATTGCCCACTGCCCCTTGCCATTGCCCATGCCCCATTCCCCATTCCCTCGTGCCCTCCAGCGGCTACATTCCCGCCATGGCTGACGAGCGTCCCCGGCACTTCATTCAGCAGTTGATCGACCAGCACATCGCGGAGGGGCGTTGGGGCCCGCCGGGGGAGCGGGGCGTTGTCACCACGCGCTTCCCGCCGGAGCCGAACGGCTACCTGCACATCGGCCACGCGAAGAGCATCTCGCTGAACTTCGGGCTTGCGCAGGAGTACGGCGGGCGGTTCTTCGTGCGCTTCGACGACACCAACCCGGTGAAGGAAGAGCAGGAGTACGTCGACTCGATCCTGACGGACGTGCGGTGGCTGGGCGCGCGCTGGCCCGGCATGGCGGACGGCGCGAAGCCCGGCGAGCCCGCGTTCTACGCCGGGGTGAAGTACGCGTCGGACTACTTTCAGCAGATGTACGACTGGGCCGAGGAACTCATCCAGAAGGGCCTTGCCTACGTCGACGACCAGACGGCGGAAGAAATCAGCAAAATGCGCGGCGGCGTGACGGAGGCGGGCAGGCCCAGCCCGTTCCGCGAGCGCTCGGCGGCGGAGAACCTCGACCTGTTCCGGCGGATGCGGAAGGGCGAGTTCCCCGACGGCTCGCGCGTGCTGCGCGCCAAGATCGACATGGCCAGCCCGAACATGAACCTGCGGGACCCGGTGATGTACCGCATCCTGCACGCCGAGCACCATCGCACGGGCGGCGCGTGGTGCATCTACCCGATGTACGACTGGGCGCACGGCTTTGAGGACTCGATCGAGGGCATCACGAACAGCATCTGCACGCTGGAGTTTGAGAACCACAGGCCGCTGTACGACTGGTTCATCGACGCGGTGAACAAGGACCGCGGCCCCGGCAGCCGGTGGGGGATGCCGATCCACCACCCGCAGCAGACGGAGTTTGCGCGGTTCACGCTGAACTATGTCGTGACGAGCAAGCGGTACCTGCTGGAGCTCGTGAAGCAGGGCCTGGTGAGCGGGTGGGACGACCCGCGGATGATCACCGTCAGCGGCTTCCGCCGGCGCGGCTACACGGCCGAGGCGGTGCGGGCGCTGGTGATGGAGGACGGGGCGACGAAGTTCAACGGCATCGTCGACTTCGGCCGGGCCGAGAACGCGGCCCGGGAAGACCTGAACAAGCGGGCCCCGCGGCGGATGGCGGTGCTGAACCCGCTGAAGCTGACCATCACGAACTGGTCCGACGGGGGCGACGGGGGCCGCACGGAGTGGCTCACGGCGGTGAACAACCCCGAGAGCGAGGCGGCGGGGCAGCGGCGCGTTCCATTCGGCAAGACGCTGCTCGTGGAGCGCGACGACTTCATGGAGACGCCGGTGAAGGGGTGGTTCCGGCTTGCGCCGGGGCAGGAGGTGCGGCTCCGTTATGGCTATTGGGTGACGTGCCGCGAGGTGGTGAAGAACGCCGCGGGCGAGGTGGTGGAGCTGCGCTGCACGTACGACCCGCAGACCAAGGGGGGCGACAGCCCGCCGCCGGACGCCGACGGCAAGGTGCGGAAGGTGAAGGGAACGATCCACTGGGTCGACGCGACGCTGGGCGTGCCGGTGAGCGTGCGGCTGTTTGACCGGCTTTACAAGGTGGAGCGCCCCGGCAAGGCGACGGGCAACCACATCGATGATCTGAACCCCGACTCGCTCAGCGTGCTGGAGCACGCGGTGATCGAGCCCGAGTGGCGCACCAGCGACGCCGAGCGCGCGGCGGGCACGGGCGTGTGGGCCGACGGCATCGAGCGGTTCCAGTTCGAGCGGCTCGGCTACTTCTGCGTGGACGGGCCCGAGACGGCGCGGCTCGGCCGGCCCGTCTTCAACCGCACGGTGACTCTGAAAGACAGCTGGGCGAAGGAAGCGGGGAAGGCGTAAACCGCCACGCGAGACCGGGCGGCGCGGGGCCGGGGTCGGGGCCGGGGGGGGGGACGCGGGCTACTTCGCCCGGCTTCGGCGGCGGCGGACGTGCGCGGTGTTGTGCGTGAAGATCAGGAAGTGGAAGCCGATGTAGGTGACGACCACCGACGCGGCGACCGAGCGGTAGCCCGTGCCGGGCTGGAAGATCTCGGAGAGGGTGCGGGCGGTGCGGGGCTGGCGGCGGTTGATGAGGTTGTAGATGTTCGCCGTGGTGAGCGTGGCGCCGCCGAGGGCGAGGCAGAGGGAGACGCCCACGACGAGCCGTCGGAAGGGGGTCATTCCCACCGGCCGGGCGACGCGGGTCATGGTCAGGCCTTCAGCAGTTCTTCGGCGGTGAAGGCGAAGGCGGCGATGTTCACGCAGAGGCGGTCGGCGAGTCGGGCGAAGACGTCATAGTGCTTGTCGCACTGGGCGCTGATCTGGTCGGCCGAGCAGCCGGCGCGGGCGCAGGTTTCGCTGGACTCGCTGAGGAAGGTGCCGATGGCGGCGCGGTCGGCCTCGAAGTGGTACTGGAAGCCGTAGGTGCGCAGGCCCGCGGTGAAGGCCTGGACCTTGCAGGCCTTGCTGGTGGCGAGGAGGGTCGCGCCGGGGGGCAGGGCCTTGACCTCCTGGCCGTGGCTCTGGAACTGGTGCGTGTCCCAGCGGACGCCGGCGAAGATGCGGTCGGTGTGGGCCGGCACGGTGAGGCTCACGGGGCAGAAGCCGAACTCCGGGGCGTCCATGGGCCCGACCTCGCCGCCGAGGGCTTTGGCGATCGCCTGGTGGCCCAGGCAGATGCCGACGACGGGGAGCTGGGCCTCGTGCGCGGCGCGGAGGAAGTTGATCTCGGCGTTGAGCCAGGGGAGGTTGTCGGTGACGTTTTGCAGGCCGCCGAGGCTGATGACGCCGTGCACGTCGTCGAGGTCGCGCGGGACGGCGGCGGTGCCCCCGCCCTGGGCCGCGGGCAGGTCGGGCCGGCGGATGTCGAGCTTGAAGCCGTGGTCCCGGAGGGTGAGGCCGAGGCGGCCCGGCGTCTGGTTCGGCCCGTGCTGGAAGACGATGATGCGTGCCATGGTTGGCGGATGGTAGCGGGGGGTGCGGGCGCAGGCCGGCGTGCGAGAACGACGCGTCTGATGCTAATGGAGAAGATCCAAGAACTGCTCTCGCGTGAGCCCCGCTTGGCGAATGACCGCTCGAAGCGTTCCCGCGGGAACTTCTGATGTGAGAACAACGACTACATAGCCGCGCTCGCCGGACGTCCCGCGGAGGATGGCGTGGCTCCCCCTTGTGCGGACATGCTCGAAGCCAGCCCGAGCGAGGATGGAGATGATCTGCGTACCGCTCAGTCGTGGGAGGGCTGGGCTCACGATCGTTGACTCCCGAGCTGCCGCATCCGGATCAAGAATGGCTCAAGGTCAAACTCGTTGCGCTGGTTGGCGGCGATCGGGTCATCGCCGAAGACGTCGTCCTCGGTTGACCTACGGCGGCGGATGCCGAGCAACCCCAGTTCGCGGAGTTCGTACGCCCACCTTCGAACGGTGACCTCGCGTCGGCCGACGAACGCCGCGAGTTCCGCCCAATACCACCGTGGGGCTCGATCCGAGTATCGCTCAACCTGAAGCGCGAGGATCAGCCATAGGTGGTGCGGCTGAATTCCGAGAGCGTGGAGTGATTTGGGCAAGCGCTTCGGCAGGAGGATGAACTGCCCCGGCGCTTCGTCCTCGGGAAGCCATCGCTGATTCCGGCCAACTTCGACAGTCATGCCCAAATCAAAGCCATAACGTCGTATGTTTCAAGATACCCATCAAAAATGATCACTCTGCAAACAGCGCGCAACGCCGCAGATCGGGAAAGTTACCGAATAAAAACCTACTCCAAGAGCATCACCTCTGGAGCCGTCACCTCTTGGGGAACAACGTCGCCGTTCTCGCGCATGACCTCTTCGAGGAGCTCAGCGGCCTCGGCAATGTTTGCGAGCGCTTCCGACTTTGTAGAGCCACCCGAGACACATCCGGGAAGCGACGGCACTTCGGCCACCCAATCACCGTTCTCGTCTTGGTACAGCACCGCGTGTCGCATACCCGAGTGTAGTCCGGTTGGGTTAGGCGTTGCTCATCCGGTCTCGCGCGGCGTCGCGGGGCGCATCGCGATCGTCGCGTCGTGGCCGTTGAGGTAGTCGGTGCGGAGGGTGACCAGCGGCGTGCGGTCCAGGGCCCACGCCACCATGCGCAGCGTGTCGAACCGGCTCGCGGGGCCCAGCGACTTCCGCCGCGCGGCCCGCGGGGCCCGGTCGCTCAAAAAGTTGAACGCGAGCCGCCCCGCGTGGCCGGGCACGCGGAGGGCGGCGTCCCACGCGCGGTCGAGCACGCGCTCGGCGTCGCGCTGGCGGAAGGTGTTCAGCGAGCCGCTGAAGACAAACGCCGACGCCGAACGCTCCGCGACGAGCCGGTCAAACAGCGCCGCGTCGGCGGCGAAGTCGGCGTCCAGCATCTCGCACGCGCACCACGCCGGCAGCCCCGCCTCGGCGAGCCGCGCGGCGGCCTGCGCCCGCAGCTCGGGCACGGCTTCCACGCCCAGGTAGCCCGCCGGCCTCAGGCCCCGTTCCTTCAGCCGCAGCGCCAGGTCGGCGAGCCCCGCGCCCAGGTCCACCACCACGCGGCCCGCGGGCTCGGCGGTGAGGTCGAGCAGGTCGGCCAGCACGTCGAAGCGCGTGCGCTGCATGTCGGCGTTGCGCCACAGCAGCGCCTCAAAGCTCGGCCCCAGCGACGCGACGGCCTCGCGGTAGGGCGTGAGATAGTCGTCGCGCGGCGTGGGCATCGCCCGCAGGCTATGCGGGCGATGGGCGTTGTCGGGGCGTGCCGGGGCCACCGGCGCACGGGCCCCCTTCCGCGCTGGCCCCCGTCGGCACCGGCGCGGCGGCTTACAGCCGGACCATGCGGGCGTACTCGTCGTACCGCTGGGCGATGCGCCCGGGCGTCATCTCGCTGAGGCGTTCGAGGCTGAAGGTCTCGATGGTGAAGCTGGCGATGATGGTGCCGTGCGCCATCGCGCGGCGGATGCCGTCAAAGGAGAAGTCGCCCGTCTTGGCGATCTGGGCCATCATGCCGCCGGCGAAGGTATCGCCCGCGCCGGTGGGGTCGATCACCTTCTCGGCGGGGTACGCGGGCAGGGCGCACAGCCCCTCGCGGTGCACGAGCACCGAGCCGTGCTCGCCCTTCTTGATGACGACGAACTTCGGCCCCATGTCCAGGATGTGCCGGCCCGCGGTGACGGGGTTGCGCTTCCCGGTGAACTGCTCGGCTTCCTCGTAGTTCAGCACGAGCCCGTCGACCTGCGGCAGCAGCTTCCGCAGGTCGGCGTTGGCGATGTCGATCCACAGGTTCATCGTGTCGGCGACGGTGAGGCGGCGCGCGGGCAGGTGCGGCAGGAAGCCCGCCTGCAGCGCCGGGTGCATGTTCGCGAGGAAGACGTACCCGCTGTCGCGGAACTTCTCGGGGATGGTCGCGGGCTTTTCTTCGAGCACGCCCAGCTCGGTGAAGAGCGTCTCGCGCTCGTCCATGTTCTTCAGGTACTTCCCGCCCCAGCGGAAGGTTTTCGAGCCCTTGCGCGTCTCGAGGCCGGCGAGGTCGATGTTGGGGAAGTGGTTGAAGGTGCCGCGGAACTCGGCCGGGAAGTCCTCGCCCACGACGGAGACGAGCCGCACCGGGCCGTACTGGCTCGCGGCCGCGGCGAAGTAGGCGCACGAGCCCCCGAGGACGGCGTCGCGGTGCTGGCCGTCGGGCGTGTAGATGGTGTCGATGCCGATGGTGCCGGTGACGATGAGGCTCATGGGGGCTCCGCGGAAAGGACGCGCAACGGCCGCGCCGGGGTGCAACGGGCCGATCATACCGGGGTGTCCGGTGCGGTCTTGCCTGTCGGCCGCGATCCTGCCCGTCGCGCACAATCCAGGCTGTTGGCCGAGGCCCGGCGTGTCGGCGGCGGTTGAACGCCGGGGCCTCGTGATCCGCTACGCTGGCCCCGCCGTGCGCCTCACGCCGCCCTCAGACTTTGTGCTCGCCCGCGACGTCTGCTCGTACGGGTACTTTCTGTTGGCGCCGAACCACTGGGACGTCGCGAGCCAGTCGCTCACGCGGGCGCTGCACCTGCGGGGCGGGCCGGTGGCGTGCGTGGTGCGCCAGGCGACGCCGCGGGGCGAGCAGGCCGCGGCCCCGGGCGGCGCGCTGCGCATCACCGCCGACCGCGCGCTCGACGCGGGTGATCGGGCGGAGCTGCGCGGCTGCCTTTCCCGCATGCTGCGGCTTGATGAGTCGGCGGAGGATCTGGCCGGCTTCTTCGCGGCGGACGCGCGGTGGCGCGACGCGGGCCGCGGGCGGCTCTTCCGCAGCCCCTCGCTCTTTGAAGACGTGGTGAAGACGGTGACGAGCTGCAACGTCGCCTGGCCCAGCACCATCGGCATGAACCGTCGGATGTGCGAGGTGCTGGGCGCGCGCACGCCGTCGGGCCTGCGCTGCTTCCCGACGGCGGAGAAGATCGCGCGCACACGGGCGGGCACCCTGCGGGCCCGCTGCGGCGTGGGGTATCGGGACCAGCGGCTGATCGACCTCGCGCGGCTGTTCGTGCGCGGCGAGATCGACGAGGCCTGGCTGACGAGCGGCGCGGCGAGCGACGACGAGGTCTTCCGGTTCCTGCTCACGCTGCCGGGCATCGGGCCCTACGCGGCGGGGAACATCATGCAGTTGCTCGGGCGGTACAGCCGGCTCGCGCTGGACAGCGAGTCCGTGCGGCACGCGCGCACGGTGCTGGGCATGGAGGGCGAGGAGCGGGCGCTGATGAAGCGGCTCGCCGAGCACTATGCGCCGTTCGGCGCGCACAGGTTCCGCAGCTATTGGTTCGAGCTCTGGGCGTTTTACGAGGCCAAGCGGGGCCCCGCGCACCTGTGGGACCGCGAGACGACGGGCAAGACCTTCACCGCCGCGCTGCTCGCCGAGCGGGGGCCGCAAACGAAGCGGAACGCGGCGCGGGCCCCGGCCTCACGCGGGGGGGCGAAAAAAGCCCGGAAATCGCCGCGGGCGACGATCGCGCCGATTGATCTCGGCGAATGACACGAACGAATGGCGCGCGCCGTTGGCTGGCGATGCGGCTCGCCGCGCATGGTCCCGCGGCGCTGCGGGCTCCGCCCGATACCATCGGCGGGGGCGCGGCGGGGTGGGCGTCGCTGGGCCCAAGATCGGGCCCGCGCAGAGGCCTGCGGCGAGGCCCGCGAATGGGGCCTGTCGGGTTTTTCCGGGTGTTCGGGGTCGTGTGGGCGGCGGCGGAGGTGTGTGGCGATGGGCGTGTGTGGTGATCCGGTGATGCGGGGGCTGCGGCGGGCGCGGGTGGCGGCGGGTGCGGCGGCGTGCGCGGCGCTCGGGATCGCGGCGCAGGCGGGCGATGGGCGCCCGGCGACGGTCGCTGCGGCGATGGCAACTTCGGCGGCCCTGGGCGCGGCGGAGTCGGCGGCGCCGGTGCCGCTGCGGTTCTCGGCCCCGGTGGGGCGGACGCTGCGCTACCACGAGGTCGCGCGGTCGCAGTACCGCTACGCGCTGCCCAACGCCGCGGCGGAGGGGCGCGACGGCACGCAGGACATGCAGGTGTGGCTCACGCTCACGCCCGAGGGCGATGGGCGATCCGTGCGCGTCGCAGTGGAGCGGGTCGCGGTGAACGCGACGGAGTTCGGCTCGGCGTTTTTGGTGATCGACACGGCGAGCATGGCCAAGCACCCGCGCGAGGCCGACTGCCGCCGGGTGCTCGCCGCGCGGCCCGTAGTGCGGCTCCGGCCCGACGGGCTGATCGAGAGCGTGTCGGGCCTGGACGGGCTGGGCGACCTGGCCCGCGACCCGATGCTGGGGCGGTTCGCCTCGGCGGAGGGGGTGCGCGAGTCGCTCCAGCCGTACTTCAGGCCCAGCGAGGCGCGGGCCGAAGCGCCGGCGGGCGACTCGTGGGCCGAGCCGGCGGTGAAGCAGGACGTGGACCCGCTGGGCGAGGTGACGATCTCAACGAAGGCCACGCTGCGGCCCGGGGCCGGCGACGTGGTGACGCTGGCGCTGACCGGGGACAAGTGCGTGCCGGGGGCACCCGCGAAGGGGTTTGGCGCGGT
This sequence comes from uncultured Phycisphaeraceae bacterium, assembly GCA_964496975.1. GTDB lineage: Bacteria > Planctomycetota > Phycisphaerae > Phycisphaerales > UBA1924 > CAZCBN01. Next base: position 20,431 of record CAZCBN010000029.1, read on the forward strand.
GCGGGTGGACGGGTTCGCGTTCAAGGAATCGATCGAGTGGGACGCGGGCCGGGGGATGCTGCGCGGGACGGACTCGCAGAGCATGCTGAAGCTGCGCGGTTCGGGCCCCGTTGTGGTGACCTACGAGGCGACGAGCACGCTGACGGTGCGGCTGCTGGGGAGCTGACCCGGACCGGGGCCAGACTGGGGGCGGGCTGGGGGCGGGCCCGGGTCGGGTCGCCGGCCGGGGGCGCCTGCGGGCTTCGGGTGGGGGGAGGGGGGCGGGGGTTCCGACTATCATCCGGCCGCGCCCGGGGGGCGAAGCGACGGCGGGGTGGGAATGGTTCCTGCCGCACAGGACGGCGTTGGGCGTCGGTTCGCGGGTGCGGGCCGGCGGGAAGGGTGCGGCGGGGCGGGTCGATCGAGCAGACAGGACAGGGCGATGCCGAGCATCACGATCAACGGCACGACGGTTTCTTTCACGCCGGGGGAGACGATTCTCCAGGCGGCGAACCGCGTGTTCGAGGCGGGGCAGGGGCCGGAGATTCCTCAGTACTGCTACCACGACGGGCTGAGCGTGCCGGCGCAGTGCCGGATCTGCCTGGCGGAGATCTGGGCGCCCAACCCGCGGAACAACAACAAGCTGGAGCCGCAGATGGGCGGCAAGCTGCAGCCGACGTGCGCGACGCCCTGCGCCGACGGGCTCGTCGTCTACACGAACAGCCCGCGTGCGGTGGCGAACCAGAAGGCGGTGATGGAGTTTTTGCTGATCAACCACCCGCTGGACTGCCCGGTGTGCGACCAGGCGGGGGAGTGCTTCCTGCAGGACTACTCGTACAAGTACGGGCGTGCGGTGAGCCGGTTTGAGGAGACGAAGGTCAAGCAGGCGAAGAAGGACCTGGGGCCGCACGTCTACATCTACTCGGACCGGTGCATCATGTGCACGCGGTGCGTGCGCTTTGCGCGGGAGTGGCCCGAGACGGCGGAGCTGATGATCGACGGGCGGGGGAACAAGAGCCAGATCGACGTCTTCCCGGGGGAGGCGCTGGACAACGACCTGTCGGCGAACGTGATCGACCTGTGCCCGGTGGGGGCGCTGCTGGACAAGGACTTTTTGTTCGCGCAGCGGGTGTGGTTCCTGAAGAACACGCCGAGCATCGACGGCATCACGGCGAGCGGGGACAACATCTCGATCGAGCACAACCAGGGGAAGATCTACCGCCTCAAGCCGCGCACGAACATGGCGGTGAACAAGTGGTGGATCACCGACGAGGTGCGGTACGGCTGGAAGTTTGTGCACAGCGAGGCGCGGCTGAAGGGCCCGCAGCGCCGGCAGTACGGCGCGCTCGTGGAGACGGAGTGGCCCCGGGCGCTGGAGCAGGCGCTGGACGGGCTGCGGGCGAACGGGCCGGGCCGGGGCCAGCGGCTGGGCGTGCTGCTGAGCCCGATGCTGAGCTGCGAGGACGCGTTCCTGCTGGCGACGCTGGCGCGGGAGATCGACCCGTCGGCGGTGCTGGCGCTGGGCCCGGTGCCCTTCCAGGGGCAGGACAAGACCTTCCCGCCGAGCCTGAAGGCCGACGATCCGGCGTTCGAGAAGAAGGCGTTTGTGAAGTGCGCCGAGAAGGCGCCCAACGCGCGGGGCGTGCGGCGGGTGATCGAGGCCTTCAGCGGGCAGCCGGCGCTGGAGTTTGACGGGTTTGTCTCGCGGCTGGGCGAGATGGGCGCGGCGATCATCACCGGGAACTACCCGAGCGAGTGGCCCACGGGCGAGTTGCTGGACGGGCTGCTGAAGCCCTACGTCGTGACCATCGACACGCTGGAGAACCGCCTGCGCGAGGTGAGCGACGTGGTGCTGCCGGGGGCGACGTGGGCGGAGAAGGCCGGCACGTTTGAGAACCGCCGCGGCGTGCTGCAGGCGTTTGAGCAGGCCATCCCGACGCAGGCGGGGGCGAAGGCGGAGGCGCAGATCGCGCTCGACGCGCTGGCGCTGCTGTCGGGCGGGGAGCTGGACCGGCCCAGCCTGACCGCGGCGGACGTGATCGTGGACGAGGGGCCGGGCCAGGTGCCCGGGGCGACGGACGTCGCCGCCCTGCCGCGGGCGACGCTGTACAACGCCGCGACGGTGCGCGCGGCGATGGCGGATCGGTTTGCGTCGCTCGGCGTGTTCACCACGCAGGTGCACTTCCCGCCCGCGGCGGCGGCGAAGGCGTCGGACATGCCGATCGTGGAACTCTGATCGAAAGCCGGATTCGGGGCGACGGGGCGTGCCCCGCCCGCGGGGCGGTGGACGCTGCGCGGACCGGCGGGATAGGACGGCGCGGCGTGGGATGGGCCGGCCGGGCGTACGGGCCCGGTGGTTGGGGCGCGGGTCGGCGATGTCCGGGTTGGCCTTGGGGTGGTTCGCGGGGCATTGACACGGGGGGGCGGAGCGCAAATAATTGCATGAGCGTGCAAGTTCCCATCCCAAGGCAGCGGCCGGCGAATGTCGGATGATCGCCCGGGGGTTTGCGGGAAGCTTGGCGCGGGTCGGGTCGCGAGCTGTGCGGCCCGCACATTTCGGAAGGATCGAGCCATGTCGAGCGCGTCATCGCCTGTGGGTGTGCCGGCCGGTGGATCGGGGCGGGCGGCCGCGGAGGGGGCGTGCTGTGCGCCCGGGTGCTGCGGGGGTACGTCGCCCGCGGGGGTCGCGGCGGGGGTGTCGGCCGACTCGGTGCGGGACGCGGTGCGGGACACCGTGCGCGAGGGGTACGCGAAGATCGCCGAGGGCGGGAGCTGCGGGCCCAGCGGGGGCGGGTGCTGCGGGGGCGTGGACTACTCGGCGGCGCAGCTTGCGCACGCGGTGGGGTACAGCGGGGGCGACCTGGCGGCGATGCCCGAGGGGGCGAACATGGGCCTCTCGTGCGGCAACCCGACGGCGCTGGCGTCGCTGCGGCCGGGCGAGGTGGTGCTGGACCTGGGGTCGGGGGGAGGGTTTGACTGCTTTGTCGCGGGGCCCAAAGTGGGGGCGTCGGGGCGGGTGATCGGCGTGGACATGACGCCGGAGATGCTGCGGAAGGCGCGGGCCAACATCGCGTCGTACGAGCGGATGACGGGGCTCTCGAACGTGGAGTTCCGGCTCGGGGAGATCGAGTCCCTGCCGGTGGCGGACGCGAGCGTGGACGTGGTGATCTCCAACTGCGTGCTGAACCTGTCGCCGGTCAAGGCGCGGGTGTGGCGGGAGATCGCGCGGGTGTTGAAGCCCGGGGGGCGGGCGGCGGTGTCGGACATCGCGCTGCTGCGGCCGCTGCCGCCGAGCGTGCGTGCGGATGTGGAGGCGCTGGTGGGGTGCGTGGCGGGGGCGGTGCTGGTGGAAGAGACGCGGGCGATGGCGGCCGCGGCGGGGCTGCGCGACATCGTGCTGACGCCCAAGCCCGAGTACATCAACGCGATGTCGGACTGGAAGGACCCGCTGTACCGGCGGATCGTGTCGGGCCTTCCGGCGGGGACGGGGCCCGGGGACTATCTGACGAGCGTGGATGTGGTGGCGGTGAAGCGGTAGTGGAGAGGAAAATCAAGACAGGAGCTCCCGCATTTATTCGAAAGACAGCCTTCGTTGTCCATCCTCCTCAATTGAAGCTGACTTATTCCAAAAATCCAGCCCGCGCTTGTGACGCGAGGCGTAGATTAAAGAGTAGATATCGCGGTCGTGTTCGTTTTTGATAACCTCTACCCCAAAGTGTTCGTAGCTCAAACGCCTCAGCTGAGACGTATATTTATCCCTGAGTCGCTTTGCCGCATCAGATGGCCATTCCTGAAGCAAGCTGCGCCAACCACTATCTCCCAAAAACTTGTCCAGATTCGAATTCGGATTGCTTTGGTAGTATGTCGCCCAGTTGCGCAGTGCATCCATGTTGTCGGCCATGAGGATGATCAAGTCGCACCGTCGATCCGCAAGGGCGCTCACTGTATTGAAGTCAAAGTGCAGCCCAAACGGGTCGACAAATGCCACCGAAAGGGCGTCGCTCTTTGGGATTCCTTCAAGAATCAGATCGATTACTTCATTGGCATCACCGCGAATGGAGCGAAAGTTCTTGGCGCCTGATTCGCGACTCAGGCGATGAATGAGCGCGTCATATCGTCTTGGCTGCTTCTCGCACACGTGAATCTGTGTAAAGGGGTCAGCGACGCGTGCTGCGCGTATCGCACTTGACGCAACGATCTTTCCGTTGTCCTTCAGTCGAGCGAAGCCAGCTCCGGCAAACAAATCAATGTAGTGTCGCTCGGGCCATTTGTTCTTCATTCCGGTTGAAAATAGGTTGAGGTATTTGCCAAGAAAGTGATACTTCCGACGTGCCCACGGTCCAACTTCCGGGACAAAGAGTCCATCATCCTGTTCCGATTCCTGCATCGGTACAACCTCCGAGGGGCATTGCGTCCCATTCCCGACCGTCGAGTTCTCGGCCCGCTTTCTTCTTGTTGACGCCGCCCCATTGCTTGAAGAAAAATGGGACGCGCTTGTCATCGCACTGCGATTTGATCTCAAGCGCCCACGATCCTTGCATGGGTCGCGCTCCGGGCCCTGATTCGCCTCCGACAATCACCCAGTGAATACCGACGAGCGGCATTCGAACCAGGCGGCCGAGCAACGGCTCGCAGGAGAGAAACCGGACGTTTGCGGGAACGCGCTGCAGCACGCGGATGCGGTCGTAGTACCGGGCGCTCTCGACGCTCACGCCGAGCCAGACGTTTGAGGGCCAAGGGAGGTGGTCGGCGAGTTCAAGCGCTCGGTGCGGGCGTTTGGTGAGCACCTGAAAGTTGTGCTGCGGGCACTCCTCCATGACGGAGAACACGCGCTGCACAAACTCGGTGGGCACGCCCTCATGGAAGAGGTCGCTCATGGAGTTGACAAAGACAAGTCGCCCGAGGCGCCATGTGCGTGGGAGATCCAGAGCTTCCTCGTCGATGTTGATCGTGCCTGAAAACACCGGACGGCCATCGCGGGCGCGCTTTGCCGTGCCGCGGTACTTGCGACCGGTGCCGTTTGGCATGTGCTCAAGCCGGAGCGCCATGCGAGCGGCGTAGCAGTTCAGGCAGCCGGGCGATACCGGGGTACATCCGGCTACCGGATTCCAGGTCGCCTGCGTCCATTCAATCGACGATCCCTGGGCCATAGCTACTCCAAAGAATAGCAGTTATGGTCGGATTTCGGAAGGGGAAAGATTGAATTTTACTCGCGATCGCTGACCGACGCGGCGGCCTCGGCCGTTCAGCTTGCCGAGCCGACGAGCATGGCGTTGTTGGCGAAGCGGTCCATGGCCGCGAGAAGCTGCTCGACCTGCTGCGGCGGGGGCATGGTGAGCATGCGGCGGCGGAGGGCGGTGACGGTGGCGAGCGTGCGCTCGTCCATCAGTTTTTCGTCCTTGCGGGTGCCGCTGGCGGCGAGGTTGATGGCGGGGAAGAGGCGACGCTCGGCGATCTTGCGGTCGAGGATGAGCTCGCTGTTGCCGGTGCCCTTGAACTCTTCGAAGATGAGCTGATCGCCCGCGCTGCCGGTGTCGACCAGGCAGGTGGCGATGATGGTGAGGCTGCCGGCGTCCTCGCTGTTTCGGGCGGCGCCGAAGATCTGCTTGGGGATTTCGAGGGCCCGGCTGTCGATGCCGCCGGTCATGGTGCGGCCGCTGCTGGCGTGGTGGCGGCTTCGGTTGAAGGCGCGGCCGAGGCGGGTGAGGCTGTCGAGCATGACGACGACGTGGCGGCCGGCCTCGACCATGCGCTTGCAGCGTTCGAGGCACATGCTGGCGACCTGGATGTGTCGGTCGGTGTCGTGGTCGTTGCTGCTGGCGAGGACGCGGATGCGTTCGGGGCCCCAGGGGTGGTCCCATGGGCGGTCGGGGCTTGTGACGCTGAAGGTGCGCTTGAAGTCGGTGACTTCCTCGGGGCGTTCGTCGACGAGGAGGAGGATGATGTGGGTGTCGGGGTGGTTGATGAGGAGGGCGTTCGTGATCTGCTTGAGGAGCGTGGTTTTGCCGGCCTTGGGCGGGCTGACGATGAGGGCGCGTTGGCCGCGGCCGATGGGGCAGAAGAGGTCGATGAGCCGGCAGGCGGCGGGGCAGCCGGGGTATTCGAGGGTGAGGCGGGGCTCGGGGTCGATGACGGTGAGGTCTTCCCAGCGGCGGCGGACGGCGAAGCGGTCGGGCTCCATGCCCTCGATGGAGATGAAGCGGTCGACGACGGGGCGAGCGGCGCGGGGTCCCTTGCCGCGGCGGCGCTTGGGCTTGTGGGTGCCGACCTCGACGACGACCTCGAGGCCGTGGCGGAGGGGGAGTTGCTCGCCGAAGGAGGCGGGAACGTAGGGGTCGTCGGCGTGGACGGCGAGGGTGAGGCCCTCGGTGAGCTGGCGGACGCGGCCCTCGTCGCGCTGCGACCATTCGAGGATGCCGGTGAGCATCTTGGGAGACTGCATGGTGATCTCGACCTGCACAGACCCCCGCGGGCGCACCGCGAACCTTCGCGGCGGGCGAGCGGGCAGAACACGATGAACGCGGGCCGCCGCGCGAAGGGGAGGAGCCTGCTGCTCCACCGCCGCGGCCGAATCGCCCCGACGACACGCCCCTCGGGGTGGTACTCCCGTGGGGGGGGCTCCGCATGATCGGGCGGGTGAGCGCGGACCTCTGCGTGGGGAAGCGCCGGTGTGGGCCTTCCTGTGGGGCAGGGGCGTTGGTCAACCCGCGTCACGGAACGCCGACGACCGGCCGGGCCTGTGGAACCGCGGCGGAGCGAGGACGTCGTTGCGGAGCGTCGCGCCGGCCCGATCCGAGCCCATCCGAGGCCGCCCCCCGAACGGTTGCGGCCGACGCATCTGACGGATGCAGGTATCGGCCGGTGAGGGGGGCGTCCCCACGGCTTTGGGGCCGCGGCGCGCGTGCGCAATCACAGCACGGATTGGGGGGCTTGTCAAGCGGCGGGGTCTGTGGGTTTCGTTCGGGAGGGTGTCTGGGCGCGGGGGAGGGATCCGCTACGATGCGTCGAAGGCCGCCGCGGTGTGGGGTGGTGGTGTGGGTTCGCCGGCAAAGACGCCATGAAGATCCTGAAAGGCATCCCAGTTTCGGCCGGCGTGGTGATCGGGCGGCTGTCGGTCTTGCGCGAGGTTGGGGAGCCCGGGGCGATTCGGCGGCTGATCCCCGCGAACAAGGTGGATGACGAGGTCGCGCGGTTCAACGCGGCCCGAGCGGCGTCGATCGCGGAGCTGGAGGTTGTGCACCAGCGGTCGGTCGAGGAGATGGGGCCCGAGGCGGCGAAGATCTTTTTGTTCCACATCGGGGCGTTGTCGGATCGGTCGCTGATCGAGCCGGTGCAGCAGCGCATCCGCGACGAGCGGGTGAACGCGGAGTACGCGGTGTGGGCGGTGATCGAGGACTGGGTGGAGCGGTTCCGGCGGCGGAGCGACTCGGCGTTTCATACGAAGATCAGCGACCTGGAAGACCTGTCGCGGCGGGTGATCCGGAACCTGCTGGGGGGGGAGCGCGGGGGCGAGCGGGCGGGGACGGGAGCTGGGTCGTCCGAGGCCGGCGGGGCGGTGGGGGATGAGCCGACGGTGATCGCGGCGCGGGACCTGACGCCGAGCCAGACGGCGGGGTTTGACCGGTCGCGGGTGCTGGCGTTTGTGACGGACCTGGGCGGGCCGACGAGCCACACGGCGATCGTGGCGCGGGCGCTGGGGCTGCCGGCGGTGGTGGGCTGCCAGCGGATGACGGCGTCGGCGGAGGACGGGTGCCGGGTGATCGTGGACGGGGGCACCGGGACGGTGATCCTGAACCCCGACGACAAGACGGTGGAGCAGTACGCGGGGGAGGTGCACCGGCAGCACCTGTTCCGGATGTCGCTGCGCGAGGTGGCGAACCTTCCGGCGGAGACGGTGGACGGGGTGGAGGTGGAGCTGGTGGGGAACATCGAGTTCCCCGAGGAAGCCGCGGGGGTTTTGGAGAACGGCGGGTCTGGGGTGGGGCTGTACCGGACGGAGTTTTTGTACCTGACGAGCCGGACGGAGCCGACGGAGCAGGAGCACTTTGCGGCGTACCGGCGGTGCCTGGAGTTGTTGGGCGGGCGGAAGCTGACGATCCGCACGGTGGACCTGGGGGCGGACAAGTACACGCAGGAGCGGGCGGCGGTGCCGGAGCGGAACCCGTTTTTGGGTCTGCGGAGCATTCGCTATTGCTTGCAGAACCTGGGGATGTTCAAGACGCAGCTTCGGGCGATTCTGCGTGCGAGCGCGTTCGGGCCGCTGGAGATCATGTTCCCGCTGATCACGAGCCCATCGGAGTTTCGGCAGGCGCGGCACGTGCTGCTGGACGCGATGGAGGACCTGGAAGAGCTGGGGGTGGAGTTCGACCGTTCGGTGCGGGTCGGGATGATGATGGAGGTGCCGAGCGCGGCGGTGATGGCGGAGACGTTTGCGCGGGAGGTGGATTTCTTCAGCATCGGGACGAACGACCTGGTGCAGTACACGCTGGCGGTGGACCGGACGAACGAGCGTGTGGCGAACCTGTACCAGCCGGCGCACCCGGCGGTGGTGTCGCTGATCCGTGGGATTGTTCGGGCGGCGTCTGGTCGGGGGATCGGGGTGTCGTGCTGCGGGGAGGCGGCGGCGGACCCCGGGTACGCGCTCCTGCTGCTGGGGCTGGGCGTGCGTACGCTGTCGGTGTCGTCGACGAGCCTCCCGGAGCTGAAGCGGGTGATCCGGGCGGTGTCGATGGAAGAGTGCGAGCGCATCGCCGAGCGGGTGATGGGGCTTGATTCAGAGCTCGAGGCCGCGAGTTACTTGCGGGAGCGGGTTCGACGGTTGGTGCCCGAGGCCTTCTCAGGCCGGATGGATGCGTGAGTTTTCGCATCGATGCGGCGTGGGCGGGCGGGGCGATTGGATGAGCACATCAAGCCGCGACGCTCTTGGCCCCCCCTTGTGTGGGCGGGCGGGGCGACCGGCGGACGGATCATTCGGCGGAGAGTTTGGGCAGCGGCCCGCAGCAGTGCGGGCGAACGCGTGCCCAACCGCCGGCAACGGGCGCGGGTTCACGAGCCGTGTCGGCGTTGACGCCGATGCGCGGGCGGACCCGGCCTGATCGGCGTGCGTGGCGCCGGGCGAAGAGCCCGGAGGCCGAGGCAGGCCGGGCGCGGCGTTGGCGCCCCGCGGCGGAGGTTTCCGCCTGGGCGCTTTCGCGGCGATGTGGACGATCCCTCCGAGACGGTTCGCGGCGCAGCAGCGGGGCGGCGCGTTGTCGCGTCGGCCTTCGCAGAAGGGCCGAGGGGTCGATGGTCGGTGCAGAGTTCTTTGGCGCAGGGATGACGGACGCGGCGGAGGGCCAGGGCGGCGGGGATGACTCCGCGGCCGGGACCAACGGCGGGGCGGTGTTGCGCACGCGCAGCGTGAAGAAGCGGCCGGCGAAGAAGGCGGTGGTGAAGGCGGCGGCGGCCAAGCCGGTCGCGGCGCCCGCGGGCAAGACCGCGAGCCGGTCCGCCAGCCAGTCCGCAAGCAAGTCGGCGGGCAAGCCGGCGGTGAAGCCGGCGGCGGCCAAGCCCGCGGCGAAGTCGGCCGCGGCGGCGGCCAAGCCGGTCGCGAAGAAGACGGCGAAGAAGGCCGTCACGAAGAAGAAGGCGAAGAAGCGCGTCACGAAGAAGGCGGGGATCGCGCTCGGCGCGGCCTCGGCGGACGCGGACGAGGCGGAGGGGTTGGACGAGGCCGCGGCCGAGTCCATGGAGTCGGGGGCATCGGGCGGGTCGGGCGAGTCGGCGGGGCTGTTTGGCGGGCCGCGGAGTGCGGCGGGCGTGCGGCTCGGCGACGCGCAGGACATGGAGGACGGGCTCGACGAGCAGGACGGCGCCTTCGACGACGGCGACGCGGATGACGAGGGCGACCCCGGCGTCGATGGCGCGGAGGGTGTGGACGCCGACGCGTCGGACGACGAGGCCTCGGGCGGTGAGGGCCGCGAGGGCGACCGGGGCGGGGCCCGCGGCGCGGGGCGCGGCGGGGCTCGCGGC
>CAZCBN010000030.1:0-25680 GCA_964496975.1 uncultured Phycisphaeraceae bacterium
GGTCGCCCTTTCTTCGGATGAAGCCGAAGCCGTCGGCGCCGAGGACGGCGCCGGCGTGGATGAGGACGCGCTTGCCGATGATGACGTTGGGGTAGACGACGGCGTTGTGGCGGATGTCGGCGTCGTCGCCGATGGTGGCGGCGGCGCCGATGTGCACGCCGGCGGCGAGGGTGCTGCGGTCGCCGAGGCTTGCGCCGGCGGCAACGGTGCAGGCGGGGCCGATGCGGACATCACGCCCGAGGCGGGCGGCGGGGTGGATGACGGCGGTGGGGTGGATGCCGGGGTCTTGCGGCGGGGGCTTGGGCAGGAGCTGCTGGACGAAGGCGAGGAGGGTGACCATCGCCTCGTCGGCGTCGTCCACGATGAGGAGGGCGCGGCGCTGCGGGTCGTGCCCCGGGACGGGGACGGCGCGCGTGACGATGGCGGCCGCGGCGCGGCTCGCGGCCCAGCGGGCGGCGTACTTCTCCGAGCGGATGAACGACAGCGAGCGGTCGTGCGCGGCTTCGATGGGCTTGAGGTCGGCGAGGGGGAGATCGGCCGGGCCCACGAGCTCGGCGCGGAGCATGGCGGCGAGCTGTCCGGTGGTGCCGAGGGCCGGCGGGGCTGGGGCGTGGGTGGTCATGTCGCGGCCGGGGGAGCGGTGCGGGACCGGGGAAGGGGCCGAGCCTGAACGCGGGAGGGGCTCAGGGGGCCTTGGCGCCGGCGTTGAAGCGGTTGTTCATGACGATGCGGACCTCGTCGGTGATGTCGACTCGCTCGGACTTGTGCAGGATGCGGCGGGAGAGGATGAGGGCGAGGGCCTGCTGCTCGGTGCCGCGCTCGGGGAGGGGGAGGGTGCCGTCGTCGATGAGGACGACGTCCCAGCCGTCGCGCTGGGCGATCTCGTCGGCGGCGGAGCGGACCTTGCCGAAGAGGTCGAGGAGCATGTCGCCCTTCTCGAGCGAGATTTCCTGCTGGAGGAACTCGCGGCGGGCGCGGGCGGCGATCTCGAGCTCGCGGATCTCGCGGAGGGTTTCGCGGCGCTCGGGGGTGCCGGCGGCCTGGAGCTCCTTGTCCTCGTTCTTCTTGTTGAGCTGGGTGAGGATCTCGTCGAGCTGGGCCTGGCGGCGGGAGATGGCGGTGTTGAGCTGGTCTTCCAGGAACTTGCGCTCGTCGAGGCCCTCGAGCAGGGCGTTGAGGTCGACGACGGCGACGGCGGACGCGGAGGCGGACTGCGCGGTGGCGGTCGCGGTGGCGGGCCGGGCGGCGATGAGAAGGCCGGCGGACAGGGCGACGCCCAGGGCGACACCGAGGAGGGTGCGGACAGTCGGGGAGGGCTTCATCGGCGGGGTGCTCCGGGGTGGACGGGCCGGTGGGGCCCGTCGCTGAGGAGAGGGTATGACGATTTCCCGTGCGTCGCCGGGGCGGGCGCGGGGTAGGGGGGGCGGGCGGGCTGACGGGGCGGGGTGTCGGCGCGGGGGTTGGGGGCCGGGGCGGGGATGGGGGCTTAGAAGGGGACGTCGACGGAGAAGTTGAAGGTTCGGTTCTCGTCGCCGAACTCTTTGACGATGGGGAAGCCGAAGTCGAGGGCGACGGGGGCGGGGCTGAGCTGGGGGATGGAGATGCGCAGGCCCACGCCGGCGGAGACGCGGTACTCCTCGAAGCCGACCTCTTCGCGGACGGTGCCGGAGTCGACGAAGCCGACGACGGCGAGGATGTCCTCGAAGATGGGCTGGCGGATCTCGACGTTCTGGAAGAAGGAGAAGGTGCCGCCGACGGGCTGGTTGACGGGGAGGCCCGATTCGCTGCCGACGCCGCGGGGGCTGATGGTGCGGAAGCGGAAGCCGCGGAAGCTCTCGCCGCCGAGGAAGAAGCGTTCGTAGGTGGGGGTCTCGTCCTGGCCCTGGGGGATGTAGCCGACCTGTGTGCTGAAGGAGAGGACGGTCTTGCGGTCGAGGAAGTCCTCGCGGATGGGGATGAAGACGCGGTGCTCGAGGGTGAGGCGTGTGAACTCAAAGTCTCCGACGACCTGCTCGGCGCCGAGCTCGGTGCGGGTGCCGCGGGTGGGGAGGAAGATGTTGTCGAGGCTTGAGCGGGTGAACCGGGGGCCGAGGCCGATGATGGTGGAGGCGTCCTCGACGTCGAAGAAGTCGGTGGGGCCGTCGGCGGAGATGTTGGAGAGCTCGACCTGCTCAACGCGGAGGGTGAGGTTGCCCGACCATCGGGTGCCGAACGCGCGGCCCAGGGCGAAGCGTCCGCCGAAGCGTTCCTCGTCGTACTCGCGGAAGTCTCGGGTGCGGTAGAAGGCCTGGGCGGAGCCCGAGTAGTTGGTGTCAAAGAGGTAGGGCTCGGAGAGGCTGATGGCGTAGGTCTCGATCTGGTCGCCGGGCTGGGCCTCGATGGCGAAGCGCTGGCCCGCGCCGCGGAAGGCGCGGCCGGCGAAGAACTCGCTGGGGGCGTCGGGGACGTCGGCGACGTCGAAGTTGCGCTGGGTGAGGGCGATGCGGCCGATGAAGCCGGCGTCGGCGGAGACGGCGCCGCCGAGGTCGAGGCTGCCGGTGTTGGACTCTTCGACCTCGACGAGGACGTCGCGGTACTCCGGCTCGGCGGGGTCGGGCTGCTGCAGGGTGAGGCGGACGCCGCGGTCGCGGCTCAGGCGGTTGAAGAGGCCGAGCTGCTCGAGGCGCTGCTCGGTGCGTTCGAGCTTGGTGGTGTCGAGCGGGCGCTCGGGGAGCAGCTCGACGTGGCGGCGGATGACCTTCTGCTTGGTGAGCTCGGCGCCGGCGATGACGACCTCGCCCGTCTTGAAGCGCTCGCCCGGGCGGACGCGGATGAGCATGTCGACGAGGGGAGTGCCGTCGGCGGCGCGGAGCTCGGCGTGGGTGAGGGTCTCGCGGTCCTGGCTCACGTCGACGTAGCCGAGCTGGCCGTAGGCGCGCTCGATGGAGCGCATGGAGTCCTCGACGGCCTTGATGCCGTAGACGTCGCCCGGGCGGATGGTGAGCAGGCCGCGGATCTGCTCGTCGGTGAAGACGGTGTCGCCCTCGCCCTGGAACTCGACCCTGACGTCGCGGAGGGTGTAGACCGAGCCCTCGTCGATGGTGAAGACGAGGATGGCCTCGCGCAGGTTGGGGCTGACCTGGAGCAGGCGGTCGGCGCGGACGTCGAGGTAGCCGTTGTCGCGGTAGTACTTGATGAGGGAGCTGACGTCCTGGTCGAGCAGCTCCTCGTCGACCTGGCCGCGGTTGAAGAGGCTCGCGCGCTTGCTCTCCAGCTCGCGGCGGAGGAGGCGGGCGCTGAAGGAGGCGTTGCCCTCGAAGCGGATGTCCTGGATCTTGACGCGCTCGTACTCGCGCACCTGGAAGATGACGATGCCCTGCGAGGCGAGCTCGGACTCGTCGACGGTGACCTCGGCGCGGTAGTAGCCCCGCTCGCGGTAGAGCCGCTCGATCTGGCGGGCGGCGCGGTCGATCTGGAAGCGGTCGATGGGCCGGCCCTCGAGCACGGGGGTGACGCCGGCGAGCTGCTGGTCGGTGAGGCGCTTGTTGCCCGCGTACTGCACGGTGCGGATGGTGGGCTGCTCGCCCAGGATGAAGATGAGGTTGACCGAGCCGTCGTCCAGCGGCTGGGCGAGGGCCTCGACGCTGCGGAAGACGCCCAGGCGGTTCAGCCGGTCCACGTCGGCGCGGACGGTCTCGGCCCGGTAGGCGCCGCCGGGGAAGGAGCGGATGTTGTTCAGTGCCCGCTGCGTGGCCTCGGGCGAGAGCGCCGCGGGGGGGGCGTCGGCCGGGGCGCCGGCCGGGGGGGGCTGACGCAGATCGACCGAGCGGATGGGCCGCCCGTCGTACTGCTCAAGCGGATCGAGCGAGGGCGGGTCCGCCGGCGCGGCCGCGGGGGTGGGCGGCTGGGTCGCGGGCTGCCGGGTCGCGGGCTGCGCCGAGGCCGCGTCCGGAAGGGCCAGCGGCAGGCCGGCCACGAGGGCCGCGACCACGGCGCTCGCCAGAGAGCCGGCACGCCGAGCGGCAGGCCGGCCGGCACGCACACCCGCACGCGGGCGGGGTTCTGGGCCGACCCAGCCGCCGACCCAGGGGCGTGCCGCGGCCGGGCGCGGGGAGGCGTCGGTCAGGGGTTCGGCGGCGGGCTGCGCCGCGATGGGGTGGAACGGGCTGGACACGGGCCCGGGAACATAGCCGCGCGGAGGGGGCCCGACAAACCGGACCGAAGGCGACCTCGTGGCGGGGGGTGGCACAGCGGGGGCAGCATCGGCGGTCCGGGGCGAGGCCGGTGAACTTTGGATCGGGGGCAGACTCCCGGGGCTAGCACCGGTTCTGTGTGAAGTTGGTGAAGTCCGATTGAGGGCTGTGGCGATGATCGCTACCGTCGCGTGTTCCTGGTGTGCGTGCCCATCGGGGCGACAGCAGATGGACGGGCTGTGGTGCTCAGCGAAGCGCATTCGCCCGGCTGTGGTGCCCACGGGGCGCGCCGTGCAGTACGGCCGGCGCGTCGGATCGCGGGCTCGGGGTGGGGGCAAGTCGTCATGGAAGACGTGATGGGCGTTGTTCGCGGCGCCGGGCTCGGGCTGGCGGGCGTGGCGAGCACCGCGGGCGGCATGATCCTGCTGGACCGGGTGCTGGAGCCCGGTTCGGTGGCGACGGCGAGCACATTTATGTTGCTGGGCGTGCTGGCGCTGGTGGTGCTGCCGGCGGTGACGCTGTGCGCCGAGCGGGCCCGGCGGCGCGACGAGCGGGCGCTGCCCGGTCGCCGCGATGTCGCGGGCCATGCGCCGCGCCGCGCCGAGGCGGACGCACCGGCCCCGCTCGTGCGCGCGGCCGCGGCGCTCGCGGCCGAGACACCCGCAGAAACCGGGGAGCAGACCGCGGCCGGCCTGGTGCGGCGGAGCGAGGCGGAGCGGGTGATGTCCGACCTGTCGGCCGACCTCTGCGACGACCTGCGCGACGACCTCGCGGCCGAGTGGCTGGGCGAGGCGGACGTGGCGGGCGCGGGCGGGGTCGGGGTCGGGGTCGGGGGCGGGGCGATGCTGGAGGCGGCACCCTCAGGCGAGATGCGGCGGACGCTGGACGCCGAGGTCGCGGGGTTGTGCGCCGTGGCCGGGCTGGTGGACGCGGCGTGGGCCGTTGCGGACGAGGACCGCCCCGTGACGGACGAGCCGGCGCTGAGCCGCGGCGTGGCCGATCGGGCGGTGCGGCATGGGGCCGGATCGGGCGAGGGGGCGGAGCGCGGGCCGCGGCGTCGGGCGTCGCGCGTGCGGGCGCGGTGACGGCGGCCTTTTGGGTGCGTCAGGCGAGTGGGTGCGTCAGGCGAGGGACCGGCCGTCGAGCGTGAGGCCGCGGAGGTCGTAGCGGCCGCCGGGCAGGTGGAGCGATTCAAAGAGGCGTGAGCGGGCGTAGAGCAGCGCGGCCCTGGGCAGGCGGAGCGCGGTGGTGGCCGGCTGGTCGGAGCTTGCGGAGGGCGTGGACTGGGCCTGGGTTTGTGCGGCCTGCTGGGCCGCCTGTTGGGCGGCCTGTTGGACGGCGACAAGGGCCGGGCGGTCCAGCGCGAGGGCGAGCACACCCGGGATGACGAGGTGGACGGTGTCGCTCTCGGCGTCGGCCGCGAGGGACCAGGTGCCGATGGGGTGCTTCAGCAGATCCGTCACGACGCCGGCGGCGACGAGGAAGAGCCGGGCGACGGCGCCGCGCGGGGAGGCCGGGCACTCCAAGACCAGCAGGGGATCGCTGTCGGCCGGATCGGTGGAAGACGAGCCGGCGAGGGTTGCGGCGGCCGCGGGGAGGTGACGGGCGACGGCGGCGCGGCCCACCTGCCACTCCAGCCGCAGGGGCGCCTCCGCGGCGCGCCGGGGCGCGGGGGGAGCGGGGACCGACGCCGCGGCGGGCGGGCCCACGGGCGGGGCCATCGACGGGGCGAAGCGGGCGGCCTGCGAGGAGGCCGCGGCGGAGAGTCCGGCGGGGGCGGCGGTCATGGCTCATCCACTTCGGAATGTGGCCCTTCGGAACGTGGCCCTTTGGCGTGGGGGCCTTTGAACGGCATGCCCCTGGACTGGGGCCCCTTGGTGTGGGGCGTCTCGGTCTCGGGGGATTCGTCGTGGTCTGCGAACTCGGAGGGGTGGTCTTGGGCCGCGTCGACCTGGCCGCGGGGCTTGGGACGGCCGGTGCCCGGGAAGGCGGGCGTGCGGGCGAGGATGTTGGCGGCGATGCGCAGGCCCGGGCCGCTGGGGCCGATGAAGCGCTCGGCGAGACGGTTGCCGAGCTGGAAGAACTCGAGCATGGCATCAAGGCGGGCGTCGATCTCGCGGCGGCGCTGGGCGTCGTCGGTGCTGGCGGCGGGGGCGAGGCGGGTGTGGTCGCGGATCTCGTGCAGGTTCACGAGGAGCGGGTCGACCTCACGCTTGATGCGCTCGCGGACGATGGCGCGGAAGACGGCCCAGACGTCTTGTTCGGCCTGAAAGTACTCCTTGCGGTCACCGCGGCGGTGGGCCCGGGCGACGATGCCCCACTCCAGCAGCGCGCGGATGGACATGCTGGCGTTGCCGCGGCTGATCTGCAGGCGGGCCATGATGTCGTCGGTGCACATGGGCTCGCCCGTGATGTAGAGCAGGGCGTGCACCTCGGCCATGGTGCGGCTGATGCCCCAGACGCTGCCCATGCGGCCCCAGGCCTCGACGAAGCGGTCGACGAGTTCGTCGGCGGGGCCCAAGCGGGCGAGAGGGGCGAGGGACGCGTCGGCGTCGCCGACACCGTCGGCCCCGGCCAGCGTGGGGGCGGGGGCGGGTGAGGGGGGGGTGGGCTTTTTGGGCCGCGCGGTCATCAGGAGAAGTATCGCAAGGGCGGCGCAACAGATCCACAGGACTTTCAGAACATTCTGAAAACGAGCGCCGGCTGCGGGGGAAGGGCGGGGAGAGGGGCCCGGGTGGAGGGCGGGCCGGGGGTCCGCAAAAAAAAGAGCGGCGAGTCGCAAAGTGCAACATCGCCGCCGTTCCGGGGGCTGGGTTGGTTGAGCGGCCTTCCGCTCAGAAAAAGGATACACGCGGGGGGAGAGGGGTCAAGAATACTGCGGATCTTTTTGTCGTGTCTATTTATAGACTGACGAGTCAGTTATTTATCGCATGACGTGCGGGGCTTTGTCAGGGTCGAACGATATCGACGATGCCGAGCAGGCCCAGGGCGAGGCTGATGAGGCCGTTGCAGGTGAAGAAGGCGAGGGAGAGGCCGCGCTCTTTGCGGCGGTGCAGGACGGCGTGCTCCACGACGAGCAGGGCGAGGGTGAGGGCGACGCCCAGGGCGAAGGCGGTGCGGAGCTCAGCGCCGCTGCGCCAGGCGAGGAGGAGGGCGGCGGCGGCGACCACGTGCAGGGCGGCGCTGACGAGGGCGGCGCCGCGCCAGCCGAGGGCGGAGGGGATGGAGCGGAGGCCCTCGCGGCGGTCGTGCTCGATGTCGGCGAGGGCGTAGATGACGTCAAAGCCGGCGACCCAGCAGGCGACCATCGCGGCGAGGGACCAGAGGGTGAGGGCGTGCGGGCCCGAGATGGGGGCGTGGAGGCTGTCGACCGCGACGGCGGCGGCGAGGGGGCTGAGCGCGAGCGCGATGCCCAGCACGGCGTGGCAGAGGCGGGTGAAGCGCTTGGTGAGGGAGTAGAAGGCGAGCCAGGCGAGCACGAGGGGGGAGAGGAGCAGAGGCCACCAGTTGCCGAAGGCGAAGCCGAAGCCGGAGCAGGAGGCGAAGAAGGCCGCGGCGCTGGCGGCGAGCATGGCGACGCCGTCGCGTGGGGCGAGGGCGCCCGAGGCGAAGGCGCGGCGGGCGGTGCGGGGGTTGGTCGCGTCGAGCCGGCGGTCGGCGAGGCGGTTGAAGAGCATCGCGAAGGTGCGCGCGGCGACCATGCAGACGACGACGAGGGCGAGGCGGCCCCAAAGCTCCGGCCAGCGGATGGGGGCGGAGGCGAGCGCGAGGCGGAGCTGCTCGGGCGTGGGCGGGGCGATGAAGACAGGCTGCGTGCGCGGGGCGCAGAGGAAGGCCGCGAGCAGGGCGAAGGGCAGGGCGAAGACGGAGTGGGCGAGCTTGATGTCGGCGGCGGCGATCGCGAGCTTTTTCAGGAGCGTGGGCGCGGGCGCGGCGGTGGTTGTGGGCGCGGGGGGAGCGGGCGCGGCGGCGTGTGGGCCGGTCATGCGGCAAGGCTAGAGGGGCGGGGGTGTGGGCGGGGGCGCGTGAGGGATTGGATGTGGGAGGCGGGGAAAAAGACGCGGCCCAGCCGGGTGGGCTGGGCCGCGCGATGGGTCTGATCAGGATGCTGCCGACGTGTGGGGCCGGGGCTTAGGGGCAGCCGGCGTCGAGGACGGCGAGGAAGTCAAACAGGTCGAAGATGTCGGCGGGGCTGGTGTCGCCGTTGAAGTCGAGGCCGCCGTCGAGCGCGGCGAGGAAGTCGAACAGGTCGAAGATGTCGCCGGGGGTGGTGTCGGCGTTGAAGTCGGCGGGGCAGGCGGTGTCTTCGGCGACGATGCAGACGGCCCAGCGGGCGACGGTGCCGACGTCGGCGCCGGCGTTGTCGGAGACGTTGAGGCGCCAGGTGCCGGCGACGGACTGGCCGTTAAACGAGGCGAGGGAGCCGACGGGGCGGTATTCGCCGGCGGGGAAGGAGGTGAGGTTTTCCCAGGCGGTGGTGGCGGTGTCGGTGAAGACGTAGCCGCCGGTGAGGTCGGCGCTGGTGCCGGTGGTGGAGGCGGGGACGCCCGGGCGGTCCCAGAGGACAACGGTGGTGCCGGTGTCGACGTGGGTGACGCTGGCGATGAGGTCGCCGGCCCAGGAGTGGGTGATGTCCATCTCGATGTTCAGGCTCGCGATGGTGAAGTCGGCGTCGACGGTGAAGGTCTGGCTGGTAGCGGCGCTGTCGGGGAGGTTCAGGGGCGCGGTGCTGGCGAAGCAGATCTTGCCGACCTCGATGGTGACGTCGCGGGTGGTGTTGCCGTTGCCGTCGATGAGGTTGGTGAAGGCGACGGCGCCCTCGATGATGCCGGCGGGGAAGGCGGCGGCGTCGGCCTGGTCAATGGCGACGGTGACGTTGGCGGTGGCGTCGGGGGCGAGGGTGCCCGAGCCGTTGGTGATGTTGAGCCAGGGGACGTCGGCGGTGACGGTGTAGGGCATAGGGATGTCGAAGGTGTTTCGGACGGTGTAGGTGATGGAGGCGGGGGCGAAGGGGCCGCCGATGGGGCCTGAGGCGGCGAGGGCGTCGCCGGTGACGCCGATGCGTCCGGGGAGGTTGGAGAGGGTGTCGATGGTGAGGGCGCCGGAGTTTGTGGGGTCGAGCCAGGGGCGGAGGCTGGAGGCGTTGGTGCCGCCGCCGTTCCATGAGCGGGAGATGCGGCCGTACCAGTCGGAGTCGTTGTTGCCGCATGCGGCGAAGCCGCCGTGGAGCTGCCCGATGACGCGGTGGTTCTGGTCAAAGACGGGGGAGCCGGAGGAGCCGGGCTCGGTGGTGCCGGTGTCCCAGTCGATGATGCGGACGTGGGAGCCGTCGCCCGGGACGGTGTTGGAGAGGTAGGAGGTGGTGGTGGTGGGCTGGAACTCGAAGGAGATGGATTTCTCGTCGGTGTTGGGGTGGTGGATGGCGACGGCGGTGGTGGCCTCGGCGCCGGTGGCGTCCCATCCGGCGAAGGTGACGCCGAAGTCGGGGTTGAAGGGCTGGCTGAACTCGACGATGGTGAAGTCGCTTGCGGTGGAGCCGGCGCGGAAGGTGGAGCCGGTGCTGAACTGGTTGAGGGTGCCGCCGCTCTGTCGGCCGCAGACGGGGCTCTGGAAGTTCCAGAAGGCGACGAGGGAGGGGGCGTTGCCGGCGCCGATGCCGCAGTGTGCGGCGGTCATGAAGAGGGGGCGGCCGTCCTGGGCGGTGTTGTTGACGGCGAAGCCGGTGCAGAAGGTGCCGCCGCCGGTGGAGATGACGGCGACGGAGTTGATCTCGTCCTCCCAGCCGTTGCCGTCGGGGCAGACGACGTCGACGTTGCAGGCGCCGGCCTTGTCGGCCTGGCGGGCGATGTCGAGGAAGCCGCGGAAGCCGGTGTTGACCCATCCGAGCTCGAGGTCGAGGAGGTGGGCGACATCAGCCGGGAGGGTGACCTCGATGATGACGTCGTTGCCGACGGAGGGGGGCGTCCAGAGCTCGCCGTGGTCGGCGTTGTCGGCGGAGGTGAAGGGGCGGACGGCCTGCTCGACGTCGGTCTCGTAGATGTAGAGGCGGCCGCCCTCGGGCATGCTGTAGCGGGTGAAGCCGAAGTTGAGGCTGAGGGCGTTCTCGGCGGTGACGCGGAGGCGCCACATGACGAGCTTGTCGGTGACCTGCTCCCAGACGCCGTGGGTGTCGGGGGTGATGAGGACCTCGTTGGTGATGGCGTAGCGCGGGGCGACGCCGGTGGTGCGGTCCTCGCGCTCGATGTCGGCGATGGTGTCGGGGTTCATCGCCGGGGCGACGAAGGTGGGCACGTCCTCAAGGGCGACGCTGCGGAAGCGGTGGGCGGTGGGCTGGGCGAGCGCGGCCGGGGCGTTCTGGGCGAACGCCGAGCCGGCGATCGCGACGAGCACGGCGACGGAAACGACACCACCGGCCACGGAGCGGTGGCCGCGAGCAGCGAAACATGACATCGGGATCCCCTTGCGAAACGTGCCGACGAAACAGAAAGCCCTGGTGACGTATCGACGCGCGGCCGCAGGGGGTCGAGCCGGATGGGCAAAGCCCCGCGGTCGCGTGGCGACGCGTGGGCGAGATTAATGGACCCATAGCACCGATGCAACGGAACGTTCGCGAAATAGACCTACCCGGTATTGGGTGGTTTATGGGGTTAGGTGCAGAGGCGATCAAGGCCCTCAAGGAAGTCGAACAGATCGAAGATATCGGCGGGTGAGCCGTCGGCGTTGAAGTCGAGGCCGGCGTCGAGGTCTTCGAGGAAGTCGAAGAGATCGAAGATGGTGCCGGGGAGGGTGTCGAGGTCGTAGTCGGCGGCGGCGCAGGGGGCGGTGAGGTTCTGGAAGAAGGCCCAGAGCTCGTCGTTGGCGTTGAAGTCTCGGGAGGTGCGGCCGATGACGTTGACGGGGAGGTATTGCTCTCCGCCGGGCCAGGTGTGGCCGCCGCCGGTGACGACGATGCGCTGGAGCGGGGCGCGTCCGCCGGCGAAGACATCGCGGCGTGCGAAGGTTCCGTCTTGGGCGCCGTTGGGGAGCGGGATCGGGGTGGGGGCGGCGTTGCCGTTGACTTCGGCCCAGTAGGCCATGGTGGCGTCGGAGCCGATGAGGGGCTCGTCGCCGGGGACGGCGGCGGGTCCGCCCTCGAAGGGGTTGACGGGGTCGTCGGTGCCGACGATCTGGATGAGCGGCGTGGGGACGCGCGGGGTGGCGTTGTCGACGAAGGCTTCGGACAGGTTGTTGGCCACGGGCCCGACGGCGGCGAGGCGGCCGTCCAGCTCGGCGGCGATGACCTGGGAGAAGGAGCCGCCGTTGGAGAGGCCCGTGGCGTAGACGCGGCGGACGTCGACGTGCGCGATGTCACGCAGGGCGAGGAGGACGAGGCGGACGTACGCAAGGTCAACGTCGGGCAGGCCGGTGCTGGTGCGCCAGTCGCCCCAGTCGCCGTCGCCCGCGTCGGCGAAGACGGCGATGAAGTTGAAGCGAGCGCCGGCGTCGTCAAGGCCCGTGATGTCGCGGAAGGACTCGGCGTTCCCGCCGCCGCCGTGGAAGGCGAGCACCACGGGGAGGGGCAGACCATCGGTCTGCGGCGGGAGCACGACGAGCGCGCGGCGGAGTTGGTCGTCGCCGGTGCGGACGCGGATGACCTGCTCGGTCTGCGCGTTCGCGGGGGCGGAGGCCAGCGCGGCGGCGGCGCCGACGGCGGCGAGCCGCGACAACGCACGGCGGAAGGGGCGTGCGGCGTGTGATGCGAGCGTGGCGAGTGTCGGGTTCTTCATGGTGCCGGCAAAACGCCGCCGGGGCGCGGCTGTTGCACGCGCCCCGGAGGAAGTTTGTGATATTGCGAACGTCGGCACGACCGGCGCAAACGTTATGGACAGCCCTGGTCGAGCACGGCGAGGAAATCGAAGAGATCGAAGATGTCGGCGGGGGTGGTGTCGCCGTTGAAATCAAGGCCGGTGTCGAGCGCGGCGAGGAAGTCAAAGAGGTCGAAGATGTCGCCGGGAGTTGTGTCGGCGTTGAAGTCGGCGGGGCAGGGTTCGGCGGGCTCGATGACGTTGTAGCTGGCGGGGCTGTGCAGGACGAGGCCGGCCTGGTCGGCGCGGAGCTCGATGGCGAGCGACTCGTCGGTGGTGGCGATCCACTGGGCCTGGTTGACCCAGACGCCGCCGGCCTGGGCCTCGTCGCTGCGCTCGTCGGCGCTGGCGTTGCCGGCGCCGGCGATGGACCACTGGATGTGGTCGGCGATGGTGGCGCCGTTGCCGAAGTTCACGGGGGGGAAGTAGATCTGCAGGCCCCAGGGGCCGCGGTCCAGCGGGCCGGCGAAGGGGCCGATCGCGCTGACGTTCAGGCGGCGCGGGTTGCCGATCGGGGCGTCGTTGCCGAAGTGGAGGATGAGCGACTCGCCCGGGGCGAGGGTGACGGCGTTGAGGGCCGAGCCGTTGCTGTACTGGCGGAGCTGGTTCTCGTCGTGCGAGCAGAAGCGGTAGTTCGCGAGAGACTCGGACGCGGCGCCGGTGTTGCGCAGCTCGATGGTGCTCGCGACGAAGTCGACGCGGACAAACTGGATATCACGCGGGGCGGCGACGGCAGCGGCGGCGAGGGCCGCGGTTGGAACGGCAACGAGCCAGCGGAACGGTGCGGACATGGGGATCCCCTTCTGCTCGGTGATGGCGCACGGGGCCCACGGATTCCCCGGCGATGAGCGGCGTGGCAGTGCGCCGTCCGAAACGCGCCGTGCGAGGCGCGATGTACCGCGGGCGGGGAGCGGGAGGCGGGGCTCTCCGCGTCACCGGTTCAGGGGCAGCCGGCGTCGAGGACGGCGAGGAAGTCGAACAGGTCGAAAATGTCCCCGCCCACGGTGTCTTGGTTGAAGTCCGCGCCGGTGGAGAGCGCTGCAAGAAAATCGAAAAGGTCGAAGATATCGCCGGGCTGGCCGTCGCCGTTGAAATCACTGGGGCAGGCGACGATGTGCTCCGGATTGTGCTGGAGCAGGAGGATGGACCGCGGGGGCAGGGCGATGTCGAGGGATTGGGCCTGGCCGTCGCGGGGCTGGGGCAGGGTGGTGAGGTTGCCGGCGGGGCCCATGGGGGTGCCGCGGTCGGCGCCGCCGTAGCGGTCGGCGTCGCTGTTGACGATGACGCCCCAGGTGCCGGCGCGTGGGGCGCCGACGAGGTAGGAGGTGAAGTTCACGGCGCCGAAGTTGGCGGCGGCGAGGTAGCTGCGGCCGTCGGCGCCGGTGCGTTCGAAGACGATGACGTCGGCGCCGTCGTTGGTCTGGATGAGGCGGAGGCCCGCGTTGGCGAAGAGGGCGGGCTTGGACTTTCGCAGGGCGATGAGGTCCTGGTAGAAGCGGAAGACGCCGGGGTAGCGGTTCTTGTGGTCCCAGTCGATCTTGTTGAACTCCCAGCCGTCGTCCTCGAGCCACTCGGTGCCCATGAGGATGGCGGGGATGCCGCGGGCGAGGAGGACGAGGGCGTTGCCGACGAGGGAGAGGCCGCGGGCCTCGGGGGTGTCGGAGGGGGCGGTTGGGTCGATGTCGCGTGGGGTGCGCTCGCGGCCGTTGAGGGGCCAGGCCTCGTCGTGGAGCTCGAAGTAGTTGAAGGCGCGGGTGCCGGTGCTCTGGGTGCCGGAGCCGCCCAGGGCGTTGGCGACGCGGCCGACGTCGGCGCCGCCGTGCATGGCGCCCTCGACGGCTTGCTCGAGGGCCTCGCGCAGGATGAAGTGGTACTGGGCGTCAAAGCCGAGGCCGCCCTGGCTCGTGGGGTTCACGTCGAAGCTGCTGTTGTCGTAGATCTCGGCGATGGTGAAGGCGTCGGTGTAGCGGCGGTCGATGAGGTTGTTGAACTGCTGGAGGAGGAGGCGGCCGGAGTTGGCCTGGGGGGTGATGGCGCCGTTGGTCATGAGGAAGACGGCGTCCATGCGGAAGCCGTCGATGCGGCACTCGCCCAGGAGCATCTCGGCGGAGTCGAGGAAGTAGTCGCGGACCTCGGGGCGGTCGAAGTCGAGCTGGGGGCCGACGCCGGTCTCGGGCGGGACGGCGTCGAAGTAGATGTTGGTGCCGTCGTACTGGCGGAGCTCGATGGTGCCGCCGTCAACGTGGTTCCAGACGACGTCGAGTATGACGGCGATGCCGCGGGCGTGGAGGGCGTCGACCATGCTCTTGAAGGTGTTGTAGTTGCCCTGGACGGACTCGAAGGCCCAGAAGGTCATGGGGTTGTAGCCGCCGCTCATCTCGCCGGGCCACTCGTTGACGGGGTTGAGGTAGACGACGTTGACGCCCAGCTCGGCGAGGTGGTCGGCGCGGAGGGCGACGTCGCTGTAGGTGGAGTATCGGGTGAAGGAGCCGCGGGGGTCGTTTCGCCCGGCGAAGGTGTGGACGTGGAGCTGGTAGACGACCCACTGGTCGCGCGGGGCGGGGGTGAAGTCGTTGACCTGCCAGGTGTAGAGCAGGGGGTCGAAGATGCGGCCGTTGTAGCTGTCGTTCGGCAGGACGCCGCGGGCGCGGGCGTCGTACTTCCAGAGGTTGTTGTTGAAGTAGTACTTGTAGGTCTGGCCGTTGCCGGCGGTGGGGACGTGGGCGGTGAAGACGCCGTCGGCGCCCTTGGTCATGACGACGCGGGTCGCGGGGTTCGCGCCGAAGCTGTTGAACGAGCCGCGGACCTCGGCGGTCGACGCGCCCGGGGCCCAGACGCGGAAGACGGTGCCGCGGCTCGTGGGCGTGGCGCCGAGCGGGGCGTGGGAGAGGGTCTGGAAGTTCATGACGTAGCCGGCGGGGGGCGTGGTGGTGGTGACGGTGCCGTTCGCGCCGAGGTAGGCGCGGGCGGCGCCGTCCTGCGCCTCGATGACGTAGGAGAGGCTCGTCGCCGTGGCGGCGGGCAGGCTGGCCTGCCAGATGTCGTACGAGCCGCGGGACTCGAGACGCGTGGCCTCGAAGGGCGTGGTCACGCCGTTCTCAGCGCGGAGCACACGGGCCGCGGTGAGGTCGCCCCGCAGGGCCTGGAAGCGGACGGTGAAGGCATCGCCCGCGAGGGGGACGAGGGGGCGGTAGTCCTGATCGGGGTTGTGGCTCAGCGAGGTGGTGCGGATGACGCCGTCGCTGGCGAGCGCGGCCGCGGAACCGGCGAGCACCGCCAGGCCGGCGGCGCACACACGCCACGAGTGCGACGACACCGCGCCGCGCATGCCCACGCGGGAACCGGACGAGCGAGAGCCGAATGAACGCATCGTGACACCCTCCCCAAGCAGACCGATTGCGCGAGGCCGCGCCCGCAAGCCATCACGCACGGCGTTGCGGAACGGTTTCACTTTTCGACGAGACCGGGTCTCAATCAAGGCGGGGAACGGCAGAAACCCGTTAGAAACTCGGGTTTGTTGGGGGAATGTCGGTGTTGTAGCGGCGGCCGGGCGTATCAACCGGCAGGGGCAGGTTCGGGTCGGCCGCGGGGCCGGCGCCGCGGATGAGCTCCAGCCCGCGGGCGCTGCCGCGGATGCGGAGGGTGTAGGGGCCGGGCGGGTTCATGATGAAGTGCAGCGGGACGGCGGCGGGGGTGGGGGTCTCGGTGTCGGCGCGGACCTGGAAGGCGACGCCGCCGTCGACCTTGCCGATGGCGGGGATGCGCCAGCCGTCGGAGAGGCCGGCCTCGATGCGGTGCTCGCCGCTCTCGGGGCCCTGGAGGGCGATGCCGTCGGTCTCGCCGATGGAGGGCTTGGTGCTGTTGGGGGCCGGGAGGAAGTCGCCCGGGGTGGCGCCGGCGGCCCGGGCGCTGATGAGCAGCGGCACGCTGGACTCGTTCAGCACGCTGACGCGGAGGCTGCGCGGGCCGCTCTCGCAGCCGGTGAGCGCGGCGGCGAGGCCCACCGCGAGCGGGGCGAGGGTTGAGATTCGCACGGGATGGATGCGCACGGCGGGGCCCCCACGGTTCGCACGCGGCCCGCGGCGCGGTGTGCGGCGCGGGCGGGTGTGCGACACCGCGTGATGCTATCGCGGGGGGCTGGGCGGAGGGCCCTCAAACTCCACCTCGTCCACAACGGTGCGGCGGAGGACGACGCGCGAGCCGTCGGCGAGGCGCCCCTCGGCCACGGACTCTCGGCGTGCGACCACGCGCCGGCCCGGCCCGCGCACGCCCTCAAGAAACGCCGCGGCGAGACCGCCGAACCACCGGCCCGCGCGACGGGCGCTCGGCGCGCCGGGCGCACCGGCCTCGTCCGACACCGCGGGCGCGTTCGCGGGCGGCGTCGCGCCGGGTGTGGGCGGCGGGGTGCGGGGTCGCTCGTGGGTCACGGCGTCTCCGGGGCCGCGCGTGGGATGCGCCCGTGGTGTTGGGCCGGGCCGGTCGGGCGGACAGAAACGGTCAGCGGGCGGTGATCTCCTTCGCGAGGTCGGCGGCGTCGTAAATCGAAACCAGCGCCTCGACGAGGGCCCGTGAATCGACCGAGACGGTGCGGTTCATCCGCGGGTCAAAGTAGTAGTCGCCCACGAGGCTGTGGATGTTGCCGTCGAAGACGAGGCCGATGACCTCGCCCTCGCGGTTCACGACGGGGCTGCCCGAGTTGCCGCCGATGATGTCGGCGGTGCAGACGAAGTTGAAGGGTGTCTGCGGGTTGATCTTCGAGCGGCGGTCGAGCCAGCGCTGCGGCAGGTTGAAGGGGTAGACGCCGTCGCGGTCGCGGGCGCGGTCGAACATGCCGCCGATGGTGGTGTAGGCGGGGACGGCCTGGCCGGCCTCCTCCCAGCCGCGGATCTCGCCGAAGGCCATGCGGAGGGTGAAGGTCGCGTCGGGGTAGACGCTGTCGCCCTCGGCCTTGAACTTGATCTGGCTGATCTTGGCGTAGCCCTCGCGCTCGCGGGCCTCGACCTCGTCCTCGGCGCGCGTGCGCAGCTCGCGGACAAAGGGGTCCATGTCGCGGGCGAAGAGGACGAGCGGGTCACGCGAGGAGGCGACGGCCTCCGAGCCGCCCTGCGCGAGCGCCCGGCGGGCGTCGACGCTCATGAGCGACGTGCCGTTGACGACCTCGGCGGCGCGCTCGCGCGGGCTCTTGCCGGCGAGGGCCTTCGCGACGCGGGGGTCGTCGGCGCCCAGGTGCATCGCCATCCACTGCAGGCCCGACGCGATGGAGTCGATCTCGAGCCCGGGATAGATCGGGGCCTCGCTGTAGAGCCGCTGCTCGAGCGCCGGCAGGCCCGTGTCGCGGAACTCGCGGAGGCGCTCGGCGCTGGGCTTGCTCATCTCCTCGGCCATCTGCACGAGCAGGAGCGCATCGCCCGCGAGCGCGCCGGCGAAGGGGGCCCGAACGGCGCTGCCGGGGACGAGGATCTCCCCCGCGGCCCGCTGGGCCTGGGCGATCATCGCCCACGGGTCCTCGGGCGAGCCCGGGGTGATGCCCGAGGACGCCTGCAGTTTGGCCTGCGCGGCGGCCTTGGCGGCCATCACGGCGGGGTCCTGCAGGCCCGCGAGCCGGCCCGTCATGGCCTTGCGGCCGTTCGCCACGCCGAAGGCGTCGTCCTTGGCGATGCGGGCGTTCTCGGCGCTGCGGCCGGCGAACTCCTGCAGCTGCACCTCGCGCATCCACAGGCTCTGCAGGCGCAGCGGCGTGGCGTGGTCGCGCACGAACTCCAGGTGCTCCACGGTGTTCAGCCGGCTCGTGCGGCCCGGGTGGCCGAAGACCAGGGCCAGGTCGCCCTCCTTCGAGCCCTTCGACCAGCGCAGGTGGTGCTCGGCCTTCAGCGGCTTGCCGTCCTCGTAGATGCGCAGGAACGTCACGTCGAGGTTGAAGCGCGGGTACTCAAAGTTGTCGGCGTCGCCGCCGAAGAACGCGGCCTGCTGCTCGGGGGCGAAGACCAGCCGCACGTCGGTGTACCGCTTGTAGCAATAGAGGTGGTACTGCCCGCCCTGGAAGAGCGTCACCATCTGGCAGTCCAGGCCCGTCTCGTCGCTCGCGGCCTGTTCGATCTCGGCGATGAGCTTCCGACGGGCCGCGTTCGCCTCGGCCGCCGGCTTGCCCTCGCCCGCGGCCAGGACCTCGGCCGTCTTGTCGCGGATCTCCTGCAGGGCGAGCAGCTCCAGGTCGGCGCAGGGCAGCTCGGCCTCGCGCGTGGCGGCGTAGAAGCCGTTTTCCAGCAGGTCGTTGCCGGGCGTGCTGAGCTTGGCGATCTGCGTCGAGGCAACGTGGTGATTCGTCATCACCAGCCCGTCGGCCGAGATGATGGAGCCCGAGCCGCCGTCGCTGAAGCGGACGCAGGACTTCTGCACGTGCTCGAGCCACTCGGCGGAGGGCTCAAAGCCGTACGCCTCCTTCAGGTGGGCGAGCGGGGGCTTGGTCAGGAGCCACATGCCCTCGTCGGCGTGGGCGGGCGCGACGGCCCAGACGGCGGACGAGACCGCCGTCGCCGTCCAAGCGCCGGTCCAGCCCGACATGGAGACCGAGGCCGCGAGGCCCGCCGCGGCCCCCAAACCCCGTGCGAACGCCCGAACCGCCGAGTTGATGCGCGTCGTCATGCCGAAAGCGTACCGCAGCCGGGCGGCACGCGGCGGGGCTCAGTGCCCGTGGCCGTGGCCGTGGCCGTTCCCATGGCCGTGGCCGTGGCCGTGGCCGCCGCCCGACTCGATCTCGCGCGAGGCCTCGTCGAGGATCTCCCGCACGCGCGTGGGCGTGAGGCGCTCGTGCAGGCGTTCGCCCACCAGCGCGGCGGGCGCGGTGCCGCAGCTCCCGAGGCACTCGAGCTCGATGAGCGTGAACTTGCCGTCGGCGGTCGTCTCGCCCACGTCGATGCCCAGCTTTTCTTTGCAGGCGTCGGTGATCTCTTTCTGGCCGCAGAACTCGCAGGCGATGGAGCGGCAGACGGAGACGACGACCTTGCCCTTGGGCTTGAGCCAGTATTCCTCGTAGAAGGTGGCCGTGTCGAAGACGTCGGCGGGTGTGATCTGGAGGAACTCGGCGATCTCCAGCATCGCCTGCTTGGGCACCCAGCCGTACTCGTGCTGGATCATGTGGAGGGCGGGGAGGAGGGCGGCCATGGTGGTCTCGTAGCGCGGGAGGTAGGTGTCGCGGAGGCTTGCGCGCATCGCGTCTGTGAGGTAGGGCTCGGCCCGCCGCTCCACCCGTTCCGTCGCCGAGGGCTTGGTGATCCACGCCATACGCCGCACGCCTCCAAAGACCGCGCTCAAGACGCCGCGCCGCCAACGACCGGCGGCCCGCGATGCTAGCGGCCCGCCGCCGGGGCCATCGGCGCCGGCCCCGTCCGCCGGCGCCGGCCTGTGCCGGCCGCGTCGGGTTTCTCCCGCCGCCGGGAGTGCCGGGGGCAGGCCCGCGGGCCGATTCGTCCCCCGTCCCGCTGGCCCGGGGCCGCCGGCGGACCGATCATTCCCCCAATGCCCGACGCGAACCCGCCCACGCCGCCCGCGCCCGACGCCCCCGAGAACGCGCCGGCCGCCCCGCGGGCCCTTGCCCCGCTGGACCCGCGTCGGCTCCCCCGCCCGCGGCTTCCGGCGGACCCGGGCACGCCGAACAGCCGGCTGGTGGCGCTCGTCGCGGCCGTGGTCTTCGCCGGCGCGGCGATTGTGATGCAGAACTGGGATCCGGTCACGCAACTGTTCGGCGGCCCGCCGAAGGCCCAGAGCCAGACCCAGAACCAGACCGAGAGCCAGGCCGAGAGTCAGGCCGAGGCCGACGCCCGCGTTGACGCCGGGGCCAGCCCGTTCGTCGACATGCTGGCGCGGATCTACGTGAAGATCGTCTCCGAGGGCGGCGCCGACCCCACGGTGGGCGAGGAGGCCCTGAGCCTGCTGGACCAGTTCAGCGCGAGCGAGTCCGACGCGCTGCACATCGCCGTCGCCGCGGCCGAGCTCGCCGGCACCGACGAAGCCGTCGCCCGCCTGACCACGCTCGTAGACAACGCCGCCGACCCGGCCGACGACACCGAACCCGCCGACGCGACCAGCCCCGTCGACCCCACCGGCCCCGTCGACGCCATCAGCCCCGCCGACGAAAGCACCCCGACCGAACCGTCCGCAGCGACCACGGACCGCGCCGAGTCTGCGGCTCCCGCGCCGCCGCCGCTCTCGACCGGGGACGCCGCGCGGGCGCTGCTCGGCATCTATGCGCCCGACCGCTTCCCGCCGCCCGACGACGCCACCCGCGACCGCCTGACCGCCCAGCACGGCGACTTCGCCCGCCTCGCGCTCACGCACGCCGACCCGGCGGCGACGCCCGAGGGCCTCGCGCTGCGCTCCGGCGGGCTCGCCATCGTCGCGGCGGGGTTCGCGTTCCTGCTGCTCATCGTCGGCGTGTTTCTCGCGGGCGTGGCCCTGCTCGTCACGGCGCTGGTCATGCTTGAGATGCGCCGCCTCCGCCCCCGCTTCACGCCCCCGGCGCTGGGCGGCAGCGTCTACCTGGAGACCTACGCCCTCTTCGTCGGCGGCTTTGTCTTTCTGCAACTGGCGGGCGAGGCCGCGCTCAGGGTCATGGGCCCCGCCGCGGCGTCCGGTGTCGAGGTTGTCGGCCTCGGCGCGCAGTGGCTGCTGCTGCTCACGCCGCTGTGGCCGCTCGTGCGGGGCTTCACGCTGAAGGAGTGGCGGCTCGCGGTCGGCTTTCACACGGGCCGGGGGCTGTTCCGCGAGATCGGCGCCGGCATCGTGGGCTACGTCGCGGGCTTCCCGCTGCTGATCTTCGGCGCGGCCGTCACCGTCGGGCTCATCACGCTCGCGGAGCTCATCCGCTCCCAGTTTGTGCCGGGCGACCCGCCGCCCCCCTCCAGCCCGGTGCTTGATCTCATCGGCTCGGCCGACCCGCTGCGGCTGGTGCTCATCGTCACGCTCGCCACGGTCTGGGCCCCGTTCTGCGAGGAGCTCATCTTCCGCGGCTGCCTGCAGCGGCACCTGCGGCAACGCCTGCCCGCGGTGATCTGCGCCTTCGTCGCCGCGTGCCTGTTCGCGTTCATGCACGGCTACGGCCCGCTTTTCGCCGGCCCGCTCATCGCCCTGGGCTTCACGTTCAGCCTGATGCGCGAGTGGCGCGGCAGCATCATCCCGTGCATCACCGCGCACATGCTGCACAACGGCACGGTCATGCTGCTGCTGTTCACGCTGCTGCGCGTCTTCGCCTGAGCCGCCCCGCGCGAGGGCCGCAGGGCCGCCCGCCGCGCGCACCTCCAAAAAAGAAAAGCGGCCGGGCGCCAACCAGTGGCGGCGCCCGGCCCGGCGTGGGGAAAGAAGGCCTGTCAGGCCGCCAGCGGAGCGCGAGGCCCCGCCGCGGCCCTGAATCACCGTGCGGCGCTTGCTCAGCGCCCACGGCCGTGTACCCACCCGGCGCCCCGCGCCGCTTCCCGCACGCCCCGCCGGCGAACTCCCTGCGCTCGAGCGCCCCCCGGTGAAAGACGGGTCGCACGCGGTCGCGCCCGGCCCGTCTCCCGACGCGGCGTGTCCGCCGCGGCGGGTGTCTCATCACCTCCCCGACTCGGCCCGCGCAGAGGCGGTTGCCGGGAAAGACGCCGAGCGCTCTCCTCCAGCGCTCGACGCCGCGCCCATGCGCTCAGGGCTCGCCCGCGGCCCTTCCCTCGCCGCGGGCTTCGCCGAAGACCCCCGAGCGACCGCAGGGTCGCCCGGGGCCAGGCCTCGTCCCGCCGCACATGCTCCGCGACACCGCGCACCTCGGCATCGCAGAACCCGGGACGTGGCCCACACTCTCCTCCAACACCCGCTCAACGGCTCTCGCCGTCGGCCGATGCAACCCGCCCCCCGATCTCCCCTCCCAATGTCGGCCCGAATCTCTCCGCACGCCGCGACTCGGGCCACACCATCGCCCCGGCGCCCCGCGCCGCGCCGACCAACCCCATCCGTCTCTCCGAACACCCAGTCCAAGACGTCCCAGAACAGGCCGTCTGATGCACATTCCGCGCCCAGCGCCGCCGTCTCCACGGCGAAACCCACCACGCACCGCCCGCGGAACGTCGGCGCGACACCGCGGCCGAGTTCTAGGGCCTCATCCCCGCGCCGAACACCTCAACACGTGGATCGCGGCACGCCCTTCCCCAACGGAACTGTTCCCCGCGGATAGGCCCCTCGCGGGACGGTTCCCGGCGGGGCTGTTCCTTGCGGAACATCAGGCTCGCCGCATGCTTTGAATCAGGCCCGAACGGGCCGCACAACTCTTCGCACGCTGCGCCGCGCCGGTTCCAGCCATCGCACGCTTGCCCAGACACCCAACCCTCACCGCCAACACCCGCGCCGCGCCCCTGCCCGGTAACACCGACAGGTCATTCCCACCGACCCCGCGCCCCCCGACTCCCACCGCCCGCGGCCTCACCCCCCGCGCCGGCATTTTCTCGATCGGGATCAGCCTCCCCGCCGCCGCACGTCGCATGCTGAGGCGTCGCGGCACCGCACAACGCACGCCTCGACAAGCAAACACACCACGATTCGCGGTTCAACCGCCGGGAGCGTCTCCCGACGGCACGGCATCACACCGCCCGCGATCGGCCGAGATGAAAGCGAGATCCGCCATGTTCCGTCACTCCGCGATGTCGAGCCTGCGTATGTCCGCCGTTGTGGCCGTGTCCGCCGGCCTCGCGCCCGCCCTGCACGCCGCACCAGAGACCGTCGTGTTTGACCAGTTCACCGACCTCACGACGACAGTCTCGGTCGGCTCCAACATCAACGCCGACCCGCAGCGCAACTGGCGCGTCTTCGACAACGTCACGCTGAACCAGAACGCCCAGATCACCGGCGTCGACTGGCGCGGCATCCTCGACCAACGCTTCGGCGAGGACGGCCTCCAGCACACCCACGCCTCGGAGATCGTCGGCTTCCAGGTCACCTTCTGGGAAAGCACCCAGGGCGCCTTTGGCGGCGAGCCCGGCACCGTCATCTCCGACCAGCTCATCCTCTCCGCCGACGTCACCGAGAACGACTTCGGCAGCAACGCCCAGTCCTTCTCCGCGCAGCTCAACGAGGCCGTCACGCTGCACGCCGGCGTCGAATACTGGTTCAGCGTCGCCGCCGTGCTGCCCAACCCCGACGGCGCCGTCCTCCTCTGGTACCGCTGGTGGGGCAACGACCCGCTGCCCGCCGGCGACGCCCGCAGCCTCTACGACGTCGGCGTCGACGGCGTCCTCGACGGCCACCGCGACGCCGACCTGCTCTTCCGCCTCCGCGGCGTCCCCACGCCCGGCACCGCCGCGGTGATCGCCCTCGGCGGCCTCGTCGCCACGCGGCGCCGCCGCTGAGCCCGCGGCACGCACCGACCGCTCCGTCTCGCCCCGTCACGCCGCATCACAGGCCGCCTCACCGGGCGGCTTTGTGCATTCCCAAAGCCGCCCCCGCCCACGCACTACTGTCACCCATGCCCGCGCCCCCCCGCCAGGCCGCACGCCCGCACTCCACGTGCCCCCCGCACCCCGCGCTCGCCACGCACCCGCGAGCGACTCGAATCCCCCGTGCGCCGTGCGGAGCCCACGCCGCCCTGGCCGCCCTCGCCACCCTCCCGCTCTTCCTCCCCGCCTGCATGTCCACCGACACATCCGACACCGCCATGAACCTCCCCCGCGCCTCCGCCCTCACCACCGACGGCCGCAGCGTCTCCTTCCTCTCCGCCGGCGAGCCCGACGCGCCGCGCGTCGTCTTCGTCCACGGCACACCGGGCGACGCCGCCAACTTCGCCCGCTACCTCGCAAGCCCGCCCCCGGGCCTCGAACTCATCAGCATCGACCGCCCCGGCTTCGGCCAGAGCCGCACGCCCGGGGCCAAGAAAGACGCCGTCCCATCCTTCGAAGACCAGGCCCGCGCCATCGAGCCCTTGCTCGTCCAACGACAAGGCCGCTGGCCCGTCCTCATCGGCCACTCCCTCGGCGGCCCCATCGTCGCCCGCGCCGCCGCCGACTATCCCGACCGCGTCGGCGGCCTCATCATCCTCGCCGGCTCCCTCGACCCCGAACTCGAAGAGTGGAAGTGGTACAACGCCGCCGGGGACTTCCCCCTCGTCCGCCCCTTCATGGGCCGCAGCCTCAAAACCTCCAACGACGAAGTCCGCGAGGCCAAGCGCCAGTGCGAGCAACTCGCCCTCGTCCTGCACCAGGTCCGCTGCCCCGTCATCATCATCCACGGCACGAAGGACCGCCTCGTACCCGTCGCCAACGTCGACTACATGCACCGCACCCTCACCAACGCCACCATCCTCCAAACCACCCTCATCCCCGGCGAAGACCACTTCATCCCCTGGACCCAGGAAGCCAAAGTCCGCGAGGCAATCACGACGCTGACGGCGCAACCCCCCACCGCACCCTGACGCCCGCCGCGACGGCCTCGCCCGCCCGCCACACCCGCAACCGGTGCCGCGCCGCCACGCCCGCGTGACGCGCGGCGGTGCACCGCCTCGGGTCCCCCCGCGCTTCCGCGAACTTCACCCCGCAACCATCAGATTTCCGTGGCCCGCCGCAAAAGCGGAAGTACCTTCCCCGCAGGAACTCCCCGCACCCCGGAGCCGCCCCATGCCCGACATGAACGACATGCACAAACGTCCCGACATGCCGGACATGCCCCGCACGCTTCTCGCCGCACTTCTGGCCACCGCCCTCGCCACCCCCGCCCTCGCCGGCTCCGTCACCCTCACCCTCGAAAACGGCACCTTCGGCGGCGACCCCTTCAACACCGTCCGCTTCGGCCTCACCAACACCTCCGCCCCGGGCATCAACCTCACCGGCTGGTCCCTCACCGTCGGCGACACCCAGTTCCTCTTCGACCAGCTCTACCTCAGCGAAGAAACCTTCACCCCAAACACCGACGCCCCCACCGCCACCCTCGCGAACGACACCAACCTCCGCGAAGACAACGGCCTGGGCCAAGACGCCTTCGCCTACACCTTCACCAACTTCACCCCCGCCACCACCTTCAGCGGCCAGTGGGACATCGACAACGACAACGGCGACTTCCAAGCCAACGCCCGCACCGTCCTCTTCAACAACGGCGAAGCCGCCAACGCCCTCGCCACCTTCACCTTCTCCGACGGCTCAGCAATCAACTACACCTTCCCCGACCTGCCGATCCAAGACCGCTACAGCATCGACATCCCAACACCGGCGACGGCGGGCGTGCTGGCCCTGGCCACGCTGGGTGCGGGCCGCCGGCGGCGCTGAACCTCAGCCAGACCAATCCCATCGTCCTGGCGTCGCCGTCTGCGTCTACGCAGGCAACGATGCGACAAATGCCTGAAACTCCGGCTCGTTCCGTAGCCCGGCGAAGTACGTCTCGCCGTCGACGGCCGCCCGAGTCAACGGCGGCAAGAGAGCCCGCCGCGTACGCAGGGCCTTCAGGCACTGCTCTGCCTCGCCCCTGAACGAATACAAGCAAGCGAAATTAAACCATCCTTCAGCCTGCGTGGGGTGGAGGTCGGTGCCACGACGGAGCTTCTCAGCAGCCTTCTCAAGGAGCCGGCCCGCCTCCGCCCCAGACTTCTGCTTCGCCTGAACCAACAACGCGGCGCCCCAGTTGAAGAAGGCCTCGTGCATGTCCGGCTTGATCCGCACGGC
>CAZCBN010000030.1:25780-29667 GCA_964496975.1 uncultured Phycisphaeraceae bacterium
AGCCGGTCCGCCTCCAAGCCACTCGCCTGCGTCGCACGTTCAACCAAGATCACGGCTTCTGCAACGGCGAACCACTCAGCCTCGTCCTGCATGAACTTCCGTGCCTGCGCCAACGCACGCTCGCGCGTCTCGATGTCCCCCTGGAAACTCGCAGAGAGCAACGACTGCCCGAGCATATCCCTCGCGTTCGCATCAAGGTCGGCACGCTGCTCCGCGATGCTCAGAAGCGTCTCGACATCGTTGCGAAGTGAGGCGATGGAGATGAGAACGGCCGGCGACTCTGCCGGAGGCGACGTCTCGCCGTCGGCAACACCCGGTACTGGCGCACCAGCCATCGGCGGCGAGGGTGTCCGAGCGGTTTCATCTGTCCCCGTTGTCTCAACTCGTCGCGAAGGATTCTGCAAGTCGCGGAGATGCGCGATCGACGTTTGGACTGGGTCCTCGGGACGGGGCGCCGACAAGGCGCCCGCGTCTCCGGGCAAAGCGGGATAGGCCGTGATCCGCGACAGTTGATCGATGGTGTGTTTCAGTGACCGCTCGACGATGTCTGGAAACTCGAGCGCAAGTCCCTGCACGGCAAACTCGCACATGAACTGGTCGGCGTCGTACCCGCGAATGACGAATGCCTCCCCACCATCGTCCTCGAGCAGCCTCCGCGCCTGCTCGCCGATCCCGCTCTCGTCTTTATACGGCACCCAATACATTCGCCGCGGAAACTGCCGAAACTGAGCTTTGAGCGCCCTAAGCACCGGGTCACACTCGCCGCTGTATCCGACGACGATCAGGACGCAGTTCGAGACGGCATCGGCCAGCACCGCCGGAAGCGACTGCGTGGCCCGTGCCGTCTCTGCCCCGGTGTTTGCCAGGAAGCAACCATGCCCCTGACCGTGCAGATACACCACAGAGCCGTCCTCCAACGCCCCGGGGTCAAACGCGTCCGCGGCATACAAGTCAACGGCGCGGATCGGCAGCCCCAGCAACGCCAAGGACTCAACGACAAGCGGATCAAAGTTCGTTGTGAGCACCCGCCGCACGTACCCTCGCCCGACCATTGCCGCAAGCACGAGATGCGCCCAGTTGATCCGGAGGCGGCGGCCCGAGCCGCACTCGGCCTTCTGGATGCACTTCCGAATGCAAGTCGCTCGCTCCGCCGGCGGCAACTTCTCCATGAGATGTTGGTACTCGCTCACGTCCGCCAAGGGAGCCCGCGCGGCGCGCAACAATGGATGATTTTTCAGGTCAGCGACAATCTCGCGTGCAAGCGGAATTCCGGCGCTTGCAGAGAAGCCCGCACCGATAAGAAAGGAAATCGGCGCGGGCCCACCACTACCCTTCGGTCGCCAGTGATTGACCTCGGCAACAAGTTGACGAACGTCCGCAAACCTAAACGGCATAGATCTGGCTCCCAAGCCGCGACTGGCGGCGGAGCATACGCCGTTTCTTCACCTACCCCCTCCCGAACACCACGCTCACCCCCTCCACCCCCACCCGCACCACATCCCCATCCCCAAACTCCCCCGCCAAGATCCGGCTCGCCAGCGGGTTCTCCAGTCGTTGCTGGATCACCCGCTTCAGCGGCCTGGCCCCGTACGACGGGTCGTACCCCTCCGCCGCCAGCAACTCCTTCACCTCGCGTGAGATCTCCAGCGTCATGCCGCGCTCGCGCACGCGTTGCTCCAGCCGCCGCGTCAGCATCTCGACGATGCCCACCATCTGCTCCCGCCGCAGCCGGTGGAAGACCACCACCTCGTCGATGCGGTTCAGCAGTTCCGGCCGGAAAAACGGCGCCCGCTGCTCAAAGTCCACCCGCGCGCGCACGCGGCCCGTCTCCGCATCAATCGTCGGCGAACTATCAATATCCGCCCCCGGCCCGCGCCGGATCAGGTCGCGCACCGCCGCCTCGATCTCCCAGTCCTCGGCACCCGCCTCGGTCATCTCCAGGATCTTGCCGCTCCCCAGGTTGCTCGTCATCACGATGATCGTGTTGCGGAAGTCCACCGTCCGCCCCTGCCCGTCCGTCAGCCGGCCGTCGTCCAGCAACTGCAGCAGCACGTTGAACACGTCCGGGTGCGCCTTCTCCACTTCGTCCAGCAGCACCACGCTGTACGCCCGCCGGCGCACGGCCTCGGTCAGCGCGCCGCCTTCGTCATAGCCCACATACCCGGGCGGCGCGCCGATCAGCCGGCTCACCGCGTGCTTCTCCATGTACTCCGACATGTCGATCCGCACCACCGCCTCTTCGGTGTCAAACAAAAACTCCGCGAGCGCCCGGCACGTCTCCGTCTTGCCCACGCCCGTCGGCCCCAGGAACAGAAAACTCCCCACCGGCCGGTTCGGGTCGCCCAGCCCCGCCCGGCTGCGCCGCACCGCGTCGCTCACCGCGCGGAGCGCCTCCTCCTGCCCAACCACGCGCTTGCGCAGGTGCTCTTCCATGCGCTGCAACTTCTCGCGCTCCCCCTCCACCAGCCGCGCGACGGGGATGCCCGTCCACCGCCCCACCACTTCCGCGATCTGCTCCGCGTCCACCTCTTCGGTGACGAGCGCCTCGCCCTTGGATCGCCGCTCGGCGAGCGCGCGCTCGGCGTCGGTCACCTGCTTCTCCAGTTCGCGGATCTCGCCGTACTGAAGCCGCGCCGCCGTCTCCCAGTCGCCGCGACGCTGCGCCTGCTCCACCTCGGTCTTCTTCGCGTCGATGGTCTCTTTCAGCGACTTCACCGCCTCCAGGTCCTTCTTCTCCGCTTCCCACCGGGCCGTCAGCGCGCGGTTCTGCTCCTGCAGCTCGCTGAGCTCCCGTTCCACCCGCTCAAGTTCCCGGCTCCCGGTGGCACGGCCTTGCATCCCGTGTCCACCGTCTCCCCCCTCGATGCCTTGCTGCCTCGATGCCTCGGTGCCTCTTTCCCGCGATGCCCCGATGCCCTCCTCCCCGATCCGCACCGCCTCCCGCTCCATCTCCAACTGCACGATCTTCCGGCGGATCTCGTCCAGCTCCGTCGGCATGCTGTCGTTCTCGATCCGCAACCGGCTCGACGCTTCGTCAATCAGGTCGATCGCCTTGTCGGGCAGGAACCGGTCCGCGATGTACCGGTGGCTCAGCCGCGCGGCGGCGAGGATCGCGCTGTCCAGGATGCGCACGCCGTGGTGCGCCTCGTACCGCGGCTTCAGCCCGCGCAGAATCGCGACCGTTTCCTCCACGCTCGGCTGATCAACGTAGATCGGCTGGAACCGCCGCTCGAACGCCGGGTCCTTCTCCACGTGCTTGCGGTACTCGTCCAGCGTCGTCGCGCCGATGCACCGCAGCTCGCCCCGCGCCAGCGCGGGCTTGAGCAGGTTCCCCGCGCTCACCGCGCCCTCCGCGGCCCCCGCCCCGATCACCGTGTGCAGTTCATCAATAAAGAGGATGATCTGCCCGTTGGCGGCCGTCACCTCCCGCAGCACGGCCTTGAGCCGCTCCTCGAACTCGCCGCGGTACTTCGCCCCCGCCAGCAGCGCGCCGACGTCCAGCGCCATCACCCGCTGGCTGCGCATCCCCTCCGGGCAGTCGCCGCTCACGATCCGGAGCGCCAGGCCCTCCGCGATCGCCGTCTTGCCCACGCCCGGCTCGCCGATGAGCACGGGGTTGTTCTTGCTCCGCCGGCTTAGCACCTGCATGGTGCGGCGGATCTCTTCATCGCGCCCGATCACCGGGTCGAGCTTGCCCTGCTGGGCCCGCTCGGTCAGGTCGATCGCGTACTTCTTCAGCGCCTCGAACGTGCCCTCCGCGTTCGCGTCGGTCACGTTCTTGACCCCGCTGGCCTCGCGGATCTGCCGGATCGCGTCGCGGAGCGGCTTCTCCCCCACGCCGAACGTTGTCAGCATCGACTTCGCCGGCCCCCCCACCATCGCCAGCG
>CAZCBN010000030.1:29677-30306 GCA_964496975.1 uncultured Phycisphaeraceae bacterium
TCGCTGGAGACGTAGCTGTCGCCGAGCGATTTCGCCTCGGCGTCGGCCCGCGCGAGGATTTCAACGATCGCCCGCCCCCCGCTGCCCGCGCCGCTGGAGGTGGTCGGCAGCCGGGCCAGCTCGCTCGCCGCGGCACCCGCGACCTGCTCCGGCCGGGCCCCCGCCTTCTCGAGGATGCTCCAGCCCGCCGTGCCCCGCTCCGCGAGCAGCGCCGCGAGCAGGTGCAGACCGGTCACCTCGGCGTTGGACCGCCCCACCGCGTCCGCCTGCGCCGAAGCCAGAACCTGTTGTGCCGCCGTCGTCAGTCGATCCATCCGCATGCCGCAGCCTCCGCCATCGGGCCCCGTCCAGTCTCCGGGTCGGGCCTGATACGAGGATGAAGGCAATCGGCGCGCCAACGCTGCGATGCCGGACCGGGCCGCCCGCGTGCCAGACTGGCAGCCCCCAACCCGAGCCTTTGCCGAAAGGGGAGTCGCTCCGCGGCCGTGCAGCCGGCGGCGGCACGCAGAGGGACGGCCGGTCAAGAACCCCGAATCAAGGTGGGTCCCCTGCCCGCGATCCCCGTCTTCCACGCAAAGGAGGCCTGACGTTCGCCGCGGCGACCAGGGGTCCCGTCGGAGTACTCAAAG
>CAZCBN010000031.1:0-27489 GCA_964496975.1 uncultured Phycisphaeraceae bacterium
CGGTGGAGCTGATCGGCGGCGTGGTGATCCAGTACACGGACCCGAAGCGGACGCTCCTGATGCGGGCGCGGCGGGCGGTGGTGTTCATCACGCCGGGGCGGCTGGTGGAGACGGTCGGCGCGAACGCGGCGGATGTGATCGGGCTCTACCTCGAGGGGGGCGTGCACGTCACGGACGGCAACTACACGCTGCGGTCGCAGAGCGCGTACTACGACGTGCGGCTGGACCGGGCGATGCTGCTGGACGCGGTGTTCAACACGGACGACACGCCGCTGGCGTTCCCGTTGTACCTGCGTGCGACGGCGGTGCAGCAGGAGTCGGCGTCGCGGTTCCGGGCGAAGAACGCGCGGTTCGCGAACACGTCGTTCTTCACGCCGCACGTGTCGGCGGGGGCGAGCACGATGACGCTGACGCGCGTGCCCGACGAGGAGCGCGGCGGCACGCGGAACATCATCGACGCGAGGAACATCACGCTGCGCGGGGGGAACGTGCCGGCGTTCTGGCTGCCGCGGTTCCGGGGGGACCCGGAGCGGTTCCCGCTGCGGAACATCAGCTACGCGGACACGAACCGCACGGGGCCGGTGTTCATCACGGACTGGGACGCGTTTGCGTTGCTGGGGATCGAGCCGCCGGCGGG
This sequence comes from uncultured Phycisphaeraceae bacterium, assembly GCA_964496975.1. Taxonomy (GTDB): domain Bacteria; phylum Planctomycetota; class Phycisphaerae; order Phycisphaerales; family UBA1924; genus CAZCBN01. Next base: position 638 of record CAZCBN010000031.1, read on the forward strand.
GGTTTCGAGCCGGGTTTCGGCGGACATTTACGCCGACCGCGGCTTCGGCGGCGGGCTCGACGCGGACTGGGAACGCGACGGGCACGACGGCAGCCTGTTCACGTACTTCCTCCCGGACGACGACGGGATCGACATCCTCGCGAACGGCACGCGGAAGGAGCGCGACGGCGGCTTCCGCGGGATCGTGCGGGCGCGGGACATCTACACGATCACCGAGGAGTGGACGCTCGTCAGCGAGTTCACGCACATCTCGGACGAGAACCTGATCCCGGCGCTGTTCCCGCGGTTCGCCGACACGACGGACGAGGTGACGAGCCGGCTCTACCTGCGGCGGGTGGAGGAGAACACGGCGCTGACGGCGGAGCTGAAGGGGCAGACGAACGACTTCATCGCGAACGAGAACCTGGAGCAGGCGCCGGGCTACCTGGTGGACAAGCTGCCGGACATCAACGCGCTGCTGCTGTCGCACGACCTGCTGCCGGACGTGAAGCCCGGGCTCCTGACGCACACGAGCGAGCTGGGGCTGACGTCGACGCGGCTCCGCTTCCCCGAGGTGACGCTCCGCGACATCGGCCAGCGCTCGCCGGTCTTCTTGCCGCGGACGACGGGGGTGGACCGCGACCGGCCCATCGGTGATTTTTTCCGCGACGAGGGGCTGGACGAGGGGATCGTGAACCGCTTCGACACGCGGCAGGAGCTGGCGGCGAAGCTCTCGGCGGGTCCGATCGAGATCAACCCCTTTGCGGTGGGGCGCGTGACGGCGTACGACAGCTCGTTCCCCGCGTTCAGCCCGAACCAGGACGACAACACGCGGCTGTGGGGCTCTGTGGGCACGCGCTTCAGCACGTCGTTCCAGCGCGTGGACAACGAGGTGGAGTCGCGCACGTTTGACCTGTACCGCATCCGGCACATCATCGAGCCGAGCCTGACGCTCTGGCACTCGGAGACGTCGATCGACAACGGCGACCTGCCCGTGTACGACGACGATGTCGAGGGCATCGCGGAGGGGCCGGCGATCCGCGTGGGCGTGGACCAGCGCTGGCAGACGCAGCGCGGCGGCATCGGCCGCACGCGGTCGGTGGACGTGTTCACGCTGGGCTCGCACTACGTGCGCTTCAGCGACGGCACGGACCGGGAGAGCGCGATCGGCCGGTTCTACGAGGCGAGGCCCGAGCTGTCTGTGCCGGGCGAGTACGTCTCGACCGAGGCGGTGTGGCAGGTGTCGGAGGTTGTTGCGATCACGGGGGAGAACATCTTTGACGTGGAGCTGTCGCGGCAGGACCGGTCGAGCCTGGGCGCGATCCTGAACCACGCGCCGGATCTGACGTCGTCGTTCGTGCTCCGCTCGCTTGAGACGCAGGACAGCAACTTCGGCGATGTCGGCGTGCGCTACGAGCCGCCCAGCAAGTACATCCTCTCGCTGTTCGGCTCGTACAACTTCACGCAGGAGGACTTTCAGACCTTCCGCGTCGGGTTCGGCCGCCGCTTCCCCAACGGCATCCTGGGCTTCAACATCTCGTACAACAACCTCACCGGCGAGACGAGCTTCGGCTTCTCGCTGCAGCCGACCGGCATCGGCGGGCTGGACGTCACGGGCGTCGGCTCGGGGCGGGGCTCGCCCAGCACGGGGGCGTTTCAGTAAGGGCTGCGCGGGCGGCGTGGGCGCTGCATGGTCCCTCGCGCCGCGAACGACACGTCAGGGCACAGGGGCGGGCGGGGAGGCCGGCTCGGTTGCCGGCGTGCTCGGCGAGTTCGGCGAGTTCGGCGTGCTTGCCGCCGCGGCCTTGGCCTCTCGCGCGGCGCGGGCCTTGGCCTGACGATCCTCCACGAGCTCGCTGTACGCGAGCCAGATCAGCACCGCGGGCACGGCGATCTTCTCGACCGCGGTGTCGGCGAGGTCGGTCAGGTCCACCACGCGGCCGCTGCGCACGTCGGCGGTCAGATCGACCACGACGTTCTCGACCGTCTTCAGGATGCTGCCCCAGACGAGGAACTCCTGCTCGGTCCGCGGCATGATCTGTCGGACGAAGGGGTAGCTCGTTGGGAGCACGAGCTGCCAGCCGTACTCGGTCTCTTGCAACATGAGGCCCAGCGGGGGCAGGATGGTGCGGCCGTCCCAGGTGAGGGCGGCGCGGTCGTCGGCGATGTACTGCGTGCCGAGGCGGCTGCGCTGGCCCTCGAGCCAGCCGTAAGGGTCGCTCAGCAGTTGCTTGGCGAGGCTGTTGAAGACCTGGCGGCGAGACTCGGCCTGCTCGCCCGAGCCGAAGACGTTCATCGCGGAGGGCGAGGCGCGTTCGGTGGTGCCGGTGTCGAGGCGGAGGCCCTCGGTGCGTGTGCGGCGGGCGCCGAAGGTTGCCGAGCCGCGGGCCGCGGACTCACCCGACACGAGCTGCGTCAGCAGCGAGCTGGCGCGTCCCTCCTCGGCGGCCCTGGCGGCCTGCTCGCGCAGCTCGGCGAGCTCGGTGGGGAAGCGCTCCTGCACGGCGGCGCCGAGGTCTTGCAGCGCGCCGAGCACGCGGCCCGACTGGTTGATGAGCGAGCGCATCCGCTCGTCCTCGGCGTAGATCAGGCGGGGGAGTTCCTCGGCGCGGTTCGTCGCGACGAGCTCCTGGGCGTAGGCCACGGTCTCCTCGGGCGTGCGCGGCGCTTCGTCGGCGGCGGAGCGTGTGCAGCCGATCGGGGCGAGCGCGGCGACCGTTGCGAGCGCGGCCGCCGCGGCGCGGGCCCGGGCCCGCGCGCCGCTCCACATGCCCGCCGTCGCCCGCCGCGTGCCGCGGCCCCCGGGGAAAGTGCTCGTCCTCATGCCCCAAGCGTAGAACCCCTACCGTTGGCCATGCCCTGCACCGTGATCGTGAACGGCGAGACCCGCGAACTGCCCGACGGCACCACCGTCGACGAGCTCCTCCGGCGGATGGACCTGCACGGCGCCGTCTGCGCGGCCGAGGTGAACCGCGCGGTGGTCCGCCGCGCGGACCGGGCGACCCTCGTGCTGCGCGAGGGGGACCGGGTGGAGATCGTCACGCTCGTGGGCGGGGGCTGAGGCCGCACGCCGGGGGGGGGGAACGCCCATGCTTCGCGCCCATCGAACCGCCGCCGTGCTCTCCATCGGCGATGAACTCGCCCTGGGGCAGACGCTCGACACCAACTCCGCGTGGATCGCGGACCAGTTGTTCCTCGCGGGCGTCCGCACGGCGGAGCACGCGACGGTCGACGACGACGAGCCCCGCACGGCGCAGGCCTTGGAGCGGCTCGCCGCGGCGCACGATCTGGTCGTCGTGACCGGGGGGCTTGGGCCGACGGCCGATGACCTCACGCGCTTCGCGCTCGCACGCGTTCTTTCCGGCGGGCCGGATGCGCCGCGGGGCGAGATGGTGGAGGACGAGGCGGCGCTCGCCGTCATCCGGGCGTGGTTCGCGAAGCGGCCCGGCGGCATGCCTGCGGCGAACGCGGTGCAGGCGCTGCGGCCCGTGGCGGCGGCGTGCCTGCCCAACCCCTTCGGCACAGCGCCGGGCCTCTTCGCCCGGGTGGAGCGGCTGGGTTGCGACGTGCTCTGCCTGCCCGGCCCGCCGCGTGAGATGCAGCCGATGTTCGCGGCCGAGGTGCTGCCGCGCGTTCGGCGCGACGCGGGCCTTCGCATCGCGGCGCGGCTGATCCTCACGTTCGGCCTGGGCGAGTCGCTCGCCGCGCAGCGCCTGGGCTCGCTCATGGACCGCGACCGCGCCGAGCGCGGGCTGCCGCTCGTGGGCACGACGGCGAGCCGCGGCGTGGTGACGTGCCGCCTGCGGCACTAGGCGGCGACCGAGGACCTGCTCCGGGCGGCGCTGGACGACACCGAGGCGCAGGTGAACGCGGCGCTCGGCCCGGCGGTCTTTGCCCGGCGCGACCTCGCGGCGGGCGACGGGGGCGACGTGACGAACGCCCTGCCCGAGACGGTGGTCGGTCTGCTTCGGGCGCGGGGCGAGCGGCTCGCCGTCGTGGAGAGCTGCACCGGCGGCCTGCTGGGCGAGATCGTGACCGCGGTGGCGGGCTCGTCGCACGCGTTTGCGGGCGGGTGGATCACCTACAGCAACGAGATGAAGTCGGCCCTGGTGGGCGTCGACCCTGCGGTGTTCGGGGTCGGCGGGCCCGGGGCCGTGAGCGCCGAATGCGCCGCCGCCATGACGCGGGGCGGCCTGGCCCGTGCGGCCGCGGGCGATGCGCCGGGGCAGCCGCAAACGGCCCACGCCCTCGCCATCACGGGCGTCGCGGGGCCCGGCGGCGGCTCGGACGAGAAGCCGGTGGGCACGGTCTTCATCGCGCTCGCCTCCACCGGGCACGAGACGGAGGTGCGGCGCTTTCTCTTTCGCGGAGGGCGCGACGCGATCCGCGACTGGTCGGCCCGCACCGCGCTCGGCATGCTGCGCCTGCGTCTGCGCGGCCTGACGATGCCGCTGCTGGGCGAAGTGGCGGGCGCCACGCCGACGGCGTCGCGCTGAGGATGGCGCTGGCATAGCCCGGCGCGGACGGGCTGTGCCGCGGTCGCTACAGCTTCAACGTCGACGCGATGACGCCGACGACGGCGATGGTCGCCAGGATCATCACGATCGCGTAGTTCGCGCGGCCGCCGCTGCTGACGGACTCGATCCACGTCGAGATCCGGTCGGGGTTGTGCGAGGCGAAGACACGCTCGCGGGCCGCTTCCCAGCGGCCGGGCGAGACGGCGTATCGCCCCCCGCAGCCGGGGCACCGACCCTGGGGAGATCGGCCGGCCAGGCATGTGCCGCAGGCAAGACAGTGCGGCGTTTCTCGCACCCAGAAGATGGCCATACCGCGAGTACACCGCGCAGCGACGGCGGATGCAACGGAAATCGGCGGGTTACCCGACCTGGGCGTCGGCGTGGGTCGCGGCGATCGGCGGCGTTGATTGCCGGTAGACCAGTTCCACGTCCGACCCGATCGGCTTGGCCCGCAGCAACTCAAACCGGCGGCCCTGCGTCAGGCTGTCGGCGACGCGGCCCGAGGCGGGGGACATCGCGTGCTCGTCACCCAGCAACAGGGGGGCGACGTAGACGCGCAGCTCCTGCACCAGCCCCGCGTCAAGCAGTGAGCCGGTGAGCCCGGCGCCGGCTTCGAGCAGCACGTTCGTCACCTGGAAGCGCTCGGCGAGGGCGGCGAGGAGCATGTCGAGCCGGAGGCGGCCGGGTTGATCGCTGCGCTCCGGGATGCCGAGGAGCGTGACGCCGGCGGCTTCGAGCGCGTCTTTCTTTGCGGCGGCGATGCCGGCGGAGAGGAGGTCTTTGCTGCAGGCGACGATGGTGGGGACGTCGCGGGCGGTGCGCACGAGGGCGGCGTCTGTCGGCGTGTCCAGGTCGGCGTCGACGACGACGCGCGAGGCGACGCGGCGCGTGCGCACGCCTCTGGCGGTGAGCAGCGGGTCATCGGCGCGGACGGTGCCGATGCCGGTGAGGACGGCGTCGACGCGGGCGCGGAGACGGTGCACGCGGGCGCGGGAGCGCGGGGCGCTGATCCACTTGCTCTCGCCGGAGCGGGTGGCGATGCGGCCGTCGATGGTCTGGGCCCACTTGGCGATGACCCATGGGAGGCCGGTGGTGACGCGGTGGACAAAGGGGTCGCTGAGGCGGGTTGCGTTTGGGGCGTGCGGGCAGAGGTCGCACGGGATGCCGGCGGCGCAGAGGACGTCGGCCCCGCCGCCGCTGGCGTGGCCCGGGTCGGCGCGGGCGTAGACGACGCCGGCGACGCGGGCGGCGATGAGGGCGTCTGTGCAGGGGGGTTGCTTGCCGACGTGGCGGCAGGGCTCGAGCGTGCAGTAGACGGTGGCGCCGCGGGGGTCTTCGCCGCGGGCGATGCAGTTGGCCAGGGCCTCTCGCTCGGCGTGGAGGCCGCCGAAGCGGCGGTGGTGGCCCATGCCGATGAGGCGGCCGTCGCGGACGATGACGGCGCCGACCATGGGGTTCGGTTCGACGCGGCCGGCGGCGCGGCAGGCGATGCGGGCGGCGAGGGTGAGCCAGTGGGCGGCGTCGCCGGAGGGGCTCTGCGGGGGGGCGGCGGGGCCTTGCTGCATGTCGGGATGATTGGCGGGGAACGCGCTCAGCCGTTGCAGCCGGCGGCGAGGGTGGTGAGGAAGTTCAGGATGTCTGGTGCGTCGGGGGTGCCGCTCTGGTTGGTGTCGGTGTAGCGGCGGTTTGCTTCGAGGTCGGCGAGGAAGATGAAGAGGTCGAAGATGGTGGAGAGGCCGTCGCCGTCGAGGTCGGCGGGGCAGGGGACGGGGAGGGCGACGGGCTCGCGGGCGAGGGGGAGCAGGAAGCGGAGGCACTCGTCGAAGCGTGCGGCCCAGGCGGCCTCGTTGTGGCTCTGGCCGAAGCCGACGATGTGGTAGAGGTTGTCGCCGAAGACGAAGGCGCGGTCCGGGCGGGCGAGGAGATCGTCGCGGGCCTGGAGGGTGTCGGTGTAGCCGTCGCTGGAGGTGCCTGCGTCGCCCGAGTCGAGGTAGATGCGCACGGGTGGGGCGGGGGCGGAGGCGAAGGCCTCGTCGAGCTGCGTGGCCCAGAAGGAGGGCGAGAAGACGCCGACGCCGCCGAAGGCGGTCGCGTATGCGACGGCGGCGTAGGTGCTGACGACGCCGCCGAAACTGGAGCCGGCGAGGAACGTGTTTTCTCGATCCGGGAGCGTGCGGTAGGAGGCGTTGATGAAGGGCATGAGCTCCTTGGTGAGGAAGTGGAGGTAGTCGTCGGCGTTGCCGCCGGCGGAGGGGTCGAGGTAGTCGCCCGCGCGGTCGGTGCCGTGGTCGACGGCGACGAGGATGGTGTCGCGGCAGGCGCCGATGCGGGTGACGAGGTCGAGCGTGGTGTGGGCGTTCCAGGCGCCGAAGGCGCCGGGCTCGATGACGTTCTGGCCGTCGTTGAGGTAGAGGACGGGGTAGCGGCGGTCCGGCTGCTGGTGGTAGCCGCGGGGGAGGTAGACGCGGTAGGGGCGGTTTTCCTGGAGGCGTGGCGAGGCGAAGACCTCAAGGTCGGATGGGTCGTAGTCGCGCTGGGCGGGCTGCACGGCTGCGGCGGGTGGCAGGGCGCCGAAGACGGCGCCGTCTTGCACGTGGACCACCGGGGCGGCGAGGAAGAGCGAGCCCGAGGCGGGGGAGCGGCCCGGGGCCGAGGCGTCGGTGATGAAGAACTCGACCGACGTCGACGGAACGGGGGCGATGCTCGCGGCCCAGGTGCGCTCGGCGGGCGTGCGGCCCGGGCCGACGGGGTGCATCACCGTTTGCTGCAGCGCTCCGCCGGGGGTGCGCCAGTTGAGGACGGGGTCTTGCATGGTGAGCGCGGCGCGGACGGCGCGGGTCGGCGGCGTGCCGGGCGTGGTGGCGGCGATGTCGGCGGAGGGGGCGAAGGTGTTCGTCACGTCGCCCCCGCGGCCGGCGGCGATGTCGCGCTCGATGAAGCGGTAGGTGTACGCGGTGCCGCGCGGGAGGGCGACGCTGGCCCCCCACCGCTGCGGCTGGCCCGCGGCGACGGGGAGGCGGGCGAGCTTGACGGCGCGTCGCGGGTCGTTGCTCCCGAGCTCAACGATCGAGCCGAGGAGATAGACGTGCCGGCCGGCGGCGGGGGTGCGCTCCACCTCGAAGCGGACGGTCTGCGGCGCGGACTCGTGCCAGGTCGTGGCGAACTGCGCGGCGGCGTGGCGCGATGGGGCGAGCACGCCGAGCGATGCGGCGACAAGCGACGCGGCGAGCGCGAGCGAGCGACGAGAAGGGCGGGGGGCGAGAGGGCGTGGCATGGCGAGGGACCTTTGCGCGGGGCGGGTTGCGGGGTGTGGCTGGGTCGTCGGCTGTTCAGGCGCGGCGGATGAGCCGCTCACGGTCTTCGCGTGACAGGACGGGGGCGGCGTCGGCGAGCCAGCGGCGGGCGTCGGCGACGTAGCCCGCGGTGGGCTTCAGCTCGGGCAGGCGGGCGCACCAGTGGCGGTTGAACCGCTGCATCGAGAGCTCGCGGAGCAGCTTGGCCAGCATGGAGGCGAGCGCGACGGGCAGGTGCTTCTGCTCGGCCTCGGTGATGAAGAGGACGCCGACGCTCGCGGCAGCCTCGGACGGGTGCGCGGCGGCGGGGTGCACGGTGTAGCGGCTCGCGCTCGCGGTGCGGGCGTCCCACGAGACGGTGGCCCCCGGGAAGGCGCGGGCGAGGATGCCGCCGTAGTCGCTCCGGCCGCTCTGGCGGTCGCAGACGAGCCGGAGATGGCCCAGATGGCCCCACGTGCGCGCGGCGTGCGCCATGAGGTCGGCGGCGAGGCTGCCGACGGCCTCGGCCTTGCTGCCGGTGGCGTCGAGCGAGGCGTTGAAAGCACGCTCGTCGAGCAGCCGTGCGCCGCAGCCGAGGAGCGTGACGCGCGCCGACTCTGCGGCGGTCGCGATGCGGTTGGCGTCGACGGCGATCGAGGCGGGCGCGTGGGCCTGGGGAATGGAGAGGGCGGGGCCCTCGTACCACGGTGCGCCGTGGGTGTGCAGCGGCGCGGCGCCGACGGCGTGGAGCAGCGCCTCGTCAGACGCGGGGCGCTGGCCCAGCGAGCCGAGCATGGCGAGCACGCCGCGTTCGAGGTGGGTGAGCGGGTGTTTTCGGGCGTCGTTGGGGAGCTTGAGCTTTTTGGAATCGCCGATGGGGACGCGGTCGGCGGCGTCACGCGGGGAGGCACAGACGGCGGGGCTGAGCGCGGACCACAGGCAGGGCGCGGCCTCGCCGGCGGACCAGTCTTCAACGCGGAACGCGGACATGGCGACGGCGAGCGGGCCGAGCATGGGCCCGTAGCCGGCTTCGTCAATGCCCACGTACACGAGCGCCATGACCGATGGTAGAGCGGGGGAGGGGGCCGAGCGGCCGGTGAAATCTCGGGGCGTGCGGGGGGTTGGGCGGCGCGGGCGGTGAGGCGAGGCGTGGACGGGGCTCGCCGCGCGGCGCGGGCGATGGGGCCGTTGCGTTCAGGCGTTGTGAAGACAGCCGGGATCGTTCGCGGCGGGTGTTTCGACGTGGTGCCGCTTTCATCGCGGCGCGGGGCGGGCGATGCTGTAACCTCTCAGTAGAAGTGCCGTCTAGGTTGGCAACGCGGGTGGCGTGCGCTTGGGTGTCGGCGCCGCAGTGTCGGACGAGCGGGCGGCTCGAAGGGATTGCATGTCACGGACAGCGAACGTTGAAGCGGAACGGATGAAGTCGCCCGTCGAGGGGGGATGGCGTCTGTGGGGCCCCTATCTGTCGGAACGGCAATGGGGGACGGTGCGGGAGGACTACAGCACGGACGGATCGGCGTGGTCGTACTTCCCGCATGACCACGCACGGAGCCGGGCGTATCGGTGGGGCGAGGACGGGCTTGCGGGGTTCAGCGATCAGGAGCAGCGGCTGTGCCTGGGGCTCGCGCTGTGGAATGAGCGCGACGCGATCTTGAAGGAGCGACTCTTCGGGCTGACCAACGGCGAGGGGAACCACGGCGAGGATGTGAAGGAGGCGTACTACTTCCTTGATGGCGTGCCGTCGCACGCGTACATGCGGATGCTGTACAAGTATCCGCAGCGGGCGTTCCCCTATGAGGAGCTGGTGCGCGAGAACGCCCGGCGGGGCGTCAACGAGGCGGAGTACGAACTCCACGACACCGATGCGTTCGCGGAAGGGCGATACTTCGACGTCGAGGTGACGTACGCGAAGGCCGGCCCGACGGACGTCCTGATGCGCGTCGCGGTGACGAACCGCGGGCCGGAGGCGGCGGCGGTGCACGTGCTGCCGCAGGTGTGGTTCCGCAACACGTGGTCGTGGACGCCCGGGGCGGACCAGCCCGAGCTGCAGAAACGGGGCGACGGCTCGCTCGTCGCGCGGCACGCCACGCTGGGCGAGTACCGCGTGTGGGTGGACGCGGCGGATGCGCCGACGCTGCTCTGCGAGAACCAGACGAACGTGTCGCGGCTCTACGGCGAGCGTCGGCCCGGGCCCTTCAAGGACGGCGTTCACGACACCGTCGTGCGGGGCGACACGGCGGCGACGCAGCGCACCGGATCGGGCACCAAGGCGGCGTTCTGGACGCGGTTCAACGTGCCCGCGGGGGAGACGGTGGTCGTGCGGCTTCGCTTGAGCGACGGGACGCCGGCGTCGCCCTTCAAGGGGTTTGACGAGACGATCGCGGAGCGGCGGGCCGAGGCGGACGCGTTTTATGCCGGGTTGACGCCCGCGGCGTGCGGGGCGGAGTCTTCCCGCGTGCTGCGGCAGGCGCTGGCGGGGATGCTGTGGAGCAAGCAGTTCTACCACATCGACGTGCCGCGGTGGCTCGCGGGCGACCCGGGGCAGCCGCCGCCGCCGGAGAGCCGCAAACGCGGCCGCAACCGCGAGTGGACGCACCTGAACAACGCGGACGTGGTGTCGATGCCGGACACGTGGGAGTACCCGTGGTACGCGGCGTGGGACCTGGCGTTTCACTGCGTCCCGCTGGCGTATGTTGACCCGGCGTTCGCCAAGGAGCAGCTGCTCCTGCTGACACGCGAGTGGTACATGCACCCCAACGGCCAGCTGCCGGCGTACGAGTGGGCGTTCGGCGACGTGAACCCGCCGGTGCACGCGTGGGCGGTGTGGCGCGTGTTCGAGATCGACCGCGCGGCCCGGGGCGACGCGGGGGACCTTGCGTTTCTTGAGCGCGTCTTCCACAAGCTGATGCTGAACTTCACGTGGTGGGTGAACCGCAAGGACGAGGACGGGCGGAACATCTTCCAGGGCGGCTTCCTCGGGCTGGACAACATCGGCGTCTTCGACCGCAGCGCGCCGCTGCCGACGGGCGGGCACATCGACCAGGCCGACGGCACGAGCTGGATGGCGATGTACAGCCTGAACCTGATGCGGATCGCGCTCGAGCTCGCGCGGCACAACCACGTGTACGAGGACATCGCGACCAAGTTCTTCGAGCACTTCCTGCACATCGCCGAGGCGCTGAACAACCTGGGCGGGCAGCACGTGGGCCTGTGGGACGAGCGGGACCAGTTCTTCTACGACGTGCTGCACACGCCGGACGGCCGGGTCACGCCGCTGCGTGTCCGCAACATGGTGGGCCTGATCCCGCTGTTCGCGGTCGAGGTGATCGACGGGTGCCTGCTCGATGAGCTGCCCGAGTTCGCGCGGCGGCTGCGCTGGTATCTGAACTATCGGCCCGAGCTGGCCTCGCTCGTCTCCCGATGGGACGCGCCGGGCGCGGGCGATCGCCGGCTCATCTCGCTGCTGCGGGCCCACCGCATGAAGGCCGTGCTGCGGCGCATGCTGGATGAGACGGAGTTTCTCTCAGACTTCGGCGTGCGGGCGCTCTCCAAGCGGCACGCGGCGGAGCCGTACGAATACGACGCGCACGGCGTGCGGCACACCGTGCGCTACACGCCCGGGGAGTCGGACTCGGGGCTCTTCGGCGGAAACTCCAACTGGCGCGGACCGATCTGGTTCCCCGTCAACTACCTCATCGTCGAGTCGCTCACCAAGTTCGGGCGGTTCTACGGCGACGGACTGAAGGTCGAGTGCCCCGCGTGCTCCGGCCACACGATGACGCTCGGCGAGGCGGCTTCAGAAGTGGCGCGGCGACTCATGCGGCTCTTCGAGCCCGGGGCGGGCGGCACGCGGCCGGTGTACGCGGACGCGCCGCTGCTGCGCGACGACCCGCACTTCCGCGACCACCTGCTGTTTTACGAATACTTCCACGGGGACAGCGGGCGGGGCGTCGGCGCGTCGCACCAGACGGGCTGGACCGGGCTGGTCGCGGCGCTGATCTTGGAATATTCGGAGTCCGGGGTCGGTCATCGGTCACGCGGGGCGTCCCACTCGGGCGCGGTGGCCGCCGCAAAGGGGTAACGACGCTAGACCGACGGGGCGGTATCTCCAGTTTGGCCCGCGCCGCGGGCCATTCGCGGGGGTTGGTTGCGAGCGGCGGGTGCGCCGGCCTGTTGGCGCGGCGGCCCACGATCGGGCGTCGGCACGCCCAAGGGTGGTTCTCGGACGATTTCGGGGGGAATGCACATGACGACGTTGCACACCATGAACAGCCGTGTGATCCGCGACCTTCGGGCGGACCAGTTGCCCGCGGTGGTGATGCCCGCGTGCGAGGCGCGCAGCGTGCTCGCGGGGCAGAAGGCGATCGTGACGGGCGCGAGCTCGGGCATCGGGCGCTCGATCGCGATCGGGCTCGCGCAGGCGGGAGCCGACGTGGTGATCAACTACGTCGGCGACGACGCGCCGGCCGAGGAGGTCGTCGCCGCGATCCGCGGGTGCGGCTGCTCGCACGCGGGCCGTGCGGTGACGCACCGGGCCGACGTGTCGGACGAGGCGGCGGTGCAGGCCCTGTTCCGCCGAACGGTCGAGGAGTTCGGCACGGTTGACATCGTGGTGAACAACGCGGGCCTGCAGCAGGACGCGCCGCTCGAGTCGATGACGCTCGCGCAGTGGCGCCGCGTCATCGACGTGAACCTGACGGGGCAGTTCCTGTGCGCCCGCGAGGCGGTGCGCGAGTTCAAGCGTCGCGGCGTGCGGCCCGAGGTGTCGTGCGCGGCGGGCAAGATCATCTGCATCAGCAGCGTGCACGAGGTGATCCCCTGGGCCGGTCACGTGAACTACGCGGCGTCCAAGGGCGGCGTCATGCTGATGATGAAGAGCATCGCACAGGAGGTCGCCCCCTGGCGCATCCGCGTGAACAGCATCTGCCCCGGCGCCATCCGCACGCCGATCAACCGTGAGGCGTGGTCGACGCCGGCGGCCTACGCCGACCTGATGAAGCTCATCCCCTACAAGCGCATCGGCGAGCCGGAGGACATCGCCCGGCTCTGCGCGTGGCTCGCGTCGGACGAGGCCGACTACATCACGGGGGCGAGCCTGTTCGTCGACGGCGGCATGACGCTCTACCCGGGCTTCGAGGCCGGCGGATGAGCGCCACGACCACACCGCCGGCCTGGCGTGCCCGCGCCCGGCTCTGGGCGATCGACGGCCTGCTGCTCGGGCTGTTCATGGTGTCCGTCGGCGTCTTCGCGCCGGTGCTGTTTCACCCGGACTCGCCCACGGCGGCGTGGCCGCTGGGCGATGTCGGCCGCCGGGCGCTCATGGGCGCCGCGATGGCGGTCACGGCGGTCGCGCTCATCTATTCGCCGCTCGGCGCCGCGTCCGGCGCCATCATGAACCCGGCGGTCACGCTCGCGTTCCTGCGGCTCGGAAAGATCCGGCCCGCCGACGCGGCGGGGTACGTCGCGGCGCAGTTCGCCGGGGGCGCCGTGGGCCTCGCGGCGATCGGCGCCGCGGTCGGGCCCCGGCTCACGCGTCCGCCGATTCACTACGCGGCGACCGTGCCCGGTCGGTGGGGCGAGCTCGCGGCGCTCGCGGGCGAGGCGGCGATCGGCGCGACGATGATGCTCGCCGTGCTGTTCGCGTCCAACACGAAGCGGCTGGCGCCCTACACCGGCTTCGTCGCGGGGCTGCTGCTGATGGCGTTCATCACGTTCGAGGCGCCGCTCTCCGGCATGTCGCTGAACCCGGCGCGGACGGTCGCGTCGGCGGTGCACAGCGGAGAGTTCTCGGCGCTGTGGGTGTACTTCGCCGGGCCGATGGGCGGGATGCTGCTCGCGGCGGAGGTCTTTGCCCGCGTGCGGCGTCTGCCGCGGGTGCACTGCTGCAAGTTGAACCACGCGTCGAAGGAGGTCTGCCCGCACTGCGGGTGCGACGGGCCGATCGACTTCGACGCGCACGCGGGGGATGTGCGATGAAGGCCGGCGATCGCTACGACGTGATCATCATCGGGACCGGGGCGGGCGGCGGCACGCTGCTGCACAGGCTCGCGCCCTCGGGCCTGCGCATCCTCGTGCTGGAGCGGGGCGAGTTCCTTCCGCGGGAGCGAGAGAACTGGGACGCCGAGGAGGTCTTCGCACGCGGCCGCTACCTCGCGCGGGAGAAGTGGCTCGACGCCGGCGGCGGCGAGTTTCAGCCCTACACGCACTACTGGGTCGGCGGTAACACCAAGGTCTACGGGGCCGCGCTGCTGCGCCTGCGCGAGTCGGATTTCGGCGAGGTCCGGCACCACGGCGGCCTGTCGCCCGCGTGGCCCCTCGGCTACGACGTGTTCGAGCCGTACTACGCCGAGGCCGAGGCGCTCTACCACGTGCACGGCCTCGCCGGCTCAGACCCGACCGAGCCGCGCCGCTCCGGGCCCTATCCCTTCCCGCCGGTGCCGTACGAGCCGCGGATGCAGCAGATCGCCTCGGGCCTTGAGGCACAGGGGCTCAAGCCCTTCCCGTGCGCCCTGGGCGCGAAGCTCGGCCTCGGCACGCCCGCGCCCCGCGCCCCGCGCGTGCTCAGCAACTTCGACGGCTACCCCGACCTCACCGAGACCAAGGCCGATTCCGAGGTCGTCTGCGTCACGCCCACGCTTGAGCGGCACAACGTCACGCTGCTCACGGGGGCGCTCGTGAAGCGGCTCGAGACGACCGCTTCCGGGCGGGAGATTGACGGTGTGGTCGTCGAACGCGGCGGCCGCGTTGAGCGGTACTCCGCCGACGTGGTGGTCGTCGCGTGCGGCGCGGTCAACTCGGCCGCGCTCCTGCTGCGCTCGGCGAGTGACCGCTGCCCCGCGGGCCTGGCCAACTCCTCGGGCCTCGTCGGGCGGAACTACATGTGCCACAACAACGGCGTGCTGATCGCCGTGACGCAGGAGCCGAACCCCTCGCAGTTTCAAAAGGCCTTCGCGATCGCCGACTTCTACCACCGCGGCCCGGACTCGCCCCTGCCGCTCGGCCTCGTGCAGCTCATGGGCAAGCCCGATGCCGGGTTCCTGACGGACCTGGTCGGGCCCCACCTGCCCGACGTCCCGCGCGACATGCTGTGGACGCGCACCGTGGACTTCTTCCTCACCGCCGAGGACCTGCCCGACGTCGACAACCGGGTCGAGGTGACGCCCGACGGCCGCATCCGGCTGCGATACAAAGAGAACAACCGCGCCGCGTACGACGGGCTCCGCGAAACGCTCGTCCGCTACATGGACGGCATCGGCTGCCGAGGCGGCGCGTGCGTGCACTCGCAGGCCTACGTCGGGCCAAAGCTCGGCATCAGCGGCGTCTCGCACCAGAACGGCACGCTCCGCTTCGGCACCGACCCCGCCCGCAGCGTGCTGAACACCGACTGCCGCGCGCACGACGTGGACAACCTGTATGTCGCCGACGCGTCGTTCTTCCCGTCGAGCGGCGCGGTGAACCCATCGCTCACCATCATGGCCAACGCGCTCCGCGTCGGCGATGTCATCCTGAACCGCCTCGGACGCGGCACGCGTGCAACGCACGCCGGCCGCGCGATGTAACCCGGGGACCGAAGTCCCGTCTGAGACCAACATGAAGCACACCGCAGCCACCGTCGTTCTCCTGCTCGCGCTGAACCCCGCCACCGCCCAGACCGCCCCGCCGGCCCAACCGAGCGCGGCCCACAACAGCGCGCACGAGGCCGGCGCACACCAGACCAGCTCGTCCACGTCCACACCCGTTCGCGGGCACGGCCGGCTCACGGCCGTCCACATCATGGGAGCCGTACAGCCCGAGGTGGCCGCCGCGTTTGAGGAGCGGCTCCTCCGTCGCCACGCCGAGGTCGCGGGCGTGACGCACCGCGTGGTGGCGTCGATCGCCGACGCGGGGCTTCCCGCCGCCGCGGCCTCCGCGGTGCCGCCCGCGGGCGCGGGCGAGGCCGTAGTGCTGCTGCTGCGCGACGACGGGGCCGTCGCCGGGAGCCTGGCCCTGAACCCCGCCGACGCACGCTCCATCGACGCCCTCTTCGCCGAGCTGACCCGCGCGAGCCGCACCGCCGGCGTGGATGAGTACAACGTCCCCAAGCGGACGATGCTCGCGCTCGAGGGGTACGACCCGGTCTCCTACTTCACCGCCGGCGGCCCGAAGAAGGGCAAGACGAGCCTGACCTCAAGCTTCCAGGGCGTCGTGTACCGCTTCGCCTCCGCGGAACACCTCGAGCTCTTCGCCGCCGACCCGCTGCGCTACGTGCCGACGTACGGCGGCTGGTGCGCGAGCGCGATGGGCGACGGCGGCCGGAAGGTCGAGATCGACCCCACCAACTACAAGGTGAAGGACGGCCGGCTCTTCCTCTTCTACAAGAGCCTCCTGGGCGACGCCCGCAAGGACTGGGACAAGCACGAAGCAACGTGGGAGCCCGCGGCCGACACGTACTGGAAGTCGATCGCCTCGGAAGACGCCGTCTTCCCCGCCGCCGGCGGCGCGGGCGGCGGTGCGCCGCGGGTGAGCCCATGACGATCCGATCCGTTCTCACCGCGGCGATGCTGCTGGGGCCCTCGGCGATCGCGTTCGCCGCAGCGCCTGATGCAATCCCTGCGCCTGTCGCCGGCGTTCGCGGCGTCGCCGGCGTCGCGGTGACGGTCGAGGACCTCGACGCCGCCACGGCCTGGTACACCACCGTGCTCGACTTCGTCGCCGAAGGCGATGCCGTCGCGCTGCACGGTCCCGGCTTTGAACGCGTCACCGGGGTGTTCGGGGCCGGCGGCCGCGGGCAGCGGCTCCGGCTCGGCGAGGAGGCGATCGAGTTGCTCGCCTTTGACACCCCGCGCGGCCGGCCATTTCCCGCGGACAGCCGCGCGAACGACCGCTGGTTCCAGCACATCGCCGTCATCGTGCGCGACATGGACGAGGCCGTTCACCGCCTGTCGGCCGCCGGCGTGCGCCCCGCGTCGGCGGGGCCGCAGCGCCTGCCAGACTCCAACCCCAAGGCGGGCGGCATCCGCGCGTTCTACTTCTGCGACCCCGACGGCCACTACCTCGAGGTGCTGGAGTTCCCGCCCGGCAAGGGCGAGGCCCGCTGGCAGTCGAACGAGCGGCTCTTCCTCGGCATCGATCACACCGCGATCGTCGTCGCCGACACGGACGCGTCGCTCGCCTTCTACCGCGACACGCTGGGCCTGTCCGTCGCGGGCGAGAGCGAGAACTCCGGCGCCGAGCAGGAGCGGCTCAACGCGGTCTTCCCGGCGCACCTGCGCATCACAACGCTCCGCGCCGCGTCGGGCCCCGGCGTTGAACTGCTGGAGTACCTCACACCCGGCGACGGCCGCGCGGCGCCCCTCGACACCACGCCCGCCGACCTGTGGCACTGGCACGTCGTGCTCCTCGCCGACGAGCCCGCGGCCGCCTTCGCCGCCGTGCGCCGCGCGGGCGGGCGCGCCGTGTCCCCCGAGGTCAACGCCGTCGCCTGGCCGCTCGTTCCGTCGCCCGCGGCCTCGCTGCTCGTGCGCGACGCCGACGGCCACGGCGTGCTGCTCGTCGACCCGTAACGCACGCCCGTTTCGACCACGCCCAAGGCGCAGCCAGCCGACACAAACGCCCGACCCCGACCCCCGCCCACGACCGACGCCCCAGGAGCAACGGATGTTCAGAGCGTTGAACGACACCACGGAATGGCTCGAGACCGACGGCCTGGGCGGCTACGCGATGGGCACCGCCACCGGCGTCCGCACCCGCCGCTACCACGCGCTGCTCACGACGAGCCTCGGCGCGCCCGGGGACCGCGCCGCCGTCGTCAAGGGCCTCGACGCCTGGGTCGAAACCGCCGAGGGCACCTTCGGCATCTCAACCCAGCGATACGCCAACGGGCACGAAGCGCCGGACGGCGCGCGTCACCTCCTCGCCTTCAGGCACCAGCCGTTCCCCACGTGGACCTTCAGGCTGCCCGACGGCCTCGTCATCGAGCACGAGCTGCTCGTCAAGCACGGGTCGCCCCTGGTCTGCCTCTCCTGGCGCGTCGTGGGCGATGCGCGGCGCGTCCGCCTCATCGTGAGGCCGCTGCTCGCCGCGACCGATGTCCACCGCCTCCAGCGCGCCGATGACCCGCTCCGCCTCGAGCTGCACCCGCAGACCGCGCACTGCCTGCGCTGGACGCTCCGGCCCGACGCGCCGCCGATCTGCGCCGCCGCGACCGACGGCGGCTACGTGCAAGACCCCGTCTGGTACCGCGGGCTGCACTACACCGCCGAGGCGGCCCGCGGCTTCGACCACACCGAAGACCTGCCGTCGCCCGGCTACTTCCGCTGGGAACTCGGAGAGAAGCGGGCCGTGCTGCTCCTCTCGGCCGGCGAGACCCCCGAAACCTCGCCCGCGACGGTCGGCACGCCGTGCGAGCGGCTCGACCGCGTGCGCGCAACCGAGCTGGCCCGCCGCGCCGCCTTCCCGAGCCGCCTCCACGCCGCGGCCGACAAGTACATCGTCGCGCGCGGGAAGGGCCGCACCATCATCGCCGGCTACCCCTGGTTCGGCGACTGGGGCCGCGACACCTTCATCGCGCTGCGGGGCCTGTGCCTCTCGGGCGAGCGGCGCGACGACGCCCGCTCCATCATCACCCAGTGGGCGGCGGCCGCCTCGCAGGGCATGCTGCCCAACCGATTCACCGACGCCGGCGACACCCCCGAGTTCAACTCCGTCGACGCCTCCCTCTGGTTCGTCGTCGCCGCGGGCGAGTACCTCAACGGATGCGACGGCTGGTCGCACAACGGCAAGGCCGACGACCGCGCCGCCGTCCGCAGCGCCATCGAGAGCATCCTCGACGCCTACGCCTCGGGCACCCGCTACGGCATCCACCGAGACACCGACGGCCTTCTCGCCTGCGGCGGGCCCGGCGTGCAACTGACCTGGATGGACGCCCGCGCCCAGGGCCGCGAGGTCACGCCCCGCACCGGCAAGCCCGTCGAGGTCCAGGCGCTCTGGATCAACGCCCTCCGCTTCGGGGCCATGATCAACCCGCGGTGGTCCGCCCACTTTGAGCAGGCCCGCGCCGCGTTCCCCGAGCGGTTCTGGCGCCCGCGGCTCGGCTGCCTCGCCGACGTCGTCGACGCCGACCACCAGCCCGGGCGCGTCGACGAGTCCATCAGACCCAACCAGGTGCTCGCGCTGGGCGGCCTGCCCCTCGCCCTGGTCGACGGCGAACGCGCCGCCTCCACGCTCGCCGTCGTCGAACGGGAACTGCTCACGCCCCTGGGCCTGCGCACCCTCTCCCCCAGCGACCCGGCCTTCGTCCCGCGCTACGAGGGCGGCCCAGACCGCCGCGACGCCGCCTACCACCAGGGCACGGTCTGGCCCTGGCTCATCGGGCCCTTCGTCGAGGCGTGGCTCCGCGTCCACGGCCCCACGCCGAAGAACGCCGCGCACGCCCGCGCCACCTTCCTCGCGCCGCTCCTCGCGCACCTCGACGAGGCCGGCCTCGACGGCGTCTCGGAGATCTTCGACGCCCAGCCCCCGCGCACCCCCAACGGGTGCCCGTTCCAGGCGTGGTCGCTCGCCGAGTTGCTGCGAGTCGAGGCCCTGCTGTCACGCATCGAATCGCCCGCGAGCCCCACCACCGCCGCGCCACCAGAGGCCAAAGCCCCGGAACGCCCCCGCCCCGCCCTCACGATCGCAGCATCGCCGCGCGCACCGCGTTGACGAGCGACTCCGGCACCCCCGTCGGCGGCGCCCCGGGCGATTCATCGCACAGCGCCCGCAGCATCGCCATCGACGCGCGGTAGTCCGCCAGGTAATCGCGGCACGACCGGCACACGAGCAGGTGCGCCTCGAACGACACCTTCTTCGTCAAGGGCAGCCGCCCGTCGGTGTAGTCGTCCAAGAAATCGATGAACTCGCGGCAGGTGATCACGTCTCACCCCCCTCGTGCCGCATCATCAGCGTGCGCAGCGCCTGCCGGCCGCGGTGAAGCCGAACCTTCACCGCGCCCTCCTCCATCCCCATGATCTCCGCCGTCTCGGCCGTGGAGAGGCCCAGGATGTCGCGGAGGATCACCACCTCCTGATACCCCGCGGGCAGCTCGTCCACGCACGCCCGCAGCCGCCGCAGCGTGTCCGTCGTCTCCGCCGCGTCCCCCGGGCTGCGCGACCATCGGCCGCCGGGCTCGAGCCGGTGCCCCGTCTGGTCGAACGACGGCAGCAGGTCGTCCAACGCCAGCTCGCGCCGCAGCCGGCGCTTCCGCAGCCTCGAGATCGAGGCGTTCACCACGATCCGGTCCATCCACGCCCGGAGCGCGCTCGGGTCCTGCACCGTGTGCAGACGCTGGAACGCCGACACGAGCGCCTCCTGCACCGCGTCCTGCGCCTCCTGCTCGCACCCCACCACCGACCGCGCCAGCGACAAGAGCCGCCCGTAGTGCTGCGCGAGCAGCGACTCGATCGCCGCCGCGTCCCCCGCGAGCACCCGCGCAATCACCCCGGCGTCCGCCGCCGCAGGAGCGGGCTGATCACCGGCGGGCGTTGAGGGCTGCGTCTCCTGCATGGTCAGGCCGCGAGCCTACCCGAGAATGCACCGCGCAGCGGCCGCGCCACCACACCGCCGCACGCTCGCTGCCGGCGCAGCGATACCAGCCAAGCACCAAACACACGCGATGTCCGAGCTGTGAGAACCAAAAACCCCCGCCCGGGCCCACTCGCAGCATCCGGCGTGCAACGCCGGCCGCGGGGCCCAAGCAGGAATGCGGACGAGAGGACTCGAACCTCCATGGGGTTTTACCCCCACTAGGACCTGAACCTAGCGCGTCTGCCAATTTCGCCACGTCCGCAGACGGGGCGATGATAGCCCCGCCAAGGCCCGCGTCCACGCCTTCCCCCCCGCTCGATTCCCAAAAACCCCCGGCCCACCGCTGGGCAGGCCGGGGCCTCGCTCCGTGTCTGTCGCCGCACGCGGCCCCCGCGATGGGGCTTCCGCCTCGGCGGCCCCTGGGGCCCGGGCCTCAGTCCTCCAGCACGATGCTGTCGTCGTCATCGCCCACGTGCGACGCCGCCGCCGCCCGGTCGGCCGCCGCCTGCGCCGCCGCCGCCGCGCTGCCCGGCTTGGGCAGCCGCACGTCCATCACGCCCCGGCGGATCTCGACCATCAGCTCGGGGTTCTCCTTCAGGAAGTCCTTGGCCCGCTCGCGGCCCTGGCCCAGCCGAAGCTCGCCGTAGCTGAACCACGCCCCGCTCTTCTGGCACACCTTGGCCTCGATGGCGAGGTCCAGCAGGTCGCCCGACGTGCTGATGCCCTCGTTGAACATGATGTCGAACTCGGCCTGCCGGAAGGGCGGCGCGACCTTGTTCTTCACCACCTTCGCCCGCACGCGGTTGCCGACCGTCTCCTCGCCGTCCTTGATGCTCCCCGTGCGGCGGATGTCGATGCGCACCGACGCGTAAAACTTCAGCGCCCGCCCGCCCGGCGTGGTCTCGGGGCTGCCGAACATCACGCCGATCTTCTCGCGGATCTGGTTGATGAAGATCACCGTGCAGTTGCTGCGGGCGATGACGCCCGTCAGCTTCCGCATCGCCTGGCTCATGAGCCGCGCCTGCAGGCCCACGTGCGTGTCGCCCATCTCGCCCTCGATCTCGGCCTTGGGAATCAGGGCCGCCACCGAGTCGACCACGATCACGTCCACCGCGTTCGACCGCACCAGCAGCTCGCAGATATCCAGCGCCTGCTCGCCCGTGTCGGGCTGGCTCACGAGCAGCTCATCAATGTTCACGCCGAGCCGCTTGGCCCACGAGGGGTCGAGCGCGTGCTCCGCGTCGATGAACGCCGCGACGCCGCCGGCCTTCTGGGCGTGCGCGATCACCGTGAGCGCGAGGGTCGTCTTGCCGCTGCTCTCCGGCCCGAAAATCTCGACGATGCGGCCCCGCGGGATGCCGCGCCCGCCCAGCGCCAGATCGAGCGACACCGCGCCCGTCGAGATGCCGGGGATGCTCAGATAGGCGTCCTCGTCCAGACGCATGATCGAGCCCTTGCCGAAGTTCTTCTCGATCTGCCCCAGCGCCCGGTCCAGCGCCTGCCGCTTTTCCTTGTCGATCACCGGGGCCCCCACCACCGCCGGCTGGCCCGCCGAAGGCTTCGCCGCGCCGTTCTGCGGAGCCCCGGCGGCGGGCTTGCCGTTCAACTTCGCGTCGGGCTTGATCTCAGCGGTCTTGCTCTCGGCGGCTTTGCTGTCGTTCATGCGGGCCATGGGGGTCTCTCGCTCCTCGATGATGGTCGTGGTGGTGCTGGGAACACGGGCGATGGTGGACGCCGTCGTGGACGCGGCCACGGCGGAAGCGGCGACAAGATTCGCGGTGGTCACGGGATTCGCAGTGGTCACGGGGTTCGCGCTGGTCACGGGGTTCGCGCTGGTGACCGGGCTCGCAGTGATCACTGGGCTCGGCGTGATGCCAGAGCCGACCACGCCCGCGGCCGTCTCCGGCCCCCCGCGGCCGAGCGCAGGCGACCCCACCGGCCCGCCCGACCCGCGAGCCTCGGGGACGTGATGCCCCGATGAACGAACGCCCGAAGGCGAAGCCAACCCCGCGCCCGCCGACGCCGCGCTCCCCGCGTCGGTCACCAGCCGGCCCATCACAGGCAGCGTGCCCGGCTTGGCATCAACACGCGGGGCCCCATCACGCTTGACATCAACACGAGGTGCATCAACACGCGGGCCATCAACACGCGGCCCGTCAACACGAGGTGCATCAACACGCGGGCCTTCACCAGGCCGGCTCGCGCCGCGCGAATCCGCAGCCCCCGCCCGCGCCGGCACGCCCCCCGCCGCACCAGAACGCGACGGAGACGTCCGAGCCGCTGGGGAAGCAGCCTGCGACACCGGCGACACTGGAGAGCGACGAGATGGGTTGGAACGACCGGACGGGTTGGAAGGCTGAGACGCCGTCGAGCGATGCGATGAAGACGACGACGGCGAAGAACGAGACGGCGCCGCAGCGCCTCCGCTGGAACGGGCCATGGGGCCCCTGCCTTTCCCCGGCTGAGTGCCGGGCTGGCGTGCGGGGCCTCGGGCATCTTGAGCAATGGGGGGCCAAAGGGCCGCTCGACGCGCCGGGCCACCGCCCGACGCTCACATCAAGCACCCCGCCCCCCGCGCTCGCAGCCGTGTGGGCGCACGCGGGCCGACGCGGGGCAGAGGCCGGTGGAACCCACCGAGCAACCTCCGGCCAGGGGCGGCGTCGGACGCGAGCCTGGCACCCCAAACATACCACGATCCACAACCTGTGTCAATGTTCGGGACGTGGACGGACCACAGATTGTTGTATGTGACCAGCCAGACGGAGTTTACGTCCCACCCGTGGACGCACCGACCGCCATCCACCCACCGGCCCCGCTCGTCCGCGGCCGCTTCTGCACCCTCACACGCCCACCCCGGTCCGCGCCCCGCGGCCCGTTCAAGGGCAACCGGCATCCAACGCGGCGAGGAACTCAAACAGATCGAAGATGTCCGACGGAGTCCCATCCGCGTTGAAGTCCAGACCGACCTCGAGCGCCGACAGGAAGTCGAACAGGTCGAAGATGTCGCCGGTCGAACCGTCGCCGTTGAAGTCCGCCGCACACTCGCCGGGCGACTCGACCAGCAGAACAGTGACCGCCCCGTCCCCGCCCTGCGCGCCGACCGCCGCCAGCCGCCCATCCGGCGTGGCCGCGAACGCACGCAACGTCACACCGCTCGGCGAGGGGCTTGCCACGAGGGCCCCGCTCGCCGCGGCGTTGTACAGCAGCCCGCCGGCATCATCGTTCAGAACGATGCGACCGTTCACGCCGCCCACGGCACCCAGCCGCCCCGGCACCAAGCCGCTCGGGAAGCCGTCGAACGTCGGGTCAAGCCGGCCGCTCGTGCCCAGACGCACCGCGAAAAGATCGTCCGACACAAACGTGTCTTCGTTCAAGTTGAAGAACGTGCCGTCCCCCACCACCGTCACGCGGCCGTCCGGCAGCGCCACCACCGACCGAGCCGTGGTGAACTGCTGGCCGACGCCGTTGACGGGGTCGCCCGCGAACGGCACCGTCACAAACCCGTTGTCGCCGAACGAGGTGTCCGCCGCCCCGCTCACCGCGTCCAGCCGGGCCACACCAAAATCAAACGCCGCCCCGCCCACCACGGTGATGCGGTCGCCGACCATCGCCGCGTCCCACACCTCGGGCCGCCGACCGTTCGGCCGCGACGGATCGATCACAATGCGGCCGGTCGTACCCAGGCGCGTGTCAGGAAGCCCGTCGCCGGTGAAGCCCGCCACGAGCCACTGGCTCTGCAGACGGTTACCCGCGTTGGTCGTCGTGATGCCGCACGTCCGAAGCGAGCCGTCCGGAAGGAGCAGAAGCTTCTCCGCCGTGTCGTCGAGGCCGCCCGAATAGTCAAACCGCGCCACGCCGTTCACGCCGAACGTCGTGTCGAGCGAGCCATTCTCCTCCAGCCGCGCCAACGCCACGTCGGAATACGCGCCGAACGTCGTGCCCGCCGGCGTCGTCACCGTCGCGAACGGGGCCACGCTCGTCCCCGCCACGATGATCTCGCCCCCTTCGAGCACAACCACGCTGTTCGCCACATCAGACCGCTCGGGCGCCACATCAATCTCGACCGGACGGCCCCCGGCAAACGACGGATCAAGCCCGCCCGACGGCAGATACCTCGCCACCAAAAAGTTGGTCGAGCTCCCAAAGGGAGCGCCCGGCACCGGCGTCGTCCGCCGCCCCACGGCGACGATTCGGCCGTCCGCTTGCACCGCCACGGCCTCCCAGGCCTCCGTCGCGCCGGCCAACCCGGTCCTCACCACACCGGGGAAGGACGGGTCAAGAACGACCTGTCCGCCCGCCGCCCCGGCCAGACCCACGCCAACAACCCCGCCGAGAGCCCGCACACCGCGACGTTCAATCTGCGCCATGGCTGTCCTCCGAGCCCCGATCGCCGACAGCGAAACCGCCGGCGTCGACGCATCGATCCCCGTTGAGCGATCCTGCAACACACCCGGACCATCACCGTATTCCAATGTGCGCGAAGATCATCATCCAAGGGACCGCGCCCCTGCGTCGCAGCCACTCCTCCCAGCCCAAAACCGCAGACATCACACCCGAAGGTGCACCATCGCTCAACCGAGCGCCACGGTCAATCCACACTCTCCCCCTCAAGAATCTCAAACCCGTGCAGCCCCGCCACGTCCTCTGCCGACGCGCCCTCAATCCCCGCGAACCGCGACACCAGCCCCGCCGCATCGCGTGACGCCATCGCACCCAGCACCCGCCACTTGTTCGCAAGCAACGCATCCAGGTCCGCCGTCGTGTTCCGCGCGTGCCCCGAGGGGTACATCACCAGCCCGCTGTCGTGCGTCGCCCCGTCGCGCCCCGTGATCTGCACGCTCGTCGGGATGCCGTCCGGGTACCGCCGGTCGTACTCCGCCCCGCCGTGCGCAAACTCGATCTTGTCCATCAGCGACCGCGTCAGCGGGTTCGCGATCGCGGCCTTCCCATAATCCTGCGGCGTCAGGATCAGCCGCTCCCACGTCGTCGCCCCGCCGCGGGCCCGCTCCTCGATCGCCTTGCGCAGCAGCGTCGCCACGATGTACACCATCGAGTGGTCCGCGCTCTGCCGCGTCGTCGGGTTCCGCTTCGCCGGGTCGCCGATGATGCCGAACGCCGGCTCGTACGCCACGATCTTCATCTTCGCGATCTGCCCGCCCGACGCATCGCCCAACAGCCCCGGCGCCTTGTTCACCAGGTCGATCACCGCCTGAATCGCCCCCGCGCTCTGGTGCTCGTACAACCCCAGCTTGAAGTGCATCCCCATCACCGCGAAGTCATCGCCCTCCCGCGCCAGCCGCAGATCAAACGGGCTCTCGTCCTTCTTCTCAACGTTCGCGCTCGTCGCCCCCACCTTCGCAAACATCTGCCCCGGCCCCGCGAAGATCCGGAACACCGACTCCGGGTTCCTGAAGATATCCCGCGGCCCCAGAAAACCCGCCATCGAGCGCTTCACCGCCAGAATCGCCGCCTCCGTGCTGATCGCCGCGCTCGCCCCCTTGCTGTCGCTCAGTTGCTTGCCCGCCCGAATCGCCCGGAACGGCACGAAGTGCGCCACCACCATCCCGATCGCGCTCTCGATCTGCTCCGCCGTCGCCCCCAGCATCGCCCCGAACACCGCCGCGCTCGCGATCGCCCCGTGCAGCACGTGGTCGATCTTGCAGTCCTTCAGCCCAAAGACCTCCGCCAGCCGACCGCGGATCTCATCGTGGCACACCATCGCCCGAAGCGCATACGCCCCGTCCCCCGCGGGCCCGCGCGCCGGCCCACCCGCCGGAGTGGGCCCCAGCATCTGCGCCGCCGCGATGCACACGCTGTAAAAGTCGTTGTGCCCGAACTCCCCCGCCGTGTGCCCGAGCTCCGGGTTGTACCCAAAGTTCGTCCCGTTGCTGTCCCACTCCCGCACCGCCGCGCAGTTCGCGACAATCGCCTTCTCGCTCTTCACCCGCTGCGACGACCCGAAGCACGTCGCCCCGTGCCGCGTCGCCCGGCCAAGCCCCGGCCCCGTCGTCCCCGCCGGCACCGCGTACTCCATCGCCTCCCGCCGCAGCAGCGTCGGCGCGTTCGTCTTCAGCGCCAGCGCCGACACCCCGCACACCGCCGCGTCCGCAAAGAACCGCGCCGTCTGCTTCAGCACCTTCGCCGAAGGCCGCCCCCGCGTGCCCTCCTCCGCCCCCAAAAACTCGATCGCGTACCGAGCGATCCCCAGCGCCTGGTTCGTCCCCCGACCGAGTTCAACGTACTGCCCCATCGCTGCAAATCTCCGCGCTTGTGTGGGCCGGCTCTCCGAGCCGCCTCTCTTCTTCTTGGGTACGCCGGCTGTCCGAGCCGGCATTCTTGACTCCGCGCCCTGGCTGGGCCGACTCCCCGAGCCGGCTCGTCCACCTTCACCTCCCCCTCAGAACCCCACACTACGCCCAATCCCACCCCCCCCCCGCCCCGACCCCCCCCCCCACAACCCCCGACCCAACACGCTCCCCTCCCCACCCCCACCCCCCCCCACCCCCCCCCCCCCCCCCCCCCCCACCCCCCCCCCACCCCC
>CAZCBN010000031.1:27499-30211 GCA_964496975.1 uncultured Phycisphaeraceae bacterium
CCGCAACCAACCACCCCCTAAACTGCTTTCATGCCAACCGCAACCGCCGCCAACACCCCCGTCATCGTCGCCGCCAAACGCACCCCCATCGGCCGCTTCCTCGGCGGCTTCTCCTCCACGCCCTCCACCAAGCTCGGCGCCCACGCCATCAAGGCCCTCCTCGCCGACGCACCCGCCCTCACGCCCCACATCGACGAAGTCATCATGGGCTGCGTCCTCCAGGCCGGACTGGGCCAAAACCCCGCCCGCCAGGCCGCCCTCCACGCCGGCCTCCCCTCCACCATGTCCGCCCAGACCGTCAACAAAGTCTGCGGCTCAGGCCTCCAGGCCGTCATGCTCGCCGCCCAGGCCATCAAAGCCGGCGACGCCCAATGCATCATCGCCGGCGGCCTCGAAAACATGACCCTCGCCCCCCACTTCGCCACCATCCGCGGCGGCACCCCCACCTCCCCCAAGTTCGGCCCCGCCCCCTTCGAAGACCACATGCAATACGACGGCCTCCGCTGCGCCTTCGAAAACTGGGCCATGGGCAACGCCGCCGACCACATCGCCCAGAAGTACGACATCTCCCGCGCCGAGCAAGACCGCTACGCCGCCCAATCCCACCAACGCGCCGCCCACGCCACCAAGCAAGGCTGGTTCGCAAGCGAACTCGCCCCCCTCACCGGCGAACACGTCGGCAACCGCAAAAACCCCGGCCCCGAAGGCGGCGTGAACGCAGACGAAGGCATCCGCGCCGACACCACCCCCGACGGCCTCGCCAAACTGAAAGCCGTATTCGCAAAGGACGGCACCGTCACCGCCGGCAACGCCAGCCAAATCTCCGACGGCGCCGCCGCCCTCGCCGTCATGAGCCTCGCAAAGGCCGAACAACTCGGCCTCAAACCCCTCGCCACCATCCTCGCCTACCACACCAGCGGCGTCGACCCGAAAGACATCTTCGCCGCCCCCATCACCGGCATCGCCGGCGTCCTCGCCAAGGCCAACCTCAAAGCCAGCGACATCGACCTCTTCGAAATCAACGAAGCCTTCGCCGCCCAAATCCTCTGCAACCTCAAAGGCCTCAAAGCCGAAGGCCACCACATCCCCGAAGACCGCCTCAACACCTGCGGCGGCGGCATCGCCCTAGGCCACCCCATCGGCGCCAGCGGCGCCCGCGTCCTCACGACGCTCATCCACCAGATGCACCGGACAGGAGCAAAGCGAGGGCTGGCGGCGTTGTGCTTGGGCGGAGGGAACTCGGTGGCGATGGTAACGGAGCGGTGATAATTACGAGCAATAAGGGGAATCGGCATGGCGCACCACGGATACTCCAAGGGCGACAACATCTTCCTTGTGCATAGAGTTACCGATTTTGGTGCATTCAGCGATGGCGGCGACGGCATGTCATGCGATATATATATTGCTCAGTGTGTTGTTCGTGGAGCCGGACCGAGCCAAGTCGCCATGGACTTTTGCAAACTGATATACTCCACCTGCGAGCGGGTGAAAGCCATTGAGCATAATCAGCTCCGCGGCGGAATCCCATGGCAATCCGAAGATGGTCGGCGTTCGGGAATCGCAGGTGATTACCGCCTGTGCGCTAATCTGACCGAAGCCAACAGTGTCGCCGCACACTTTTTAGAACTGGAGTCGGAACTGAGACGACGTCTGGCTGACACGGAGTATGAAGCCAGACTTGAACAGTCGGATTGGCTGAGAACTGAAGCACGCAAGCTCCGACCCGGCATTTAGGCCAATCCGGATGTCACGGACCATTTGCATGGCGTCCGCCAAGCCACGCCGCCCCCCCGCCGCCCCGCACCCCCAATCCCCTACCCTCCCCCAATGACCGAACTCATCTTCCAAGTCCAAGACGACCCCGAAGGCGGCCTCACCGCCGTCGCCGTCGGCCACGACATCATCACCCAGGCCGAATCCCTCGACGCCCTCAAGGCCGCCGTCCGCGACGCAGTCCGCTGCCACTTCGACGAAGCAGCCCGGCCCAAACTCATCCGACTGCATTACGTCCGCGACGAGGTCATCGCCGCGTGAAAGTCCCCCGCGACGTCTCCGCCCGCGACCTCACCGTCGCCCTCCGCCGCCTCGGCTATGAACCTACCCGCCAAGCCGGAAGCCACATACGCCTCACGACCACCCGCGGCGGCGAACACCACGTCACCATCCCCGCCCACGACCCACTGAAGATCGGCACCCTCAACGCGATCCTCCGCGCCCTCGCCGAGCATCACGACATGACGCGCGATCAGTTGCTCCTGGCCCTCTTTGAATGATCGCCGGGTACCACGGCTTGGCGTCCCGCCAAGCCGTGCCTTCCCCACCCCCCACCCCCCATCCCACCTCACCCCCCGCGCCCCCAACCCTCCCTCTCCCCTCCCCTCTCCCCACCCTCCCCGCCGCGGGGCTCCCCCTCTCCCCCTTCTCCTCCCGCTACCACGGGCGGGCGGGAGCGGCGCCTCCTCCCCCTCCTCAAGCCCCCCGCCCCCAAACCCCAACGCCCAATCCAAAAACCTCTCCCCATCACCCCGCCGCGCGCGCAACCTTCGCGTCCTACCAAAATCCCCCCTCGACGCCGCCCCCACTCCCCCACAAACTCACGATGCCCCCACCACCGCCAGGACCGGAGGCCCCCATCATGTCCACCACCGCCCCGCCCCACCCCCCCCCCCCCCCCCCTCCCCCCCCCCCCCCCCC
This sequence comes from uncultured Phycisphaeraceae bacterium, assembly GCA_964496975.1. Lineage (GTDB taxonomy): Bacteria > Planctomycetota > Phycisphaerae > Phycisphaerales > UBA1924 > CAZCBN01. Next base: position 30,194 of record CAZCBN010000031.1, read on the forward strand.
CCCCCCCCCCCCCCCCCC
>CAZCBN010000032.1:0-20023 GCA_964496975.1 uncultured Phycisphaeraceae bacterium
CGCCCCCGGCCCCCGCGACGAGTAAATGACGAAGTCAAAGGTCTTGAGCCGTGGCGCCGGCCCCTCCACCGCCCGCCCGTCCGGCCCGAGCCGCGTGAGCCGCAGCGGTTCCCCAGGCCCGAGCAGGGCTTTTTTGGCCTCGTCCACGCGCACGTACGCCGCCGCCTGCTGCCGCAAAAACGCCTCGAACGCGCGCTCGTAGTGGTGCCGCAGCTGCCCCATCCAAACATCATACCAACGCCGCCCGCCACCCAGACAGCGAGCACCCAGACGGCCACCGCCCAGACGCCGACGAATCAAACCCGGGCGAGCCCGGCCCCCTGCTCACTCGACCGGCTCACTCCGCCGGCCGCAGCGACGGGTCGTCCACCTCCGCGGGCGAGATGGAGGGCGCGAAGCGGCGCAGCAGCTCCCGTTCCGCCTCGCGGTAGACGGCGAACGCCCGGTCGAGCTGCGCGTGCATCGCCGCCAGCTCCTCGGGCCGCAACTGCCGCGGGTCGGCCAGGCTCCGCTCGAGCGACTGGTCGAGCGTCTCGCTCGCCGCCCGCAGGTCCGAGACGGCCCGGGCGTACGTGCGGGCCGCGTTGTAGACCAGTTCTTCGCCGAGCCGCTTGTCCCCCGGCTTCAGCAGAAGCCGCCACGGGGCCGCCTTCACCTCGTCGACGATCAGCACCGCCTGGTCGCTCGCCAGCCGCAGGTTCGCGGACGTGCGGCGCAGGTCGGGCTGCACCACGCCGATGAACGCGCTCAGGTCCCGCCCGGCCCGGCCCACATCGTCCGCCGCCGTGCCGCCGCGCTGCGCCAGCGCGGTGAACTCGTCCAGCGTCTCGGTGCGGAAGCGTTCCACGACCTGCCTCGCCTGCTCGGCGATGTCGCGGATGACCGGCCGGTTCTCCTCCACCACCTCGCTCACCGACGCCCCGGCCTCGCGCCAGGTGTCGAGCGCCGCCGTCGCCTGCCCCGGCACGGGCTGCGCGTTGTCCACGAACGTGCGCACGCCGGCGATGATGTCCACGCTCTCGGTGTCCACCCGCGTCGCCAGGTTGTTGAAATGATCGACGGCCTCGCGCACCCGCTCGAGCGTCGGCTCCACCTCGGGCTTGATCTTCTCCGTCACCTCCGCGACGTTGTCCACCACCTGGCGGGCCCGGGCAAACGAGGCGTCCGCGTTGTGCGCGATCGACCGCACGGTGTCCCCGTCCAGCCCGAGCTGCGACAACAGCGCCGGCGCGACCGACCCCTTCAGCCGGTTGTTGCCCGCCGGGTCGAGCAGCGTCGCCGCCGCCATCGCCCCGGCACCCCCGCTCCCGCCCCCGCCCCCGCCGCCGCCGGCCACCTCGCCGCCGACTTTGCTGCCAACTTCGCCGCCAACCTCGCCCCCCCCGCCGACGGAGGCGATGTTCAGGCTGCTCATCGTCCCGAGCAGCGCCTCTTCCAGGTAGACCTTCGCGTCCTCGAACAGCGCCACCCGCCGCGTCCCCGCGCGGTGCAGCCCGATCTCCACATCGATCCCGTTCGGCACCGCCGTCCCCGCCGGCCCTTCGGCAAAGCTCGGCTCGATCGACAGCACCCGCCCCATCTGCTGCCCGCCCAGGTGCACCACCGAGCCCGGCTTCAGCCCAGACGCCCCCTCGCCCACCTCGAACCACACGACGTACCGGTCGAGCCGCTCAAACCACCGCCCCGCGTCCGACAACTGGAACGCGATCAGCACCGCGAGCAGCAGGCTGATGACAAGAAACAGGCCGGCCAGCACGTTGTTCCGCGCCGGCGCTCTGGTGCTCATGCTGCGGGCCTCCCCGAGAGATGGATCGCCTCAACCCCCGATGCCAGCCGGTTGCCAACCGGTCGCCAACCCCATCGCCAACCCCACCGCCAAACCAGCCACCGGTCCAGAACGGCCGGCGGCCCGCACACACTAGCCGACCTCCCCGTGTCGCGCCCGCTCACCCCCGCGTCGGCTCCACGCTGGGCGTCGCCAAAAGCTTCCCGCTGGGCCCGCCGAACAGCGCGTCCTCAAACTGCTTCACGCTCCGCCGCTCGCTCAGCGGCCCTTGCGCGTCCCCCCGCAAAAACTGCCGGATCAGCCGCTCGTCCTCGGGCCGGTCCTTCGCCTCGTTCTCCGGCAGGTCGCGCAGCGCCTCGTACCACGCCCGCGTCTCCACCTTCAGAATCCGCCCGCGGTCCAGCATCGCCATCCGGTCGGCGATCGTGAACGCCGAGTCCATCTCGTGCGTCACCACCACGCTCGTCACGCCCAGGTCGCGCGACAGCGCGATGATCAGCTGGTCGATCTGCGCGCTCGTCACCGGGTCCAGCCCCGCGCTCGGCTCGTCGTAGAACAGGATCCGCGGGTCGAGCGCCAGCGCCCGCGCCAGCCCCGCCCGCTTCTTCATCCCGCCCGAGATCTGCGCCGGGTACTTGTCCGCCGCGTCCAGCAGCCCCACGAGCTGCAGCTTGATCTTCACCTGGATGTCGATGATCTCAGGGTCCAGCTCCGTGTGCTCGTGCAGCGGCAGCGCCACGTTCTCCGCGATCGTCATGCTGTTGAAGAGCGCCCCGCTCTGGAACAGGATCCCGAAGCGCTTCCGCACCCCGTTCATCCCCTCCTCGTTCAGCCCGCAGATGTTCTGCCCGAACAGCTCGATCGTCCCCGTCGTCGGCGGAAAACTCCCGATCATGAGCCGCAGCGTCGTGCTCTTGCCCGACCCCGACCCGCCCATCACCACCATCGTCTCGCCCGGGTACACGTCCAGGTCGAGCCCGCTCAGCACCGCCTGCGCGCCAAAGACCTTGGACACCCCCCGGCAGCGGATGATCGCCCGCTCCTCCGCCGAGCGCTCCGCCCGCGGCGCCCGGCGCGACGTCTCGACCGGCATCACCCACCCCCCGTGCCGTCGCCCGCGGGCTCGCCGCCCGCCCCGCCCGTCTCGCCTGTTTCGCCTGTCTCGCCCGCTCCCGCAGGCCCCGCCCCCCCGGGCAACACCGGCGTCGGCGCCGCCGGGTTCTTCTCGAACGAAGGCAGCCGCGTTGGCTCCCCGGGCTTGCCCAGCTCGATCACCCACCCCTCCGGCGTCACCACCCGGATCACCATCACCGGGAACGCGCCCCCCGAACCGCCCGCCCCGCCCGCCCCGCTCGCGGGCGACGTCGGCATGTCGAACAGCATCAGCCCCATGCCCTGCTCAAACCGCACCGGCAGCGGCACCGTGCTCTGCGACCCCACCATCGACTCCAGCAGCGGCCCCGCCTCCCCCATCATCCGCAGATACGCAATCGGCGTCGTCGGCACCTCGCGCACCGCCCCGAGCCCCGCCGTCTCCGCCGAAAACGCCGCGATCGCCTCGTCGCTCAGCTTCTCCGCCGACGCCGGCAGCAGCTCCGCCCGCACCGCGCCCGCGTCCCCGGCCTGCGCCGCCGCAAAGAGCCGCGTCGTCTTCCCCCCCAGCTCCGTCCCCACCATCGCGATGCCCTGCGAGATCAGCACCAGCGCCCCGATCTTCGCAAGGTCCGCCACCAGCCCAAGCATCAGCCCGGTGATCGCCATCACCCGGCCGCCCAGCGCCCCCCGGCTCGCCCCGATCGCCACCAGCGCAAACACCGCCAGCACCGCCGCCACGAACCCCAGCCCCGGCACCATCACGCAGCACGCCACCACGCTCAGCACGCCGAACACCAGCGCGGCGATCGCAACCCCGCTCGTCCGTTCCGGCATCGGCGGCAAAAACGCGTCGTTGTACCCGCCGGCATAGGGCGCACTCGTCATGCCCCCATCCTACTGGGGTGCCCCGTCACCCGCCGCGACCGTCCGCGCCCCGCCCGTCCCGGCATCACCCGCCCGCGAGCCGTTCACACCGACACCCGCCCGAGCCTCTCAATGCACGCGGCCACCACCCCCGCCGCCGCCTCCACCTCCGCCGCTGTCGTCTCCCGGCTCAGGCTGAACCGCACCGACCCCAGCGCCGCCGCCTCGGGCACGCCCATCGCCCGCAGCACCGGGCTCACCTCCACGCTCCCCGAGCTGCACGCCGCCCCGGCCGACGCGCACACCCCGCGCTCGCTCAGCGCGATCAGCAGCGTCTCCGACGCGAGCCCCGCGAACGCCACGTTCACCGTGTTCCAAAGCCGCCCATCCCCCGCCCCCACGCCGTCCCCCGCTCCCTCCCCGTTCACCACCGCCGCCGGCCACGCGGCCAGCACCGCCCGCTCCAGCGCATCCCGCAGCCGCGCGCCCTCCGCCCGACCCGCCGGCTCCGCGAGCCACGCCGCCGCCTCGTCCGCCGCCGCCCCCGCCGCCAGAATCGCCGGCACGTTCTCCGTCCCCCCGCGCCGGCCCAGTTCCTGCGAGCCCGGTGTCTGAGGCCGCAGCCGCACCCCCGCCCGCACCACCAGGCACCCCACCCCCTTCAGCCCATGAAACTTGTGCGGGCTGAAGGTCACCAGCCCCGCCGCAAGCGGCTCACCCCCGCCGGTGCAAGGCTCCTTCCCCACCCACTGCGTCGCGTCGCAGTGCCACACCACCCCCGCCCGCGCGCACAGCCGCCCGATCTCCCCGACCGGTTGCACCACCCCCGTCTCGTTGTTGGCCCACTGCACGCTCACCAGCGCCGGCCGCTCCGCCAGCGCCGCGTCCAGATCGTTCAGGTCGACCACGCCCGCGGGCCCGACGCGCAGCATCCGCACCCGCGCCTCGCCCCGGGCCGCCATCGACCGGGCCAGGTCGCGCACCGCCGCGTGCTCGACGCCCGACGTCACCAGCAGCGGGGGCTCCTCCGCCGGCCTTGCCGAGGCCCGCGCCGTGTCCAGCACGCCTCGCAGCGCCATCCCGATGCTCTCGGTCCCGCTGCCGGTGAAGACCAGCTCACGCGGCCGGCACCCCACCAGCCGCGCCAGCCGCTCCCGCGCCAGCTCGACGGCGTGCCGGGCCCGCTGCCCGGGCCGGTGCACGCTGCTGGGGTTGTGCCACAGCTCCCGCGCGGCCTGCTCCGCCGCCCGCACCGCCCCCTCGCAGGGCCGCGTCGTCGCGTTGTTGTCCAAATAGATGCCGAGGGCCGTCACGTCCGGACTGTATGGACCGCTTGTACGGATGGCCTGAACGGACCGCCTGAACGGACCGCCCCGCCCAACGAGAGATCCGGCCCGCCGGACTTCTCCGCCGGACTTCCCCGGCGGACTTCCCCGCCGGTCAGTCCCCGGCCTTCTCGCGGTCGTCCACGCGTTCGATGTGCGCGCCCATCGCGTTCAGGCGGTCTTCCATCTTTTCGTAGCCCCGGTCGAGGTGGTAGACGCGGTTCACCGTCGTCACGCCCTGGGCCGCGAGGCCCGCGAGCACCAGGCCCGCCGAGGCCCGCAGGTCGCTCGCCATCACCGGGGCACCCTTCAGCGCGCGCACGCCGGTGACCACCACCGTCGCCCCGCTGCGCTTCAGGTTCGCCCCCATGCGGCTCAGCTCGGCCACGTGCAAAAACCGCTCGGGGAAGATCTTTTCCGTCACCACGCTGTTCCCGTCGGCCAGGCACAGCAGCGCCAGCATCTGCGCCTGCACGTCGGTCGGGAAGCCCGGGTGCGGCTGCGTCGTCACCTCGACGGGCTGCAGGTTGCGGCTCGCCGTCACGCGCACCGTGCACCGCACGCCGTCGGGGCAGCCCCCCATCGCGTCGACGCTCACGCCCACCGCGTTCAGCCGGTCCACCACGGCCAGCAGGCAGTCGAGCGGGCAGTTTTCCAGCGTCACCGCGCCGTTGGTGATGGCGGCCGCGCACATGTACGTCGCCGCCTCGATGCGGTCGGGCAGCACGTAGTGGTCGCCCCCGCCGAGCCGGTCGACGCCGTGGATGACGACGCGCGGCGAGCCCGCGCCCTCGATCTTCGCGCCCATCGCGTTGAGCAGGTGGGCCAGGTCGGCCACCTCGGGCTCGCACGCCGCGCACTCGATGACGGTGGTGCCGCGGGCCAGGGCCGCGGCGCACATCACGTTGGCCGTGCCCAGCACCGTGCTGCCGTTGGGCCCGCCCAAAAAGATCGTCGCCCCGCGGAGCCGCCCGCCCCGGGCGTGCCCCGGCACGCTCGCGATGATGTCGCCCCCGTCGAGGTCGATGTCGGCGCCGAGGGCCTTCAGGCCCCGCAGGTGCAGGTCCACCGGCCGCTCGCCGATGGAGCAGCCCCCGGGCATGGAGACCCGGGCGTGCCCTCGGGCCGCTAGCAGGGGCCCCAGCACGCAGATGCTCGCCCGCATCGTGCGCACGATGTCGTAGCGTGCGTGGCTGTTGGAGGCGTCGCGCGTGTGCAGCCGCAGCGTCTGCGAGACGGCGCCCGCCGACGGCGCCAGCGGCTCGCCCTCGCACCCAAGCTCCGCCAGCAGGCGGCGCATGTTGGCGATGTCGGCCAGGGCCGGCACGTCGCGCAGCGTCAGGGGCTGGTCGGTCAGCAGCGCGGCCGCCATCAGGGGCAGCGCGGCGTTCTTCGACCCGTTGACGCGAACCCGGCCCTCCAAGCGGCGGCCGCCGTGGATCACAAAGCTGTGCATCGCAGTCCTTCCCACCGCGCGCAGCGCCACGCCGCGCGCCCTCGTCCCCACCACATCGGACCGCCCCGGCCCGCGGCGAGAAAAACTCTCAGACCCCGCCGAACCCCGGCACGCCCTCGGCCGCGTGGTCGGCCAGGTAGCTGCTCCGCACCATCGGCCCGCTGAACACCACCTTCAGGCCCCGGGCCTTGCCCTCGACCTCGTACCGCTTGAAGGTGTCGGGGTGGACCCACCGGTCAATCGGCAGGTGGTTCCGCGTCGGCTGCAGGTACTGCCCGATCGTCAGGATGTCGCACGGGTCGCCCCGGTCGGGCTGCGCCGCGTCGCGCGGCCCGGTGTGCCGGGCGGTCTCCTCGACCAGCTCGGCCATCGCGTCCAGCACCTCGGCGTCGCGCTCGCCGATGCCCACCATCAGGCTGGTCTTGGCGACGATGCCCTGCTCCTTGATGCGGCGGAGCATGTCGAGGCTGCGATCAAACTTCGCGCTGGGGCGCACAGCGGGGTACATCCGCCGCACCGTCTCCAGGTTGTGGGCGATGATGTCGGGTCGGGCGTCGATGACCATCTGCAGCGCGGCCCAGTTCCCCATGAAATCGGGGATGAGCACCTCGATCTTCATGCCCGGGCAGGCCTCGCGGGCCCGGAGGACCGTTTCGGCCCAGATGCCGGCCCCGCCGTCGGGCAGTTCGTCCCGGTTCACGCTCGTGATGACGACGTGCTTGAGGCCCATGAGGGCGAGCGACTCGGCGACGCGGCGGGGCTCGTCCTTGTCGTAGACCGGGGGTTTGCCCGATTTGACGTTGCAGAAGCCGCAGGAGCGGGTGCAGGTGTCGCCCAGGATCATGATGGTGGCGACGCCGCGGGCCCAGCACTCACCCATGTTGGGGCAGGCGGCTTCCTCACAGACGGTGTGCAGGTGGTGGGCGTCGATGTTGCGCTTCAGGGCCTGGTAGGCCGGGCCGGCGGGGACGCGGGCGCGGAGCCACTCGGGCTTGCGCTTGATGGCGAGCTGGTGGGTCTCGGCTTCTTGGTTGTTCAGGACGCGGTCGGAGAGGCTGAGGGTGGCGCGAAGATTGCGCGTCGGGTCGCCGCCGAGGGGCTTGGGATGCCGCGCGAGGGTGCGTGCGATCGCGGCGGGGGAGGGAAGTGGCGGGGTTGTGGGGGGCTCGGGTTGCATCCCGCGAGATCGTAGGGAAGGGTGTGGGGGCTTTTTGGGGCGGGTGTGCGGCGGGTGGGCGGACCACCGAAAGAGGTGGGGATTTATCCAAAGTCGGTCGAAGGGATTGAGCGCGTCGGGGCGGTGGTCCGATCGAAAAGCCCGAAAACATGGGGCCGCGGGGGGCCGGCGCACGAACTGAGAGGGCGTGCGTGTCGTTCGTTGACTGCCGGTGAGCAGACGCTAACGTGGCGACCCGCCGGGTTCTGCGCGGTGTGGGCCGGGGTTTTTGGGTGTGGAGTTCATCGGTGTGGAGTCCGGGGGCCGCGGGGCCCGGGCCAAGCGAGACGGGGAGACCGACGTGCAGCCGCGCGAGTTGAGCATGGGACATGTCGTCGAGAGGCGGTCGTCGGTGGCCGGGTCGTCGGAGGCCGGGTCGTCGGTGCGGGGGTCGGCGTGGGCCCGCGCCGGGGTGTTGACGGGCCTTGCGGGGCTTGTCGGGCTGGCGGGCTGCGCGTGGGATTCATTTTTGGATCCGAGCGTGGTGGGCCGGTGGGAGCAGACGCCCACGAGCGTGCCGATTCTGGAGAGCCTGGCGGCGATCGAGGAGACGGGGGAGGAGATCGAGTACACCGAGGTGTCGGCGGAGGACCTGCTGCCGCAGCCGGACGACTACACGATCGGCGCGGGCGACGTGGTGACGCTGACGCTGTGGGACCTGGTGACGCAGGGGCAGCCGGAGATCGTGACGCGGACGGTGGACCAGAACGGGTTCATCGACGTGGTGCAGCTGGGCCGGGTGCGGGCGACCGGGCTGACGGAGGAGGGGCTCAGCACGCTGCTGATTGAGCGGATGCGGCCCTATGTGCTGAACCCGCTGGTGTCGGTGGTGATCGAGTCTCGGCGGGCGCAGTCGTTCTTCCTGCAGGGGAACGTGCAGAACCCCGGGGCGTACGCGATCCCGTCGGCGGACTACAAGCTGCTGGAGGCGTTGATCGCGGCCGGGGGCGTGCAGGAGGCGACGAGCACGTACGTGTACGTGATCCGCCAGGTGGCGCTGACGGAGGAGGCGGCGACGGGGTCGCCGAGCGGCGCGGGGTCTGGCTTTGGGTCTGGGTCTGGGGCCGGGTCTGGGTCCGGGTCTGGCTCGGGCTCGGGTTCGGGCTCGGGCGGCGGGCCCGTGGTGCCGACCGATCGGCCCTTCCCGGTGCCGGGCGAGCCCGGCCAGCCGGGGCAGTCGCCGGCCGATGGGGACTCGTTGCTCGAGATCATCGACGAGCTTTCCGGGGACGACGCGCGGCCGGCGATGCTGTCGGCGTTGCAGCCGGTGGCGGGCGGCAACGGGGCGGGCGGCGGGCCGGCGGCGCCGACCGAGGCGGCCGGGCCTGATCCGCTGGTGGACCTCGTGGAACCCGCGCGGCCGACGTCGGCGGCAGTGCCGCTCTCGGCGACGGTGGCGGGCGGGTCTGCGGTCGGGGCCGCGGGCGGGCCGCGGTGGGTGTATGTCAACGGGCGGTGGATGCTGTCGGTGTCGGCGGGGGGCGGGACGGGCGCCGGCGCGGCGTCGGCCGCTGGTGGCGCGGCCGGGGACGGGCTTCCCGAGGGGTCGGACGGCGCGATCGTGACGCAGCGGGTGATCCGGGTGCCGGTGAAGCCACTGCTTTCGGGGGATGCTCGATACAACTTGGTCGTGCGTGGGGGCGACACGGTGCGGGTGCCGCCGCCGGTGGCGGGGAACGTGTACATGGCGGGGCAGGTGAACCGTCCCGGGGTGTACACGCTGCCGCCGATCGGTCGGCTGACGATGACGCGGGCGATCACGGCGGCGGGCGGGCTGTCCAACATCGGCATCCCGGAGCGCGTCGATCTGACCCGGATGGTGGGCCCGGACCGGCAGGCGACGATCATGCTGAACCTGCGGGCGATCGCGGAGGGGACGCAGCCGGACGTTTTCTTGAAGCCCGACGACCAGGTGAACGTGGGGACGAACTTCTGGGCGCTGCCGCTGGCGGTGTTCCGGGGCGGGCTGCGGGCGTCGTACGGGTTCGGGTTCTTGCTGGACCGGAACTTCGGCAACGACGTGTTCGGCGTGCCGCCGGGCGTGGGCCAGCCGCAATGATGCCTTCGGGCGTGGGTGACCGTGGAGCTTGCGAACTCTGCGGCGAGGCGGCCGTAGGACAGGCGTGGGGATGGCTGCGGTTCATGACGAGGTTCGGTGGTCGGCGACTGAGCCGGCGGAAGACGGGCCGGTGATCCGGCCGGGGGGAAGGTGTCGTCGGCAGCGAGCACGAGCGCGGGGGGCGGCGGGGGCGGCGACCGGGTGAATCGGGCCGGCGGGGGCGGCGTTGCTTCTGGTGCGGGTGCGGCGGCGGGCGCGGCGCGTTCGGCGGTTGAGGGTGGACTGGCGCGTCTCGGATCGCCGGCGGCCCTGGTGGGGCTGACGGTGCTGGGGGCGGCGTTGGTGTCGGTGTTCTGGCGGTGGTTTGTGGTGCAGGGGAAGCTGAGCTGGTGGAAGAAGGAGGATTGGGGGCACGCGTTCCTGATCCCGCTCATCAGCGCGTGGCTTTTGTGGCAGAAGCGGGCGTGGGTGTCGTCGGCGCGGGCGCGGGTGTTCTGGCCCGGGCTGCTCGTGGTGCTGACGGGGATCGCGTCGTACGTGTTCTTGGTGGTGCTGTACCCGAACCACATGGGGCAGGGGTTCAGCCTGGTGCTGGTGGTGTACGGGCTGGCGCTGCTGCTGGCGGGGCCCGAGGTGACGCGGCGGTCGTTTTTGCCGATCGCGTACCTGGCGTTCGGCGTGACGCTGTCGGAGAAGATCATGATCGAGCTGACGTTCCAGCTTCAGTTGCTGGCGTCGGCGGGGTCTGAGGTGATGCTGAAGGTGATCGGGGCGGCGGGGGGCTTTGACATCTCGCGCGACGGGAACACGCTGACGCTGCACTCCGGGGGCGAGAGCCACCCGCTGAACGTGGCGGAGGCGTGCAGCGGCATGCGGATGGTGGTGGCGTTTTACGCGTTGAGCGTGGCGACGGGGCTGTTTGCGTGCCGGGCGTGGTGGCAGCGGATCGTGACGGTGCTGCTGGCGGGGCCGGTGGCGCTGCTGATGAACATGGTGCGGGTGACGGTGCTGGGGCTGCTGACGCTTGTGGACCCGGGGCTTGCGGAGGGGAACGCGCACACGCTGATCGGGACGATTTTGCTCGTGCCGAGCCTGGGGCTCTTTTTGGGCATCGTGTGGGCGCTGAACAAGGTGGTGCAGGACGAGACGGCGCCGGCGAAGGCTGTGCCCGCGAAGGCGGGCGTGACCAAGGCGGGTGTGGTCAAGCCGGGCGTGACGAAGGCGGGCGTGTCGCGTGCGGGCGCGGGCCGGGCGGGGAACGCGCCCGGGGCGGCGTCGAAGGGAGGCCGGCCGTGACGTGGGGGTGGCTTCGCAGCCCGGCGTATCTGGCGGCGGTGGCGGTGCTGTTGCTCGCGGGGGCGAGCATGGCGCGGCTGATCTCGGTGTACCAGATCCATCTGCAGAAGCTGCCGATCCAGCCGCCGGAGGACCGGCAGCTCTCGGCGTTGCCGGTGAAGACGGCGTCGTGGGAGCGGGTGGGCTCGGACGACGTGATGGCGGCGGACATCGTGGAGACGCTGGGGACGACGAACTATGTGTCGCGGCTGTACGTGCGCGACCGGGGGGACGGGCGTCGCTCGGTGGTGGACTTTCACGCGGCGTACTACACGGGGCAGATCGACACCGTGCCGCACGTGCCGGAGCGGTGCTTCGTGGGCGGCGGGCTGCAGAAGGGGAGCCTGTCGCGTCGGATCGAGCTGGCGATGGACACGTCGGGGTGGAGCCCGGACGCGTCGGTGCCGGCGGCCGGGGAGGCCGGGGAGGCCGGGGCGGGGGCTGCGGACGGGGCCGCCGACGGGGTGCTGTATCGGGCGCAGACGAGCTACCAGCACTCGGACCGTCCCGGGGCGTGGGTGCGTCTGCCGCGCGGGGTGACGCCCGAATCGCCGATCAAGATGAACGTGAGCGAGTTTCAGTTGCCGGGCGGGGGGAAGCTGTTCGCGGGGTATTTCTTCATCGCGAACGGCGGGGTGTCGCCGACGGCGGAGGGCGTGCGGGCGTTGGCGTTCGACCTGACGAGCGACTATGCGTATTACCTGAAGGTGCAGGCGACGAGCGCGTCGGTGGGGAGCGCGGAGGAACTGGCGGAGGCGGCGGGGTCGCTGGTCGGCGAGCTGTTGCCGGAGATCATGCGGTGCGTGCCCGACTGGACGGAGGTGGACGCGGGTCGGTACCCGGCGAAGCCTTCGGCGGGCGGGGGGGCGTGAGGGAACGGGGCTCGAACGGGGATCGGGAGAGCCGGGCGCCGGGGGCCCGGGCGGGGAAGACCGAGAGCACGGCAGCGTGGTCCCGTCTGCGATGACGGGAGAAAGGTTCGCGGGATGGCGGCTCGTGTGAACAAGACCTTTGTGGTGGGGCTGATTGTCGTGGTGGGGCTTGTCGCCGGGGCCGCGATCTTTTTGTACATCCAGGTCGCGACGAAGTCGGCCGAGGACCACATCCGCCTGGGGGATGCGGCGCTGGCGGCGGGGGACGTGCCGACGGCGTCTCGCGAGTACTCGATGGCGGTGAACGACGACCCGACGAACGCGACGTACCTGGGCAAGTGGCTCAGTGCGATGGAGCGGGTGACGCCCGACTCGCAGACGGTGTACCAGTCGCAGTTCTTCCAGCAGTATCTGCCGCTGCTGGAGCGGATCGCCGAGACCGAGCGCACGAACGTGGCGTCGCACCGGCGGTTCCTCGACGTGGAGCTGGAGTGGCGGACGCTCGGGCAGGTGAACCGGCAGTCGGCGGACGCGGCGATCGCGGACGTGACGGCGGCGCTGGCGATGTGCGCGTCGGGGTCGCCCCCGCCGGAGGGGTACGAGGCGCTGCGTCGGTACCGCGGGCTGCACCTGTCGCAGCTGAACGCGGACGCGGGGCCGATCTCGGCCGAAGAGCAGCAGCGGATGATCGAGGACCTGACGGCGGCGCTCGCGGTGGACCCGGCGGACGGCCGTGCGGCGGCGGCGCTGCTGCAGGCGTACAGCGCGCGGGCGGAGAACGCGGCGGCCCAGGGCCGGGCGGAGGAGGCGCGGGCGGAGCGTGCGAAGGCGCAGCAGGTGCTGGACCGGCTCGTGCAGGCGGCGCCGGAGAACCCGTGGGGGCGGCTCTTCAGCTTTGCGCTTGAGATGGAGCGGGCCCGTGACGCGGCGGTGAGCGCGGACACCCCGCCGGCGGAGCGGACGCGGGTGCTGCGCGACACGTTCGCGTCGTTCCAGCCTCGGCTCGACGAGCTGGCGCAGTGGATGGCGGGCCTGCCGGTGGGCACGGTGCCGTTCGAGGTGGTGGGGCGGCTTCAGTTGCTGGAGACGTTCGTCGACCCGCGTGCGTCGGGCCGGCGGACGCAGGAGATGCTGGAGAAGCGGCTTGAGGCGGACCCGACGAACGGCCCGTACATGCTGCGCGCGGCGCAGATCGCGGTGACGCGGGGCGACGCGGAGCGAGGCCGCGACCTGGCGAGCCGGCTGCTGCAGCTCAAGCCGCTGCCGATGAGCCTCGGCGGGCTGATCCAGTTCGATATCCAGACGAGTGCGCCGCGGCTGCTGGCGGAGATCGAGCTGGCCGCGGCACGGCGGGCGCCGGCGGGCAGCCCCGAGCGTGCGGCGGCGGTGACGGCGGCGAAGGCGGCGCGGGACGACTTCGCGAAGCGCGTCGCCGAGGGGAACAGCCAGCTGCTGCTGCTGGACGGCATCCTCGCGCAGCTCGAGGGGGACGAGCAGAAGGCGCTGGACATGTTCGCGCGGTTCAACACCGCGACGCTGGACAGCGACGACACGGGCCTCTGGGAAGAGGGCCGGGCCGCGGCGACCATGGGCCGCTACGGGCAGGCGCAGGCGAAGCTGCAGAAGCTGATCGCGCGGCGTCCGGCGGACGTGCGCGGGCTGATCACGCTGGCGGAGGTGGAGGAGCAGCTCGGTCGGCGGGAGAACCTCGACCGGGCGCTGCAGCTCATCGCGCAGGTGGAGCAGCTCCAGCCCACGGGCGAGCTTGAGACCACGGTCGCGCGGCTGCGCGAGCGGCTTGAGCTGAAGGCGGGCCTCCGGCAGTCGGAGGACCCGGTGGAGGCCGTGCTGCTGGAGGCGCGGCGGGCCCAGCGGGGCGAGGCCGGGCCGGCGAAGCAGGTGGAGGTGCTGCGCGCGGGGCTTGAGGCGAACAACGCCGACCCGCGGATTGCGCTTGAGCTTGCGTCGGCGCTGCTGAACGCGAACGACTTCCCGGGCGCGCGGGCGGTGGTGGAGCAGTCGCGTCTGCGGCACCGGGACGACGAGCGGCTCCAGAAGCTGGAGCGGGCGCTCGCGGCGAACAGCGTGCCCGAGGCGCTGCTGATCCTGATCGACCAGCGCGAGGGGCCGGAGATCGACAAGGCGCTGACGCGGTACCAGGTGCTCGCGCAGGCGGGGATGGCGGACCGGGCGGAGGCCGAGCTGGCGAAGGCCGTGGAGCTGGCGCCCGACAACCCGACGGTGATCGAGCTGCAGTTCCTGCGGGCGATCGGCCGGGGCGAGCTGGACGCGGCGCAGGGCTTCGCGACGCGCGGGGCGGCGGCGAACTCGGACGGGTACAACGGCGTGACGATGCAGGCGCGGATGGAGTCGGCCCGCGGCAACCACGCCCGCGCGGTGACGCTGCTGGAGGGCATCACCGCCCAGGGCGCGCCCGACGCGGTGATCTGGCGGCTGCTCGCGAGCGAGCAGATCCAGGCGGGCCGGGGCGAGGCGGCGGTGGAGTCACTCCGGCGGGCGCTGCAGATCCGGCCGGACGACGTGCAGACGATCGTGACGTACATCAGCACGCTGGCCTCGCTGGGCCGCACGCAGGAAGCGCTGAACGAGGCGCGGCGGCTGCGTGCGTTCGGCGGCAACGCGCCGGGCTTCCTGAACCTGTACCTGGCGCTTGAGGCGGCGGAGGGCGGGCCCGAGGGCCGGCGGCTGGCGATTGAGCGGCGGCGGCGGCTGCTGACCGAGCAGCCGGGCGACCGGGAGAACAAGGTCGCGCTGTCGGCGCTGTACATCGAGGACCGGCAGTGGCTCGAGTCGCGCAAGCTGATCGACGAGCTGCGGCAGGCCGGCGACTCGCTGGAGCTGGTGGCGCTCGACGCGCGGTGGTACGCCTCGCAGGGCCGGGTGAAGACGGACAAGGGCTTTGAGGACGGCATCGAGCTCGCGCGGGCGCAGTTCGTGCAGCACATCCTCGGGCTGAACGAGGACAAGGCGATCGTCGACGCGTACCTGGCGATGGCGCGGTTCATGGTGGAGCGGGGCCGCTACGACGTGGCGGTGCGTGCGGTGGAAGAGGCCCGCACGCGGCAGGACCCGAAGCTGATGAACGCGGACAAGCTGCTGGGCGACCTGATGCTGACGCTCGACCGGGCGGTGGAGGCGGCCGACGCCTTCCGCCGCGTGGTGGAGGCCGGCGCGGACGACGAGGCGGGCAGCTACCGCCAGCGTCTGGTGGAGATGCTGCTGCGGCAGGCGAAGTACGCCGAGGCGGAGACGCAGATCGCCGCGCTGAACGAGGCGCAGCGCAAGGAGCTGACGGTGCGGCTCCAGATCTCCGACGTGCAGGTGGGTCTCGGCAAGTTCCCCGAGGCGCGGCGGACGCTGGACGACGCGGTGGCGGCGTTCCCGGACCGGCCCATCGTGTTCGCGAAGCGGGCGCAGCTCTCCCTCTCGCAGGGGGCGCCGGCGGTGGAGGTGCTGCGTGACCTCGACCAGGCGCTGCGGCTTGACCCGGCGGACTGGCGCACGCTGCGGCTGCGGGCGGGCGTCTTCTTCCGCGACAACCGGGCGGAGGACGCGATCCGCGACCTGCGGGCCGCGGTGCGGGCCAACCCCACGCTGGACGAGGTGCTGGTCGGGCTGATGATCGAGCTGATCAAGCTCAACCGCGACGGCGAGGCGCTCGACGCGGCCATCGAGGTGATCGACAAGCGGCCCGCGGACGCGACGCTCATGCTGACGGCGGGCCGCGTGTTCAGCGACCGCGACCTGTGGACGCGGGCGAGCGTGCTCTACCGCCGCGCGTGGGAGCTGACGCAGGACCCGCGGCTGGGCGTGCGGTACATCGACGCGCTCGTGAACAGCACGCCCCCGCAGCCCGACCTCGCCGACGCGGTGGTGACGCGGCTGGGCGAGCTGGGCCGCGACGTGGAGAAGGACCCGCCCATCGTGATCAGCCGCGCGCTGATCGAGATGGCGCGGGGCAAGCCCGAGCGGGCCAAGGGCTTCATGACCCAGGCGTTCAACAACCTGGGCAACAGCCCGGCCGACCATCTGAACTGGCAGACGAACGTGTCGCGGCTCTTCAAGGGATCGCCCACGGGCTCGGACGTGGCGTACCTGACCGAGGTGCAGCGGGCCCTGGAGACGGCGGGCGCGCCCGCCGAGTCGCGGGACTGGATCGGCTTCGCCCTGGGCCGGCGGATCATGGAGGCCGACGGCTCCGTGGACCAGGGGGAGGCGCAACTCCTGGCGCTCGCGCAGAACCCCGCGACGGCGGAGTTCGTGCGGCTGCTGTCGCACCGGCTGATGGGCAGCGTGCGGTACCGGCTCAACGAGTTTGACAAGGCCGAGCAGGCCTGGCGGCGCGGGCTCGAGGCCTTCCCGACGGACTGGGAGATGCTGAACAACCAGGCGTTCGTCCTGGCGAGCAATCTGAACCGGCCGGAGGAGGCGCTGCCGATCGCCGACAAGGCCATCGAGCAGAACCAGAACGCGTCGGAGCCGTGGGACACGAAGGCGAAGGTGCTGATCCGGCTCAAGCGGCTCGATGAGGCGGAGCAGGCTCTGGAGAACGCCGAGCGGCGTGTGAGCACGGGGCAGTCGCGGGTGAACGTGCTGCTGAACCGGGCGCGGCTCGAGCACGCGCGGGGCAAGAACGACCTGGCGAAGCGGTACCTGATCGACGCCGAGACGTCGACCGAGACCCTGCCGCAGCTGAAGGAGGTCGTGGAGAAGGACATCGAGGCGGTGCGGGCCGAGCTGGGCTTACCCGCGGCCTCGCGCTGACCGACAAAGGGCGAACGGGGCGGGCGCCCGCACGGGCGCCGGCCCGGATGATGCCGATGACGCCGGTCCCTCCCGCGAGCGCGGGGGGCGCCGATTCAGACCGACCGGTGCCGGGGCACCCGGGGGCCGCGGCCGCCCGGGGCGCAAGGACGTGCAGGACAACGGAGGCCACGCCATGACGACCGCGCCCAGCTCACGACCGCCGATGCCCCCCGGCGCCGGCGCGCGCCCGCCCGTTCCGCCTCAGGGCGGCGGCGGCGCATTGCCCGCGCCGAGCGTCGACGTGGTGAAGCTGCTGCAGAAGTACCTGTGGCTGCTGATCGCGGCGGTGATCCTGGGCGTGGTGTGCGGCGTGGGCGGCTTTGAGGTGCTGAAGCGCACGAGCCCGCGGTACGTCGCGTCGGTGGTCTTCCAGGTGTCGCCCCCGGCCCAGCAGCCGGGGACGCTCGACGCGCGGGTGGACGCGCGCGAGCTCGAGCTGTACATGGCCACCCAGGCCCAGGTCATCCTGCTGCCCGAGGTGCTGGTGCAGGCGGCCCAGGACGCGCGGCTGCGCGACGAGGCGCCGGGCTTCTGGGCGGACTACGCCAAGTCGGGCACGCTCGACTACCTGACCGCGTCGGGCGAGCTCGCGAAGCTCACGCGCGTGCGCGTCGAGCCGGGCACCACGTTCGTGCGCATGGACGTGTCGTACCGCGACCCGCGGTCGGCGACGGGCCTGGCGAAGCTGATCCGCGAGGCGTACCAGAGCCGGCAGGAGCGGCTCGAGAACACGAACATGACGTCGCGCATCGACACGCTGCGACGCCGCATCGCCGACTTTGACCAGCGCATCGCCGAGCAGACGCAGCGGCGGCAGCGCATCATCCGCGACCAGAAGATCGAGAGCCTCAACCAGCAGTCGAGCGACACGGCCCAGTCGCTCCGCGAGGTGAGCAGCGACCTGATCGACCTGTCGACGAACATGACGGCCCTGACCGAGTCCATCGAGCAGATGGAGCGGACGCTCGAGTCCTCCTCCGGCGCGATCGCCTACAGCGACCAGCAGCGGGCCCAGGTGGAAGAGAACCCGCTGGTGCGCGACCTCGTGTCGCAGATCAGCCTGCTGGAGCAGGAGCTCAAGACGCTCCGCAACCAGGGCATCCAGCCCGAGCACCGCACCTACAAGCTCACGCAGTACCGCATCGACGCCACCAACCAGCAGGTCGCCGTCGTCCGCGAGGAGCAGCTCCGCAAGGCGTTCGACGCCGAGATCGACGGCCTCCGCCGCACGCTGCAGCAGCTCCGGGCCCAGGAGGCCGAGAAGCTGACGCGCAAGGAAGACCTGACGACCAAGTCGACCGAGCTGCAGAACATCCTGAACGACATCGCCGCCATCGACAGCACCCTCGTCGGCCTGCAGGACCAGCGCACCGAGCACTCCCGCCAGCTCGACACGCTGGAGGACGTCCGCACCGGCAACGCCCGCGTGCAGGTGGTCCAGCCCGAGCGGCTGCCCGACCGGCTCGCCTCGCCGCAGCGCCTCGTCATCTACGCGCTCGGCACCATCCTCGTGCCGGGCCTGGTGACGGCCTTCCTCTTCGCCCGCGAGCTGCTCGACCAGCGCGTGAAGGGCCCGAGCGACGTGGCCATGATCCCTCGCGCGAAGGTGCTGGGCATGGTCCCCCTCGCCGCCGAGGACCCGGGCAACCCCAAGCACTTCGACACGATCTTCCGCGACAAGCCGCGGAGCGTGCTCGCCGAGAGCATCCGCCAGGTGCGCACCACGCTGGTGCGCCGCATGGCGCAGGCCAATCACAAGTCGTGCATGGTCGTGTCGGGCATGCCCGGATCGGGCGCCACGTCCATCACCACGAACCTCGCGCTGGCGTGCGCGGGCGTGGACATGCGCGTCCTCGTCGTTGACGCCAACTTCCGCAGGCCCGGCGTGCACCGCGTCTTCGGCCTGCAGGAGTCGCGCGGCCTGTCCGACGTGCTCGCGGGCGACATCGCCCTCGACGACGCCGTGCAGCAGAGCGGCGTGCACAACCTCGCCGTGCTCACCGCCGGCTCCAAGGAGAAGCGGGTCTTCGAACGCCTCGGCACCGGGCCCATGGCCTCGCTGCTCGCGCAGGCCGGCGAGCGGTACGACATGGTGCTGCTGGACGTCGCGCCCGCGATCGTCGCCGGCGACGGCCTGGCGCTCGCCGCGCGGTGCGACGCGGCGGTCCTCGTCGTCCGCGCGCTGGGCGAGAAGCGCGGCATGGTCGCCCGCCTGCGGAACGAGCTGTCCGAGGGCCGGGCGGAGTTCATCGGCGTGCTGGTGAACCAGGTCCGCTCCTCCGCCGGCGGGTACATGCGGCGCAACATCCGCGCGACGCACGAGTACCAGGTCGCCGAGCCGGCCGACATCCCCGCCGACGACACGCCCCGCCGCGAGCGGGCAAGCAAGCCCGACAAGAAGCGCCGCGCCGACAAGCCCGAGGACCCGGCCGCCAGCGCCGCGACGTCGCCCCCGGAAGACCCGTCCTGAAAACCCCCGCGCCGCACGCCGGCCCGCAACCGCGAGAGAGAGGCGAGCACCGTGCCCACCCCCGGAGATCGCCAGCCCCGGCGAACCCTCGTCACCGGCGGGGCGGGCTTCATCGGCTCGCACCTCGTTGAGCGGCTGCTCGCGCGCGGCGACGACGTCACCGTCGTGGACGACCTCTCCACCGGGCGCGACGGCAACCTGCGGCACGCCCGGGCGCTGGCCGCCGCGGGGCCGGGCCGGCTCCGCGTGCGACAGGGCGACCTCGCCGCGGCGCTGCCGGCGCTCGCGTCCGAGGATCCGTTCGCCGAGATCTACCACCTCGCCGCCGCCGTGGGCGTGGACCTGGTGATGCGCGAGCCCGTCCGCGCCATCGAGGTGAACGTCGAGCAGACGGCGGGCCTGCTGCGCTTCGCCCGCGCCGCGCACGACGCCGGCGCCGGCACCGCCCTGCTCCTCACCTCAAGCAGCGAGGTCTACGGCAAGCCCACCCGCCGTGTCTTCAGCGAGGACGACGACGTCGTCTACGGCCCCACGCCCGTCACCCGCTGGTCCTACGCCTGCGCCAAGGCGCTCGACGAGTACCTCGCGCTGGGCCACGCCCGCGACGGCCTGCCCGTCGTCATCGCCCGGCTCTTCAACACCGTGGGCCCGAGGCAGGTGGGCCGCTACGGCATGGTGCTGCCGCGCTTCGTCGCCGCCGCGGCGCGGGCCGAGACGC
>CAZCBN010000032.1:20033-24881 GCA_964496975.1 uncultured Phycisphaeraceae bacterium
GATGGTGGCGCGGCGCGTCTTCGGCGACGGGTCGCAGACGCGCTGCTTCTGCGACGTGCGCGACGTCGCGGCCGCGCTGCCGCGGCTGCTCGCCGAGCCCGCGTGCCGGGGCCGCGTCTTCAACGTCGGGTCTGACGAGCCGACCAGCATCGCCGACCTCGCCCGGCTGGTGATCCGCGTGCTGAAGTCGCCCTCCGCGGTGGAGCTGGTCCCCTATGACCGCGCGTACCCCGCGGGGTACGAGGACCTGCAGCACCGCCGGCCCGACCTGTCGCGCGTCCGCGCCGCGATCGGGTTCGAGCCGTCCGTGCCGCTGGAGCGCACGATCGCCGACATCGCGTCGGA
This sequence comes from uncultured Phycisphaeraceae bacterium, assembly GCA_964496975.1. GTDB lineage: Bacteria > Planctomycetota > Phycisphaerae > Phycisphaerales > UBA1924 > CAZCBN01. The sequence goes on from CAZCBN010000032.1 coordinate 20,379, forward strand.
GCAGGCTGAGCAGGATTCGGCCCAAAGCGCCGCGCCGCACCCGGGGCCCGTCGCCCGTCCCCACGCGGCCCACACCCAAACCCCGGCCCACCCCCCGATGCACGCCGGCGGCCCCGCAGCGGCCGCGGCGAGGGAGACCCTGCCGTGACCGCGCCCCTGCCGCTCGCCCCGGGCCTGCCCTGGGCCCCATTCCTCGCCGCCGCGCCCGCCGTGCCCGAGGGCATCTCGACGCGCATCCAGTCGCTGCGCGAGCGCGTCGAAGAACTCGCCCGCCTCTCCGGCGTGGCCGAGGAGCCCTCGTTCGACTTTATCGGCGTCGTGAACGGTTACGTCGGCGTGCTGCTCGCCGCCTTCCTCGTCACCCTCTGCATGACGCCCGTCATGCGGGCCCTCGCCGTGCGCAACGGCGTCATCGACCGGCCCAGCGACCCGCGCAAGGTCCACCGCACGCCCATCGCCTACCTCGGCGGCATGGCGGTCTTCCTCGGCATCATGGCGGGCATCGCCTACTCCTACCTCGCCGTCAGCATGCCGATCCTCATGACCTTCCACCAGACCGACTTCATCACCACCGGCGGCCACCCGAGCCTGGTGCCGCGCGAGGTGGTGCTGGGCCTGGCGATCATCACCGGCATCGGCCTGTGGGACGACGTCGCGGGCCTGAGCCCACGCGTCAAGGTCGGGGGCCAGCTCCTCGCGGCCGCCGCGCTCGCGCTGGGCAACTGGGGCGTCAAGGTCGCGCAGGGCGTGCTCACGCCCACCCTCGGCGCCCTGCTGGACAACCCCGACCTCGTCTACACCATCGCCCTGCCCCCGGGCCTGGGCATCGGCGGCGAGGGCATCACCATCGACGTCATCTACTGGGCCGGCACCGCCCTCATCGCCGTCTCCGTCCTCGGCGCCTGCAACGCCAGCAACCTCATCGACGGCCTCGACGGCCTGCTCAGCGGCGTCACCGGCATCGCCACCGTCGGCCTCCTCGGCATCGCCCTGCTCATCGTCGCCACAGACCCCGGCGAGCGCGACAGCCAGCGCCTCGTCCTCTGCCTCGCCGTGCTCGGCGGGTGCCTCGGCTTCCTGCCGCACAACTTCAACCCCGCCACCATCTTCCTGGGCGACTGCGGCAGCCTCCTCCTCGGCTTCGCCACCATCGTCATCATCCTGTCGCTGGGCGACACCGGCCGCACCGACCTCGTCTTCGCCGGCCTCATCGTCTACGCCGTGCCCATCATCGACACCCTGCTCGCCATCGTCCGCCGGAAGATGGCCGGCAAAAGGATGTCCGACCCCGACAGCGACCACCTGCACCACATGCTGAAGCGCGCGCTGGGCGTGAAGGGCGCCGTCTTCTCGCTCTACGCCATCGGCATCGGCTTCGCCGTCCTGGGCGTCGCCATCGCCGCCAGCGGGGCCCGCATCGTCTACACGCTCTCGCTGCTCTTCGGCTCGTTCATCGCGGTCTACGCCATCAAGATCGCCCGCCGCAAGGCCATCGAGGAGCACGCCATCGCCCTCGAACGCGCCCGCGGCCTGCTCCCGCAAGACCCCGCGCCCGCGGGCGACGCCGCCCCGAACGCCCACGCCGCGTCCACCACCCACGCGAGCAACGCCGAGCCCGCCGCCTCGCAGCGGTAACAGCGCCCAACCCGCCGCCCGTCACGTCCCCCGCCGCGATCGCGCCATCCGCGACAGCGCCCAATCCGTGAGCCCCGGCGCCGCCACGCTCGCCGCGAGCGCAAGCCGCGTCGACGCGCTCGTCCACACCTCGCCCCGCGGCCGGCGCAGGCACCGCACCACCGCGTCGGCGACCCGCTCCGCCGGCTGCAAAAACCGCTGCCGCGCGCGGCCCATCAGCCGCAGCTCGCCCCCGCTGCGGTCCGCCGCGCGGTCAAAGAACTCCGTCCGCGTGCCGATGGGGTGCACGCTGGAGACGCACACGCCCGTCCCGGCCAGCTCGTGCCGCATCGCCCGGGCGAAGTGGTCCTGCCCCGCCTTGGTCGCGCAATACGCCCCGTACATCGGCAGGCCGATCTTGCTCAGGCAGCTCGAGCAGAACAGCACGTGCCCCGCGCCGCGGGCCCGCATCCCCGGCACCGCCGCCCGCGCGAGCGCGAGCGACGCGAACAGGTTCACCTCAAAGATGCCGCGCACCTCGGCGTCGCTCGTCTCGGCGAAGGGCTTTTCAAACCCGTACCCCGCGTTCGCGAAGACCGCGTACACCGGCCCGAGCGCCCCCTCAGCCTCAGCAAGGAACCGCTCGGCCGCGCCCGCCTCGGCCACATCGCCGCTGCACGCCACCGCGTGCCCGCCCAGGGCCGACACGGCCGCGACCGCGTCCGCCAGCCGGTCGGCGCGTCGCGCGAGCAGCGCCACGCGCATCCCCGCGCGGGCGCACGCCAACGCCGTCGCCAGGCCGATGCCGCTGGAGGCACCGGTCACAGCGATCACCCGCCCGGCGAGCTCAACGGGCCGAGCCATGGGCGACCTCAGCGCATCGGGTGGGGCCTCAGGAGCCGCCGCCTCAGCGGTTCGCGTCCTTCTGCTGGCGCTCCTCCTGCACCTCCCCCGTCACGATCTTTTCCGTGGTCTTGCCCGTCCCTTCAACGACGGCGCCCACGTCCTGGGCCGCGCCCTCGACCGTGTTGCACGCCGCGAGCGACGCCAGCGCCACGCCGGCCGCGCCCGCCATCACCACGCGAGAAGCCCACCCGCACACCACGCCAGCAGTACCACGGTTCATCGAAAGCACTCCAGGGCCCGCGGAAGCACCCGCGGGGCGAAGCGGCAGTTTAGCGGGCCCGCTCCTCGCCGGTCGCCCCCCATCCCGCGCCCGTCAAGCCCCCCGGGCCCCGGCCGCCCGCCCCGCCAGCCACCGCAGCTCCTCCGCCCCGAGCGCCCGGGCCGCCGCCGCGTACGCCGCGCCGCCGACGCCCGTCGCCAGCCCAAGCCGCCACGCCGCCGCCGCCCAGCCCGAAAGCCCCGGCGCCGCCGCCCGCAGCACCACCGGCACCAGCAGCACCGCGAGCGCCATCGCCGCCGTCGCCGCCAGCGTGCGCACCACGCCCCGCACCACGCCCGCGTCGAGCAGCGTCGTCCCCTGCCGCCGCAGCGTGCGGGCCAGGAGCGCCGTCTGCACCACCGCCGCCGCCGCCGTGGCCGCGGCCAGCCCCGCCTCGCGCATCCACCAGATCAGCGTCAGGTTTAGGGCCAGGTTCACGCCCATCGCCGCGAGGCCCGCGCGCACGGGCGAGGTTGTGTCGCCCCGCGCATACAGCGCCCGCGCCAGCACATGGTTCAGCGAGTACGCCCACACCGCCCCGGCGTACGCCAGCAGCACCGCCGCCGTGCGCGCAAGCCCCTCCGCCGAAAACGCCCCCGCGGCCCCGCCCGCGGCCCCACCCGCGGCCCCGCCGCCGGCGTCTCCCCCGCCCCCGCCCCCTCCGTACAGCGTCGCCACCATGTCGCCCGCCACGAGCGCCAGGCCCGCCGACGCCGGCACGCCGATGAACAGGCTGAGCCGCATCCCCCGCCGCAGCGTCTCGCCGAACGCCGCCGCGTCCCCCGCCCGCCGGCTCAGCTCGGGGAAGACCACCGTCGCTACCGCGATGCCGAAGACGCCCAGCGGGAACTGGTAGAGCCGCTGCGCATAGCTCAGCACCGCGTTGCTCGCCTCGTCCAGCGGGTGCGTCACGCCCAGCACCGTGGGCCCGAACCACGTGGGCCACATCGCGATCACCGTGTCCAGCAGCGCGTTCACCTGCAGCGTGCCCAGCCCGACGAACACGGGCCCGAGCCGCCGCAGCATCTCCCCCGCCTCGCCCCGCACCGCCGAAAGCCGCTCGCGCGAGACCGTCCACCCCATCAGCCCGCGCAGCGACGCGACGCACCACGCCAGTTGCAGCGCCCCGCTCACCACCACCGACGCCCCGAGCACCACCGCCCACCGCTCGCTCGAAGGCCCGTCGAGAAAAAAGAACGGCAGCCCCGCCCCCAGCATGCACACGTTCAGCACCATGGGCGAGGCCGCCCAGGGCCCGAAGCGCCCGCCCGCCTGCAGCACGCCGCCGACGATCGCCGCCGTGCAGATCAGCGGCATGTAGGGCAGCGTGAGCATGAGGAGCCGCAGCGAGAGCCCCCGCGCCCCCTCCCCCGGCGCCAGCAGCACCGCCGCGAGCAGGCCCGCCTCGATCAGCACGCAGAGCCCCGTCGTCACCGCCGCGACCGACAGCACGACGAGCGTGCCGAAGGCGTCCGCCCGCGCCCCGTCTGCGTCGCGGAGCCTGCTGTACGCCGGCAAAAACGCCGCCGACAGCGCCCCCTCGCCAAAGAGCCTGCGGAACAGGTTGGGGATCACAATCGCCGCGGCAAACGCCGACCCGACGGCCGTGTCACCAAACATCCGCGCCGTCATCAGATCGCGCGAAAGCCCCAGGAGCCGGCTCAAAAACGTCAGCCCCGACACCGTCCGCACCGACACCGCACGTGGCGACTCGGCCGTGACCG
>CAZCBN010000032.1:24891-30207 GCA_964496975.1 uncultured Phycisphaeraceae bacterium
CACACGCCCCGCCCCACCCCCGGCCACACCCAGCTTGCTCAGCAGCCGGTCCCACTCCTTCACAAGCGCATCCGCCAGGCCGCGGTAGTCGTCCGCCCCCGCCGCCGTCGGCGCGTAGTCAAAGATGGTTTGCCCGAAGCTCGGGCACTCCGCGAGCTTGATGTTCCGCCGAACCGCCGGCCGGTACACCCGCGCGTACAGCAGCGCCGGGTCCTGCTTCTCCCGCGCCTCGGCGAGGAAGGCCTCCATCTCCGCGACCACCTCCTGCACGTGCGTGGACTGCGCGTCGTGCATGCACAGGATCACGCCGCTGACGCGCAGGTGCGGGTTCAGCCCCGCCGCGCCCTCCCCGCCCCGGAGCAGCCGCACCGTCTCCAGCAGCTTGCCCACGCCGTGCAGCGCCAAAAAGTGCGCCTGCATCGGGATGAACACCTCCCGCGCCGCCACCAGCCCGTTCAGCGTCAACGCCCCGAGCGAGGGCGGGCAATCGAGCAGGATGAACTCGTATCGCCCCGCCACCGGCTCCAGCGCCCGCCGAAGCCGCGCGAACCGGTCCGCCTCTCCCGCAAGCTCCGTCTCCGCCGCCGCCAGGTCCGTCTCCGCCGCGATGAGGTCAAGCCGCTCCCGCACCGGTCGCACCGCCGCGGCCGCCCCGTGCTGCGGCTCCAGCAGCAGGTCGTACACCGTGGCCCCGCCGTCCTGCCCCGGGTCCACGCCCAGGTGCAGCGTCGCGTGCGCCTGCGGGTCAAGGTCCACCAGCAGCGTGGGCCGCCCCGCCGCCGCGAGCGCCGCGGCCAGGTTCACGCTCGTCGTCGTCTTGCCCACGCCGCCTTTTTGGTTCATCAGCGCGATGGTCCGCGTCGGCCTGCGGGCCGGCGCGCCAACACCCCGGGCCGTCCCATCCGTGCGCCCAACTCCCGCGCGTTCGTGCGACATGGCCACAGCCTATCGCCCCCGCTCGTGCAACACCTCGCCCCCCGCCCGCCGCGCCAGCAGCACCACCGCCTGCGCCTCGATCGCCCGCCCCTCGCCCACCGCGTCCACGTGCTCGCCCGTCTTGCCCTTCACGTTCACCGCGTCGGCCGGCACGCCCAGCAGCCGGGCCAGGTTCGCGCGGATGGCCTCCCGCTGCGCGCCCAGTTTGGGGCGCTGCAGCGCCACCACCGTGTCCAGGTTCACCACGCCCCACCCCGCCGCGTGCACCCGCCGCACCGCCTCGGCCACAAACACCGCCGAGTCGCGCGCCTCGTTCGCCGCGTCGGTGTCCGGGAACAACTGCCCGATGTCCGGCAGCCCCAGCGCCCCCAGCAGCGCGTCCGTCACCGCGTGGTACAGCACGTCGCCGTCCGACCGCGCCACAGGACCGACCGCGTGCTCGAATCGGACGCCCCCCACAATCAGCGGTCTTCCGCGCCCCCCCGGTGCGGGCGGTTCCAGCCGATGCCGGTCCCACCCCAGCCCGATCCGCACGCCCGCCAGACCCGCCGCCCCATCCTGTCCCGCCGCGAACGCGTTCATCCCTCGATCGTACAGCCCCCATCGCGTGGCCCTGCGCGGCCCCATGTGCCCCGGTGCGGGCGGAGGGACAGGGCCCGATTGGCCGATAGGCTTGGCCGAGGCCGCGGGCCGCGCCGCGGGCGTGTTTGAACCACCAGAACAGGTTGCTCGTACGCCGAGTCGCCCTCTTTTCGCCGGAGTCTCCGCCATGCCCCGTCGCCCCGCCCGCCCGCTCGGCCTGTTCTGCGTTGCCGCCGCCGTTCTTTGCGCGTCGGGTCTGCTCGCCGGGGTGTCGGGGTGCCGCCTGCAGAACCCCGGGGGCCGGCTGCAGTCGGAGGACGAGCACACCTTCCCGAGCACCGCGCACGAGCCGGTGACGGTGAAGCTCATCGACACCCGCGACCAGCAGGAACTCTGGAGCATGGACGTGCCGGTGGGCCAGTGGCTCACCATCCGCTTCTACAACGACCGGGTGGACAACCCGACCAAGCCCGATGTGATGCGCTGGGCCGTGCGCGACGCCAACAGCGGCGACACCCGCCTGCTGAACCAGATCCCCGTGCCCGACCGCTACTCGCGGCGCATCGTCACGGAACTGCGCGCGGGGCCGGAATACCCGCCGCAGGCAAGCGCGCCCGACCTCCTGCCGATGCCCGCGCCGGCCGCCACGACGCCCGCGCCCACGCCCGAGCCGGCCCCAGCGCTCGCTCCCGCGCCGGCCCCCGAGCCCGCGCCCGCGACAGACGCCCCGCCCGCGCCTTCGGCCCCGCTCGAGTCCGCCGCGCCGGTTGAGCCCAGCGCCCCGGCCGCCCCCGCGGCCGAACCCGGCAACCCCGCCTTCATCCGCCCCGGCGCGGCCGACGACTCCGGCACGGTGAAGGACCCGCTGAACCGCTGACCGCACGCCGCGGCGCTTCGGGAGGCGTACGCGGAGCTGCGGAGAGAACGCGGCGGAGGTCGCGGCGAGGCCGTCGAGCCTCCGCCTTTGGACCCGCCCGCGTCCTCCGCCGTCCCTCCGCCCCTCCGCGTTCGCTTTCCTTCACTCAGCCGTTCGCGGGTGGCGCGTCGCGTCCTTCGCGTTCGCCGTTCCACCTAGGCCCCGGGCGCCGCGTGCGCAGCGCCGGTGAGCCATTCCGGCAGGGGCTTGGGGCGGCCGTCGGGGCCGACGCACGCCAGCTCGGTGAAGGCCGTGGCGCACACGCCGTCGGCGGGCGTGGCGGGGTCGGCGGGGTTGGGCGGGCCGCCGCGGCGTTCGATGAGCGCCAGCGCGTACGTGTGCCGCAGGCGGGCCCGGCCGTGCGGGCTCACCTCGACGCGCAGCTCCACCACGTCGTCGTAGCGGATGGGCCTGCGGTACGCGATCTCCAGCTTGGTGATGACGAGGAAGACCCCCGACGCCTCCAGGTCGGCGTACGTCACGCCGCTGGTGCGGAGCATCTCGGTGCGGGCCTCTTCCATCCACGGGGCGTAGCTCGCGTGGTGGGCAACGCCCATCGGGTCGCACTCGGCGTACCGCACGCGCACGCGGTGCGCCCCGCGGCTCGGCAGCGTGCGCGGCGGCGTGGGGACGGGGGCGGACGCGGGGTGGGCAGGGTCGGCGGCGGGGCCTCGCATAAGGCGCAGGTTAGCGCGGGCGTGCGTGCCGCCGTGCAGACGAGCGCCATCCCGAAACGAGCCGGGCCCCGCCGAAGCCAGGGCCACAAGCAGTCAGCGCCGCACGACGTCAGCGCCACAAGAAGTCAGCGCATCGCCGCCTCGGCCGCGAGCTCTTCCGCCAGCGCCTCGGCCAGCTTCTCGTAGTCGCCGAGGGTGTTGAACAGGTGGGCCGAGACGCGCATCAGCCGCTGGTTCGCGGGCTGCAGCGTCCAGACCGGCACCTGGATGCGGTGGTGCAGCGTCAGGCGGTCCCAGAGCGGGTCCTCGTAGGTCTTGGGCCGCTGCGGGAGGGGGTCGCTCGGCAGCAGCAGCGTGCGCATGGTGCCGGCCATGTCGTCGGGGGCGGCGAGCCGCAGGCCGCAGCGGCGGGCGATGAGCGCGGCCCCGCGCGAGACGAGGTCGCGGTTGCGGTCCATCACGGCGTCAAAGCCGCCGGGGAGCTGGGCCGCCAGGTGCTGCACCGCGTCGGGCACCACGAGGTTGGCGGTGTAGTCGCCCGTGCCGACGTAGTCGAAGTCGCACAGGAACGCGGCCCGGTCGGCCCGCTTGTTGTGCACGCGGCACGAGAGGGCCCGCGGCTGGATGTGGGCCCGGCGGTGCGCGGCCGCGTAAAAGAAGCCCGAGCCCTTGGGCGTGCAGAGCCACTTGTGGCAGCTCGCGGCGTAGTACGTCGGGTTGAGCGACTGGATGTCCAGCGGGATCTGCCCGGGCGTGTGCGCGCCGTCGACGAGCGTCTCGATCCCCCGCTCGTGCGCCATCGCCACGAGCGCCTCCACCGGCATGATGATCGACGTCGTGCTGATGATGTGGCTCACGAGCACGAGCCTCGTGCGCGGCGTGAGCAGGGCGGCGAAGTTGTCCACCACCTGCTTGGCGCTCAGCAGGGGCACGGGCACGTTCGCGGTGCGCACCACGATGCCGCGGTCCTTCACCAGGCGGTCGAGCTCGTTGCGGGTGGCGGTGTACTCCTGGTCGGTCATCACCACCTCGTCGCCGGGCTGCCAGTCGATGCTGTGCAGGCAGGTGGCGACGGCGAAGGTGGCGTTGGGCACGAGCGACACGCCGTCAAACGGCGCGCGCACCAGCCGCGCGATCGTGTCCCGGGCCCGGTCGCTCAGGCGTTCCAGGTGGATCAGGAAGAACGTCGGCGGGTCCTGGTCCATCAGCCGGCGCAGCTCGGCCTGGCGGGCCGCGACGTGCTCGGGGCAGATGCCGTAGCTGCCGTGGTTCAGCATCGTCAGCCCGGCCGGAATGGGCCAGCGGGCGGGGCTCCGCAGCGTCTCCAGCGCGGAGGGCGGCGTCGGCACCCGGTCGGCGGGCGTCGGGGCCCGACCCGCGGGCGCGGCGGCGGCGGCCCCAAAGACCTCGGTGGCGAACGGAACGGCGATGGGCGTGGCGGGCACGGTCATGGACATGCGGAGGCTATCGGTCGAAAGCGGCGTGCGGGGTCAGGCGGCGGCGCGGTGCCGACGCGCTGCGGACGGGGCTGCTGGAAGGGCTGCGGGACGCGCTGCGGGCGGGGCGTTTTTCACGCCGCGGCGAGGCTAGCCGCGGACATCGACTGTGGTGCCCAGCGCGCCGACCGCGACGCCCGTCGCCGCGGCGTTTCGCTCGGTCGGGTTGCGGTAAAACGGCAGGGCGGCGTCGGGGCCGGCGGCGGCCGGGGCGCGGCGCGCGGGGGCCACGTCGTACGGCTGCACGTCCACCCGGGCGGCGACCAGCGCCTCGATCCGCGGGTTCGTGGCGGCCTGCGGGCGGACCGTCTGTGGCCCTACAAAGGCGAGCGGCCCGAGGTCGGCGGGGGGGCGTTCTGCGGACGCCGTGATGTCCACCACGTCAACCCGGCGCGGGGCGGTGGTTTCGGCCGGCGCGGCGGGTGTTGAGAGCGGGGCAACCCGCGGGGGGGCCGCGACCGCGGGACGGCCGGCGAAGCCGTAGGCCCGGGCAAGGTGGAAGGGGATGGCCGCCGGGGCGGCCTGGGTGTTGGTGGGCGTGATGCCGTCCATGGCGGGTGCAGTTTATCGGGTGCGACGGGCATTCCAAGGGCGTGGGTGGGAAGTGGAACGTCCGCTTGTGAGATATCTTTTGCAGAGGTCGATGTGCGGAAGTCGGCGGGCCGGCGCCACGGGGCGCCGGGGAGGCCGAAGGCCGCGGGGCGTGGGT